>NZ_JDTH01000002.1:1624269-1949123 GCF_000710615.1 Haladaptatus cibarius D43 | reverse complement strand
TGCGCGAGCCTCTGGGAAATCTGATTCGCCGCCTCCCACTCATACTTTCATTCATTACCCACCACGAGCGCTAGCGCTCGTGGTGGGTTTTTTGCTATTTCTATCAGCTAACGAAAGACCGCTATACTTAAACCAGCAGAATACAAAGAAGTGACTGCGCCAAGGTGGCAGAGTCCGGCCGAACGCAGCGGCCTGCAGAGCCGCCCATCGCCGGTTCAAATCCGGCCCTTGGCTTTTCTGACGAACGCGGTGAACCCGGAGAGCAATCTATGCGCGGAAGGATATTGTCGGAGTAGTTGGTTCACAGTCGTCTCGTTATATGAATAAGACGTCACTCGACGACTCCGTGTACGACCGAGACACGCTGTTCGAACAGATGCAGAATTGACAGTACGTTCTCGCGTACCATGGTTCTAAACTGACTGTTTTGTCGCCGCTAGTAATACTGGCAGTTATATCCGTGTCGGTGTAGCTGTTCGTAACGGGACAGTATTTTCGTCGCATTTTATTATTTGTCTGCCACTTTTATTGGCTTGCGAGAAACGTTTCTGTAGTATGGTTGCCGAAAAACGAGGCGACTGTCGGTTACGCACGCCATCGCTGGATGTACGCCGTTCCCATCGCGACAAATGCGGTGCTGAGTGCGTCGAAGATTGCGACCGCAATGCCGTTGCCGAGTGCGAGGTAGATGGCGGTCCCAGCGATTAGCCCGAACAATCCTGCGACGATGACGTATTGCCATGTTGAAAGCTGTTCTGCTTGCTCGTCGAGCCTTCTGAGCGCGTTGGAAGCCGACATCTGTTATTACCTCGTTTGAATGTGTCTATAACTGGTACTGAGCGTATCTGCCGAGCAATCACTGACATTTTCGATGTTTTGACTGCTGATCGAATATACATCCCATTGTAGGACGGATACGACTTTGTCATGCTATTTATGACAATTATTAATAAATTTTAAAATGAATAAATACACACTAAAAATGTCGTATATTGTTCTTCATATTGGATTCAACCCGAAAAAACTAGTTCTAGATTGGTTATGTGAATGTATAACGGAGAAAAGTAACCATTATGCCCAATGCGGACTGGAGATAGAACATGCAACGAAGAGCAGCGGGCGTTTACGTAACCGTCTTTCTGGTTATCGCTGCCGGGGCGTACTCACTCATCGGAGTCGCTCAGGAGCCGACGGTTTCGGTCGAAAACCCCGACCAGACCCTCTCGAACCAAGGACAGAAATTCAACGTCGATGGGCGACAGTACAACGTCACGTCGCTTGGTGACGGTTCTGCGGAAGTCGCGTGGACGAACCAATCCGCAACCTACTCGGCTGAGTTAGGGAACAACACCACGGTAGAACAGGACAACACCACGTTCCGACTCCTCATCCCGAATCAGTCGAACCCGAGCCAAGCCACGTTGACCGAGGTACAAAACCTGAGCGAAGACACACAAACGGTCAATCAGGGTAACGTGACCTACGTCGTGGTCAACCAGAGTAGTAACGACAGCGCTAACAAGTCGCTCGTTCCGGTGGACGAGTACAAGCAACAGCAGTTCGGCGAGCCGGAGACGCAAACGCTCCAACAAGGAAACAACTTCCAGTACCAAAACAACTCGACGACGATAGCGAACATCTCCGCGGAGTCCGTGCTCCTACAGTGGGAGGCTCCGAAAACGACGACGACCTCGCTTTCGAGCGGTGGAACGGCCGAACTCGGTCCGAACAATCAAACCTACGTCGCCCACGGTCAGGGTGGCAACGTCGTCCTTTCGTCGAACGTCGATGCGTACAACAGCCAGAATGCGGAAATCGGTGAGTTCAACGAGCGTATCGCGGGCCTCTGGGGAGTGTCTATCTTGAGCTTCCTTGCAGCAATACTGTTGGCTATGTTCGCTTTCCTGCCGTTCAAAGGGTAGCTGAACGACGGCTAACAATCGAAAACTCGCCTTTTTACGCCCGAGAAATCCACGCCAGCGCCGCACCAATGCCGATTGCGGAGAGCGCGCCGATTATTTGGCCAATCATGAGCAGGGCGCTGCCGGATTTGCTCGCCCATGGTGTGCCGACGAGGGTTGCGATTCCGATGAGGACGAGCAGTGCGCCCATGACGATGCCGAACGGTTCGAGCGGATCCGAGACGAATCGGTTCATATCGGTGTTCTGTGTTCGGCTACCGTATAACATCTACTGAATGAAGTCGCGGAGGAGTGTGTATCGTCCAGATGACTCTCGACGATAACTTCGATAAGGATAGTGTAGTTGTTCTCGGTTCTAGAGAAACGGGTATTACTGGATGTGGCCTTCGCGTCGAAGTTGATCTGCGTCCTGTCCCGTGTATCGCCATTCGATGTTGGCTTTTTCATCTTGCCAGTCCCACGGCTCGACGAGGACGACGTCGCCCTCGTTAATCCATGTTCGATATTTCATTCGGCCGGGAATCCGTCCCATTCGTTCTTTTCCGTCCTCACAACGAACGCGAACGTGGTTCCCGCCGTTGTGTTCTGTTACGACGCCGAACATCTCGTCGCTGTTAGGCATTCGGAGATTTCGACGTTCTGTTTCTTCACTCACATCCAGTAATGGCACCGGACATGGTTAAGTGATGGGATACTATGGATACCATCTACCACGGCGTCGGAATCGCCTTTCGAGGGGGTTTCCACCCTACTTACGACATAATAGGTTGAGAAATGAATGGTGGTGTGACATTTTCCAACAGTGTTATTTCCGAGTAGACAAGCTGCGAAAATAGTATAGAATGGGTATCGACTATTCTTGCGGCTCACAAAGAAGTTCGCCGCAAGAAATACGGGCCGGAAGGGATTTGAACAACGCCCGAGAACCTGTGCCAGCGCAGAACCTCGGTCTAATTCAAATCCTGTGAGCCGCTTTGCTCGCCACGTTCGTTCCTCACAAAAGCGGGCTGGAAGGGATTTGAACCCCTGGCCGTCTGGTTAAAAGCCAGACGCTCTGCCTAACTGAGCTACCAGCCCTCATCCAGTTGTGGGAGTTGCGACGGTTAAACGTTTACCATTCTCTTCCGGTATCGGGTCGGCAAGGTTTACACTCCCGCCTGCATCTATCGAATCATGACAGGGTTTATCGATGCGCAGGGTAACGAACTGCGGACAGTTACCGAACGACTCTGCTCGTTCGACACGACGGGCGGGCAGGAAGCCTCCGCACAGGAATGGCTCGCCGACAAACTCGCGGATTTTGGGTTCGAAACCTACGAGTGGACTGCCGACGCCGAGCGATTGGCCAAACATCCGTCGTTCCCCGACGACCCGACGGACATCGAACACACTGAAGCCAGTGCAGGCGGGCCGAGTCTCGCCGAGCGCCCCAGCGTGGCGGGCGTGCTTGAGTTCGGAAATCCGAACGACGGGCCGACGCTCGTCCTGAACGGCCACATGGACGTGGTACCGGTCGCGCGCGAATCGTGGGACACCGACCCCTTCGAACCGACGTGGGACGACGCGGGCGAGAACCTCACCGCCCGCGGTTCGGCGGACATGAAATCCGGCGTCGTGACCTGTATCTTCGCGGCGAAGCATCTCGCCGAAACCGCTGATGGGGAACTCGACGGAAGAATCGTCGTCGAAAGCGTCGTCGGCGAGGAAGAAGGCGGACTCGGCGCGGCGGCGGCCGCACTCTCCAATCCGTATCCCTTCTCACGCGACGCGGCAATCGTCGCGGAACCGACCGACCTCACCCCCGTCATCGCCACCGAGGGGAGCGTCATGAAGCGACTCCACCTCACGGGGCGCTCGGCTCACGCGGCGACGCGCTGGCGCGGCGAGAGCGTCCTCCCGCATTTCGAGCGAATCCGCGAAGCCTTTTACGACCTGGAATCCGAGCGCGGAGAGTCGGTGACCCATCCGCTGTATGAGGAGTTCCCCGTCTCGTGGCCCATCGTCATCGGTACGGTCGAAGCCGGAACGTGGTCGTCCACCACCCCGGCGAACCTGACTGCCGAAATGCGCCTTGGCGTCGCCCCCGGCGAAACGGTTGACGAAGTTGAGGCCGCCTACGAAGAACGTCTGGCCGAAGTGGTCGAAGAAAACGAATGGCTATCCGAACACCCGCCGACTTTCGAACGATTTTCGATCCAGTTCGAGGCCGCGGAGACGGATGCGGACGAACCCGTCGTCGTCGCGCTCCAGTCCGCGATGGCCGACTACGACCGTGACGACCTCAACACGACGCTCCGCGGGGCGACCTACGGCGCGGACTCGCGCCACTACGTCCACGCGGAGATTCCGACCGTGATATTCGGTCCCGGAACCATCGAGCAGGCTCACTTCCCGAACGAGACGATTCACTGGCCGGACGTGGAAACCGCGGGTGCTGTGATGGTTGACACTGCCCGCGAGTTCCTCGGCTAAACGGATTTTTCGCACCTCACTCCAGTTCGCGTTCCAACGCGCGTGCGACCACCGCTTCCGGTTCTTCGCCTGCCAGCGCGGCCTGCCGTCTGAGTTCCCGGTACACCTCCGGCGGAAGCGAGAGCGTCACCTCGCCGAGTGTCACCCCGTGACGCCGCAGCGCGCGCTCGGGCGACGTTCCGTCGTTGATGTCGCTGACGATGGCGCGAACGTCCCGAACCGTCAGCGAGTTGTCGAGGATGGCCCACGCGAGTTGGTATCGGGCGTCCCCGCCCACCCGCGCGACGTGCTTCGCCGCGGTCGGCGCGATTTGTCCCAGCGCGACGTGTCTGCGAATCGACCGCGGCAGGTCGTGAACCCGCGCCCATTTGCGGATGAAGGCAACCGTCGTTTCGCCGCCTGCTTCCTCCGCGGCACCTTTGTACGACCCGACGCCTCGAACCAATGCGGCGCAGGCCGCGGCCCCGCGGAGCATGTAGACGCTGTCTTCGCTCCCGGCGCTTCCGTCGGCAAAGGCCCGGACGGTTTCGGCGGCTTCCGCGACGCTGTCCGGATCGTCCGGATCGAACGCTTTGGCCTGATTCGCGTGTTCGCCGGTAATCGTCTCGTCGCCGCGGATGACGGGTTCACCGACCGGTGATTTCCGGTCTGCTGGCGGTTCCTCCCCGAAGCCGTCAGTCATTGCTTGGGGATTGTCCCGATGGGGCAAAAAGGAACTGCTAACCCAGTTTTTTGCGGAATGGTTGGCTGTGGGTGTTATCCGCCTTATTCGCTCATCCTCTGTTATTCTTTCGAATATTTCGGTCTGTGTTATTTTTGCAAATGCCGTGGCGCGTGCGTCGGCAGGCCTGAGGCGTTCACCCCCGAGGGCCTGCCAGTTTTCGCGCGAGGGATGAGTACCGGAGCGAAGCGAGGAACGGAATCGGTTGGGGAGGTGTGTGGCCTGCGGAGGTGGTGGCGGTTTTCAGTGGACCCGTGACTTGCTATCGAAAATCTATCATAAAACAAGACAACACACGCTGGATTTCGTCGCAGTGGCGGTTTTCAGTGGAGTCGTGACTTGCTCACGACAAAGTTGACTTACTGCTCTTCTCTACGACAAGCCTCACTCGCTACTCCCGTCTACAGCAAATTCCTCCCTCTGAATCTATCCATCAGACGTCCCACATCACTGCCGCAATTTTATAACCGAAGCCGCCAAATCTCCGAGCAGAAACCGGGGCGACAGCCGAATTAACAGCACAACAACCCGCGAGAACCCCAACTGACCACCTATGCGAGACGAAGAGTACGACCCGACGACGTGCCCGGCGGCGGGCTGTGAGTACGAGGACGCAATCCGCTCCGTCGCAGCGCACATCAGCACGACGGACGACGACCGACACTCGTGGGACAACCTCGTCTTCGACGGTGCCCGCGATTTCGTCATCCGAGAAAAGCGCAGACAGCAGGACGGCGCGACCAACGCCCCCAACGACCAGAATTGCCCAAACAAGCCATCCGTGGAATCCGACTCTCCCTCGAAAAACGAACCCATCCAAACGCCCACACAAAAACCCACCCGAACGCTAGACCCCGACGAAATACCGCAACTCGACCTCGGGTTCGCTCGGGACGCGCTCGTTCTGCTTGACCTCGTCCGACAGTACGACGCCGATTCGTTGGCGGAGTTGGACACCTTCCGACTGGTGAACCTCTACACCCTGTTGTCCGACGTGAGCAGAGGGGCCGACGACGCCCGAAAGGAAGTTCGGGACGCGCTCCTCCACGTTCTCCAAGACGACCGACGAATCTCGTCCGACTACGGATCGGTGAAGCGATACACCACCCGACGACGGAATCAAAAAGACGAGGAAGTGATTCGCGCCGAACTGAACCGGGCCGGAATCGACCCCGACGAGGCGAGAAGCTTCGACACCAAAAAGCTCAAAGAACTAGCGGAAGAGCGCGGACTGGACGAATCCGCCATATTCGACCGCGAAGAACGAACCTACGTGAAAAAATCCGGAGCGGACGGGGACGGTCGCAGGCGGGCGTTCGAGGAACTCGACCCGGAAATTCGGTCGTTGGTCGAAGAGTGGTGAGGTTGTCTGTTGCGCTGCGGTGAGTTTTCGCCCCACTGGCATCGGTGTCACGTGGTGTCGTCGCTGTCCGCGAGAGTATATTGCCGCTCGGTTCGTATCTACGGATACGACCAAATCATGGTAGACGAGAACTCAAATGGGGAAATTCCCATCACGGCAGACCGCCCGGACAGCACGATTCACCTCAGCGGAACCGACCACGTTACCCTCATCGGAAGTAACGAGGAGGACACCGTCGAATTCTACCGCGACATCCTCGGGATGCCGCTCATCCTCCGTCAGCCAAATCTCGACGCGCCGAACGTCACGCACCTGTTCTTCGACACGGGCGACGGGCGGGTCATCACCTTCTTCGTGGAGGAAGGGCGACAGTCGAATCCCTCGCCACAGCGAACCGGAATCGGTGCGGTTCACCATCTCGCGTTCCGATTCGAACCGGAACGCTTGGAGGAAATCAAGCAGGGACTCGAAGAAAACGGCCACCGATACAACGTCTTCGACCGGAGCATCTTCTACTCGCTGTACACCAGCGACCACAACGGACTGACCATCGAACTGACGACCGACAAGTTCGACATTCCGGACGACAGACGCGCCGAAGTGCTGGCTACCGCCCAACGTCTACGCGAGGAAGACGGCTCCGACTACGCCAAAGCGGAACACCTCGAAGCCGCGTTGGAAGAACTCGGCATTCCGGTCGAACCCGTCGAACTTCCAGACGCGCCGACGGGTGCAGGTGTGTAGGCCGCGGGAAGAATTTCAGACCCACCGTATCGGGCAGTGGCTTTCTGTACCATGCGATCGTACACGATTCCATGACTGACACCGGATGGACTGCCGAACGAATGCCGGATATGACCGAAAAGACCGTCGTCGTCACGGGTGCGAACAGCGGCCTCGGTTACGAGGTGACCCGCGCCTTGGCTCGAAAGGGCGCAATCGTCGTCATGGCCTGCCGACGAACGAACCACGCGAAGACGGTCAAAGGGCGTATTCTCACGGAAATTCCCGACGCGACGCTCGACGTGCGCGAACTTGACCTTGCAGACCCGGACTCTATCCGGTCGTTCGCCGACGATTTCGAGGCCGAATACGACGACCTGCACGTCCTCTGTAACAACGCGGGCGTGATGGCAATTCCCCGCCGGGAAACCGAAGACGGGTACGAGATGCAGTTCGGCGTCAACCATCTCGGTCACTTCGCACTGACGGGTCTGCTGTTCGACCGACTGCTCGAAACGCGGGGGGAGACGCGCGTCGTGACCCAGAGCAGCGGCGTCCATGAACGCGGTGACATCAACTTCGAGGATTTACATGGCGAGCAGGAGTACGACAAATGGGACGCCTACGGCCAGAGCAAACTGGCGAACGTCCTCTTTGCCTACGAACTCGACAGGCGACTGGACGAGGCGAGTATCGACGGCGTGTTGAGCCTCGCCTGCCATCCGGGGTATGCGAGTACGAATCTCCAGCGACGCGGCCCAGAACAGGAAGGCTCACGACTTCGACTGTGGATGATGCGCCTTGTGAACGCAGTGTTTGCCCAAAGCGCGGAACGCGGCGCGCTTCCGATGCTTTACGCCGCGACCGATGAGGATGTCATGGGTGGGGAGTACGTCGGTCCCGGTGGACTGATGAACATGCGCGGTTTGCCCGAAATCCAACCGTCCAGCGACCGGTCGTACGACGAGCAGATGGCCGACCGCCTCTGGAAGATTTCTTCTGATTTGACTGGAGTCACCTACGATTTCGCGCAAGCGAAGACCGCGGACGACGATTAATTCTTCCGGAGAAGCACGTTTTATCTATCGCGCAAACAACGGTTATCCATGGTCGCCACGGACGATGCTACACAGTTGACGACGGTTGACGAACTCCCCGAAAACGGTTCGTTTCTCTTCACCGTTCTCGAACACGACGGGTCGAAAGGGGAGGTGATTCTGGTAAACGGCGGGGACTGCATCGCCGCGTGGCGAAACTTCTGTCAGCACGAAACCGACCAGCGACTCGACCGGGGATTCGGGGCTGCTATGCGCGACGGCGACATCATCTGCCCGAAACACGGGTCGATGTTCGACGGTTGTTCCGGTCACTGCGACAACGGAGAGGCGAAAGGCTCGACTCTCCTCTCGGTCGATGTGGCGGTCGAAGATGGGGATGTCTATCTCACCGATAGAACGTGTGACTTTCTGCACGAGGGCGGTATCGAAGACGATGACGACGAGGACGACGGCATGCCGTCGTCCTCGTCACATTTGACGTTTTGAAGCTTCGGAATCCGTCGATTCGGTCGTCGTCACGCGCTGACCCTCTCGAATCGAAGCGGGCTCGTTTTGCTCGCTCGCTCCGGTTTCGGCGTCCTCGATTCCGAGATTACCGAACGTAATCGGCAGTCCTGCCGAGAAAAAGAAATCCTGCCGGTCTTGCAGTTGAAAATGCAGATGTGGTTCGGTCGAGTTTCCCGAGTGTCCGCAGCGACCGATTTGCTGGCCGCGTTCGACTTTCTCGCCGTCTTCGACTGCGACGCTTCCCTCTGCCAGATGTGCGAGGACGCTGTACTCATTTTCCGCGTGCCGAATCGTGACGTAATTCCCCCTGATGTCGCGCTGAAACGGGTCGAGCATCCCTCGAAAATACGGCGAATCGCGGTGACCGTCCTTGGTTTCGACTACGGTTCCGTCCGCGGGTGCGAGCATCGGTTCGCTGTAACAGAAGTACTCGTCGGCACTGTCGCCATCACCATCGTGCGTGCGTCTGTCCTCGTCCGAAATCACGAAATCGTATGCGTATCGCTGTGAGACGATGCTCCACGAATGGGAATCCTCCTTCTCGACGCCGCCGTTGACGACCGTCCACGTTCCGGAAAACGGCAGTGTGAGTTCTGTCTGCTGGTCGAATCGTCCCGGTGCTGGTGGTTGACCACGGTACCGAAAAAGCGCGACGACGTTGCCGACGATTTGCCCCATCGACTGCACGAGGATGAACGGGTTGACCATTACGAGAAGGTTGCTCGCCAGAAAGCGCCCTCGCCAGCGCCAGTCGGTGTCGAATTCTACCGGCGATTCCTCGTCCGAGGTCGGAATCAGTACGCTAACCAGCGGCCACAGGCCGAACAGCCAGAACAGCATAAATATCCGGAGCGGTTCGAGCGACTCCGCAAAATAACTCGGAATCCCGAGAACTCCGAGATAGCTCACCGTAACCGGGTCGATTCGCCGGAGCGACGACCGCAGTGTTTGGAGGGTGTCCGCAATCATTTCAACCGTGACTTTCTTTTGTGCTCCGATAACTGTTTTCAGGCCGTTGGCGTTGCAGTGACTTTCCGATACAGCAGCTACGGTTCGGCGTAGCACTAACGCGGAACCTCTCAGAACGGTTCCGCAGAGGGTTATCGCGTTATCCCTCGAATAGTTTTGCATGGCACTCGTTGACGAACGATTGGTCGATGACATAGCGAAACACGACCGATACTACCGAGTCGAAGATTTCGTAACGTATCTCGAACGCCACCTTCGCGGCGAACCGGGCGTTCCGCTTTCAGTCATCCACGCTTACGCTGATGCACTCGGCTACGAACGAGAGAGAACCGACGAACTGCTAGAAGGACGCATCGTCGATTCGATGACGTGGGTCGCAGACGACGTGTTCTATCGAATCGGCGACGGCATCAGCATCTACCCGCTTTCGTGGCACGAACGATTGGACGGGTCGCGCGACGTGGCCGACTACGTGCGGGTGATGCTTGACGGCCGGGAGTCGGCGGGTGAAGAGTTTCCGAAGGGAGAACGAGGAATCGCGCAAACGGACATTCTGACCGCGCTGGAAATCATGACCGACGTGAATAGAAAGGAGGGCGAAAAAATGCTCCGAGAGCAACGCCACCACGGCGACATCGTCATCTACGCGTACCAGAATCCGGAAGACATCGTTCGATTGCCGGAAACGAAACAATAAGACGGGGCGAAATCGGTGTTCTATTTCAGCGACGGGAGACGAACTGCTGGGTGAGCGACGCGAGTTCCGACCGAAACGCCTGCACGTCGATGTCATTCGCCTCGCCGAACAGGCGGGCGTGTTCTTCGCGCACGATTGTCTCGAACGTTCGTTCGAACAGAGCATCCACCGCAACCGCCTGCCCATTCGATTCCAGCGCGTTTGCTACCCGTTCGAAACGACGGTCAGTCGCACATTCTCGGGCCAAGTCTTTCGGTGATTTCTCGCTCGTTTTTCGTTCGTTTGTCGCTTCAAAATCTCCATCGAGTAATTTGACGCGCCCACCCGTTTTGTTCCGGAGGACGACACCCGCCGCTTTCCCGTCGTACCAGTTCGACTGTGGCACCTCGTAGTCATGGGGGTCGAAATCAACCGCCCGAACCTCCTTTTCGAACGTGTTCACGTGATTCAGACCGAGACGGTCGTAAATCGCCTCCACCCGGTCGGGAGACAGAAACCGCTCACTGCTGTCCGACCAAATGTCGAACCCCAGAAACGACGGCGTTCGACGCCAGTCGTAGTCGATGATGTGCTGATACATTGCTTCGCCGAAGAAGACGACGGATTCGACGTTTTCGACTGCCGAGCGGAGCGCCGACCGGTCGAGGTTTTTTCGAATATGCCGAACCACGTGTTGGTAGGGCGTCGGAATCGCGTCCGCATCGTAGACGCGATTCCGGTCGCCAAATTGGAGCAGTCCCGACTCCTGAAGCCGAAACCGGAGATGTGTGCCGTCCACCTTCTCTTGAATCCAAAAGTGACCGCCGTCGAACAGCGATTTCGGTGCGTCGTCGGGTCGTGACATCGGAGGATAGCGTTTCATGCGCTCGTCCATTCCTCTCCAACTTCTGGCGCACTCGCGTCGTATCCATTGCCCCGCAACTCTTCGGCGAACGCCTCGCACCTGTCGCCGTGATTCACGAACACCGTCGCATCTCGGTACGATTTCAGAAAGTCGAGCAGGCCATCGCGGTCTGCGTGGGCGGAAAAGTCGTAGGACTCCACCTGTGCGCTGACGGGCATCACCCGGCCGTCGATTTCGCCGCGGCCCGAATCCAGCAGTTCCCTGCCGGGCGTTCCTTCGACCTGATAGCCAGTCATCGTGATTTTGTTGACGGGGTTCGCGCGGATTTCCGGAATGTAGGTCATCGCGGGGCCGCCTGAAAGCATTCCGGAGGTCGTCACGATGACCGTGTTTTTCCTCGCAATCCGCTTTCGCTGGCCGTTTTTTCCCGCCACGAATCGCGCGTTCGAGACGGCTCGTTTGAGTGCATCCTCGTCCCGGACGAAGTCGGTATTTCGTCGGAGCATTCGTGTCACTTCTTTGCCCATCCCATCGACGTAGCAGTCGATGTCGTGGGCTTCACAGACCAGCAACATCTCCTGCGTTCGACCGATGGCGAAGGCCGGAACGACGACGGTTCCGCCCTCCCAGAGCGTCGTCTTCACGCTCTCTGCGAATCGCTCTTCGACCTGCTTGCGCTCGTCGTGTTCCACGTCCGAGTAGGTGCTTTCGCAGATGACCACGTCCGCGTCGGGTCGCGCCGTGGTTCCCGACAAGAGTCGCTGGTTGCCGGTGTGGAAATCCGCGGTGTAGAGCAGTCTCGTCTCGCCGTCGTCCACGAGGACGTGCGCGCTTCCGGGGATGTGGCCAGCGTCGAAAAACGTGATTTTGTGACCTGCCGCTTCGAACGTCTCGCGGTAGCCGTGCGGAACCGACACCTGCCTGAGTCGTTTCAGGTCGGCTTCCGTAAACGGACAGTCGTAGCTCCCACCGTGGAGTTTCAGCGTGTCGCGCGCGAGCAAGTGGGCCAACTCCCGGGTGGGCGGCGTCCAGTGAATCGGCGGACGGTCGTCGCCGGAAAGTAGGGAGGGAAGAATCCCGACGTGGTCTAAGTGGCCGTGTGAGACGACGACAGCGTCGGGATTCACGCTTCCGACTGGAAACTGCGGCGGATTTCCCGTCAACATCCCGTAATCGAGCAGAAGGGAATCGTTGACGAGAATCGCGCTTCGCCCGACTTCGCGCGCCCCGCCGAGAAACTGGATGTTCATTGGGAAACAGTATTCGCCGGAGGCCTTTTCCTTCGTCGGTTCGGTCGCCGATGGCGACTGCCGAACAGTCGGCAGTCGTCCCTATTCGAATATTTTCTCTCGCTCGCGCTCTCGCTTGCGTGACTGTGACCGACCTGACTCGCTGCTCCCGCCGACCACATTCGACACCACGATGTACGCCAGATACAACAGAACTGCGAGGACGACGAGGGTGAGGACGGTGCTGACGAGCCACGACAGGAAGCCGAGGACGATGCTCACGATTTCCGCGACGAGCCACAGGAGGACGAGTGCGAGGATCGCCCAACCGCCAAGACGTAACCATCGAGTCATACTTCTCTATTTCGCTGTCAGCAGTATGAATGTTCGCCCCAAAACACGAATTTCGTCACGTCGTTTTCTGAGATTTTATTTTCTTTGTTCCCGATTTTCTAACCCACTCGTCGGTAGGTTTTTGCGCCCACTCCAACCACATCCTTGTCGTGTCATTGAAAAAGGCGAAGTCGGTCGAACGACTCTACGACGACTGTCGGGGGTACGACCGCGTCGTCGTTCCAGACGCGCCGCTTGCACAGGCGTTGAACCGACGACTGGACGAACCCCGGCTCGGGTCGTTCGCGGTGACGCCCCGTGGACTCGCGGCAGGGCGCGAGTGGCAACCCGACGACCGAAGACTGTTCCTTGCCGTCATCGACCGAACCGAACTGCACTGGAAACGCGCATCCTATCTCGTCCGGGCAGTGCTCAATTGCTGGTCGAAAACCGGGTCGTTGGATTCGATTTTCGAGTACGAGCGATTCGACACGGATGCGATGGCAACCGTAGTTGCCATCGCGCAGGAGGCGGACACCCGCCACCGACGACTGGCGGAGTACGAATCCGAAGATGAATCGGTCGCGGTAATCGCGCTGGAACTGTTTTCCGAACTGGAACGCTCGGTTTTACCCTCGGAGTACGACGAGATTTCCGCGTTTGCGGACACCTCGTTCGATCACGAACCGTTCCGTGTCTTCGATTCGGAGGGCGCAATCGTGGAAACGCTCTTCGACAGCATCACCGCGGAAAACGCCAACGAAGTCGCTGTCGTGATGGACGGCGGCAGTTCGTTTCCTGCTCTCGTGGAATCGGCGCTCGAATCCGCGGAAATCCCGTTTCACGGCGGCCCCCAATTTGCCGACGAATCGGCGAATCGAGCATTCCTGTCGCTCCTTCGCGCCGGTTTCGCCGGAAGCGACCTGCGTGTTCGAGACGTCCGCCCCGTGCTGACCGCGCTCGGCGAGAATCCGGCCGTCGAACACGACGAAAAGCGGCTTTCGGCACTTTCTGCTTCGTCGGTCGAATGGCTTCAGTCGTTCCGCGACGGAATCGAGGACGAGACGTTCGCTTCCGCACTGAAACGGTTCGAATCCCGCGCTGGCGTGTCCCTTCCGGAGTTCCGGCGAGAACTCGGAACGCTCGGTATCGCCGGGAAACAGGTCACGGAAACGGCTGTGGACGACCTCGAATTTTACCTTCAGTCGTTCGACGTTCCGGTAGACCGAGACGAAAACGGCGTTCTGCTGGCCAGCGCGAAATCCGCGGCCTACGTGGACAGGCCGGTCGTGTTCTACCTCGGCATGGACGAGGGTTGGACACATTCCCCGCCCGTCTGGCCGTGGACTGATTCGGAACGGCAGTTCGACAGAAATCTTCGACAGTTCCAACTCCTGCTTCAGAACGGGGTCGAACGGTATTCCCTCGTGCTGGACGAAAGCGGTGGACGCCCGGTTACGCCGTGTCTCTACTTCGAAGAACTGTTAGACGCGGATTTCGACCGATTCAGCGATTTGGAATCGGTGGCTCATTCGCGGCCCTACCGAACCCACAAAGTCGGTTTCGAGCACGAACCGATTTCCGTTTCCGATGAAATCGCTGAATCGACGGACGCCATCAGCCAATCGAGTTTGAACTCCTTCGTCGCTTGCCCGCGGGATTACTTCTTCCGCACCGCCCTCGAATCGCCGGACAAAATCTATTTCCGCGAAGGAAACCTGTTTCACGACTTCGCGGAGTTCTACGTGAACCATTCACCCGCGGTCGATGACGACCTGATTTCGGAGGTCGTAGCAATCATGCTGGACGAAGTCTCGCCGTTTTTTCCCGACGCAAAACGCCCGGTTCGAGAGACGCGATACCGAATCGGTATCGAGACCATCATCGAATATCTCGATGCCGACCCGCCGGAATCCGGTGAATTTCTCACGCCGGAGAGCGGTTGGGGCGAGAATACCTTCGCAGAGAAATTCGACCGCTCGGTCGAATCCCCGCTCACGGAACGCTGGTTCGAAAACGACTCGCTGGGACTGAAGGGAAAAATCGACCTTGTCCACTCCCCAACCCGACTGCTGGACTACAAAAGCGGGTCGAAGAAATCGGCGTATTCGGTCGTCAAATCGTCCTCGAGTGACGATATCGTCGACCGACCGAACTTTCAGGCCCTGCTGTATCTCGCCCACTGGCGCAACCAGCATCCCGGCCGACAACATCGATTTACCTTCTTCCACTTCCTCGAAACGCTTTCCGACGTGGTGACGGGCGAGGCGGACATCGGAGACACCCTGACGACGGTGACTTACTACCCCGAATCGTTTCCTGAGTTCGTCGCTTCGCGCGAAGTCTACGACCGACTCTGTGACGGCTACAAGGACTGCCGGACGACTTTCGAAGACCTTGGTTTCGAGCAGTACCGAGAAATCGCCTCGCGCAGGCCGTTTCCGGAAACGACCGACAAGGCGGACCTCCGCGAGTCGGAATACGCCGCGAATTTCACGGCGGACGTGTCGTCTGCGGTCACGACCGACGCCGACCCCGGAAAGGGCTGTGACCAAGCCCTCCGCGAACTGAACGGAGTTCGAAAACGAAACTACTTCCGTGAAGACGTGGACGCCTTCGAATCGTTCGTCGCAGAGCGATTGGGGGAACTGAACGACTACCGAACCGGGGAGCGATTCCCGGTCGGCGAACCGGCATTCGACCATCTCGACAACCGCGACTGCATTCTCACCGATGACTAATCCGAACGACCAACAACAGACGCTCATCGACAGCACCGACGGGATTTACAGGGTAGATGCCGGGGCCGGAACCGGAAAAACGTTCACTATCACCCGACGTTACGCGAATATCGTTTCGCAAACGGGCGTCTCCCCGGACGACGTTCTGCTCGTCACGTTCACCAACAACGCGGCGACGGAGATGAAAGAGCGCGTGGTCGAACACTGCAATTACGAAATGCGCGAACTGGCGGACGCGCCTATCGGGACGTTTCATAGCCTCTGTCACGACATCATTCAAGAACACGGCTTCGACGCACCAGAGTTGCTCGGCATCGACGACCATATCACCGCCAGTACGCGAATTCTCGGGGAGGAAATCGTGGAGGAAGCCCACTTTTCGGAGTTCATCGACCGATTCACCGACGACCACCCGGAACACGCCGAGTTCGTCAGAATCGTCCGAGATACGAGCGAACTGCTCGGACTGATTCACCAACTGTCCGCGAAAGGCGTCTTTCCAACCGAAGACGGCTGGTACCGAAACAGTGAGCGGTCGCTTGACGGCGAGTTCGACGCCTTTCGAGAGATATTCGACTCCGTGAACGAACAGCGCGGGCGCAAGCAGTCCCGTCTCCGCAAAAAGTTGGGGCGGTACGGGCGCGGAAAATGCTACCTTCCCGATGCACCGGAAAAGTCCGAACTGCGCGGCGGCAGGGGGACGAAACAGATCGACGAATCGGTCGCAAAACGCGTCTTCGATACCGACCGGGAAGCGCTGAAGGAGTTCGTCCACGACGTGTATTTCGAGTACGTCCGGTTCGCGCTCCGGCGGAACTACCTCAATTTCGGCTTCCTCCAGTTGTTCGCGTTCGTCTTACTCTGTGAGGACGACGACCTGCGAGAGGAATGCAAATACGAGTACGTGATGGTGGACGAGTTTCAGGATTCGAGCGAAATCCAGTTCAAACTCGCCCTCCTGCTGGCCGGAACCGACAACTTCTGCGTCGTCGGCGACTGGAAACAGAGCATCTACTCGTTTCAGTACGCCGAGGTGGCGAACATCACCGAGTTCGAATCCCGACTTGAGAGATTCGCCGACGAACTGAACGACGACGGGGAGCGCGTCGGGGTTTCTACTGCGGACGTGAACGACATCGCACTGGTCGAAAACTACCGATCCACGCAGGCCATCCTCGACTTTTCGGAACACAGCCTCACGACGGAAGCCGCGAAATCTGACGACGTAGACCCGGGCATCGCCGAGGAGATCGTCCCGCTCTCCTCGAACACGGAACACGAATATTCGCGCATCGAGGCCGTCGTCAGCGACGACGAACACGAATCCGTGTTGGAGACGATTCAGCAGGTCGTCGGAAACGAGGAGTACGCCATCGAACGAGACGGCGAACTACTCGCCCCACGCCACGAGGATATTGCGGTTCTCACCCGAACTCGGGATTTCGGCCGTGAACTACAGGACGTGGCCGACGAGTACGGCATCCCGATGGCGTACGAAGGCGGCGTCGAACTGTTCCGCACCGACCCGGCGAAACTCCTCCTCGCGTGGCTTCGCATCCTCGAAACCGATTCGAATCGAGGGTGGGCCGTCGTGTTGGAACAGGCGGGCTACAGTCTGGACGAGGTTCAGCACGTCCTCGAAACTGGAGAATATCCGACCGACATGGCCGACTTCCGCGCCGAAATCGAGGATATGGAAACCGTCGGCGCGGTTGCCAGAACGGTCTTTTCGCGGTACGGCTACGACGGAACTGACGCCGACGTGTTGCTCTCGACCCTGCAATCGGTGTTCGACGCGACGACGATGACTCGGGGCGACCTGATTCGATTTGTAGAGCGCGGTATCGAACGCGGAACCACGCAGGAGGTGGCCGACGGAATCGGCTCTGATTCGGTGACGGTGCAGACGATTCACGCTGCGAAGGGACTCGAACATCCGATCGTGATTTTGGCGAACATGAACGAAGGCCGATTCCCGACCCGAGGCTCTGACACCCGGGCCATCACCTACGGCGACCCGGTCGGACTCCGCCAGCGAAAACGTTACGCAGAAGCGCACGGCCGACCGCACATCTACGACGACTGGCAAACCGACGTTCTCCGGCACTGTCTTCCGAAAAACTACGACGAGGAACGGAGACTGCTGTACGTGGCGATGACGCGGGCCGAATCACATCTCGTTTTCTCGGCGGGCGAGTCCCCGAGTCCGCTGTTCGAGAACCTTCCAATTGATGCGTGGGAACGAACGCCCGACCTCTCGGTGGACGAGTCAGTTCGCACCGAACAGACGAAACTTCGGATTTCGACGCCCGACCCGGAAGGGCCGAGAGGCCACACACCGCACACGCTCATGCGCGACGACGTGTTCGAAGACCGCGAGGGACGCGGCACCGATTTCGGCGCGCGACTCCACGGTTTCGCGGAGCGCTACGCACGCGACGAACCGGTCGAACCGAAATCCGACGACCAGCGCCGGGTTGCCGAGTTTATCGACTCGATGGACGGCGAGAAAATAATCGAGGAGAACGCCTACCTGCCGCTCACGGTTGACGGCGAACAGGTGACGATTTCGGGGATCGTGGATTTGATTCACGTCACCCCAGATTCAGTCGAAATAGTGGATTACAAAACTGACCTTCGCAGAGACGCCCAATCGGAGTACGAAATTCAGTTGAGCATCTACTACCACGTCGTTTCGGCGGCCTATCCAGACCACGAGGTGTCAGCGAAAATTTTCTACACCGCACTGGACGACGCACTCGAACCGAGTGAGCTTCCCGAAATAAACCGACTGTCGAAGGCGGAACTGGCCGAATTGGTACGGGAGCGAACGGCGTAGAGGCAACCAACACAACCACACGACACCGCCGATTCCCCACTCTTTATCGGGGTCAAGGACGGAGTTGCAACCGAATGTCGGACAGAGATTTCACCGCGGACGGAGACTGGAACGCGCTCTATATCGACGGCGAATGGGTCGAGGGTGGCGACAGAGACGAACTCGAAGTGACGAACCCGGCGACGCAGGAACCAATCACGACGGTTCCGGCGGGTACCGAGGAGGACGTAAACCGCGCCTACGAGGCCGCCGCGGAGGCGCAGGCCGACTGGGCCGCGCAACCGGCAGAAGAACGCGTAGACGTGATCAAAAACGCGCTCGGTCTGCTAGACGACCACCGCGACGAGATTCTCGAATCGCTGGCGGTCGAATCGGGGAGCGCGAACGCCAAGGCCTTCGCCGAGTGGCAGACCGCACAGGGGATGTGCCACCACGCCACCGGTCTGGCCGACCAACTCGGCACCAAAGAGCAGGACTCGTTTATCCCCGGCAAGGAAAACGAAATCGAGCGCATCCCGGCAGGCGTCGTCGGCGTCATCTCACCGTGGAACTTCCCGTTCAACCTCTCGATGCGTGCCGTCGCTCCCGCGTTGGCGCTCGGTAACGCGGTCGTCTTGAAGCCTGCTTCGCCGACGCCTGTGACCGGCGGCCTGCTACTAGCGAAGATTTTCGACGAGGCTGGCCTGCCGAACGGTCTGTTGAACGTCGTGACCGGCCACGGAAGCGACATCGGCGACCGGATGGCCGAGCATCCCGAACTCGACGTGATGGCGTTCACCGGTTCGACGGAAATCGGCAAGCGCGTGGCTTCGAAGGCCGCAGAGAACCTTGCACTCCCGGCGATGGAACTCGGTGGCAACAACCCATTCGTCGTCACCGACGACGCGGATATCGACGCCGCAATCGACTCGGCGGTGTTCGGGTCGTTCCTCCATCAGGGCCAGATTTGTATTTCGATCAACCGCCACATCGTCCACGAGGATGTGTACGACGAGTACGTCGAGAAATTAACTGAGAGAGCAGCGAGTCTGCCGATTGGCGACCCCACGGACAGGGACAACGTCATCGGGCCGATTATCGATGAAGGCCAGCGCGACCAGATGCTCGACTACGTTGAATCGACCGTCGAGGCCGGTGCGACGCTGGAGACTGGTGGCGACCACGATGGCCTCTTCGTAGAACCGACGGTTCTCTCCGGTGCGACCAACGACATGGCCGCGGCGTGCAACGAACACTTCGGTCCAATTGCGCCCGTGATTCCGTACTCGGACGACGAGGAAGCCATCGAGATGGCGAACGACACCGAGTACGGCCTCGCCGGTGCGGTTCACGCTGGCGACATGGACCGTGCGCGTGAACTCGCGGACAGTATCGAAGCGGGCATGGTTCACATCAACGACCAACCGATCAACGAGGAACCGAACGTGCCGTTCGGTGGCGTGAAAGAATCCGGCATTGGACGGTACGACGGCGAAGCGATTCTGCACGAACTGACCCAGACGAAGTGGGTTTCGGTGCAAGAAGAGAAGCGTCAATATCCGTTCTGAAACCACCTTTTGACCACCACCTTTTACGACGGTCGCAGGCCAGCGTCCGGGTGATTCGCCAGAACGCTGACTGTCTTCTTCACGGGCGTCGCCCGTGAAGGAACGAGAGAGCGACGCTTTCTCACATTCCCTGTAAAAGCTGGATCAAAAGCACGGCACTCGCTCAGTCGCTTGCTTCTTCGCTCGTGGAGGAATCGCTAACCCCACCGGAAGCCAGTCTGTCTATCGCTCTCTTTGGTCGAGTGGCGAACATGGTTCGAAGACGACACAACAGAAAACTTATGACCTTTGTCTCGGAGGCTGATGGCAATGCCAGAACCAGTCATGGGAACTGAAGAAGACGTTATTCTCAACCGCGTCGTCGCGCTGATACTCGACGAAATCATCGCAGTCGTCTGCGCGCTGGTCGTCGGCGGAGTGATTGGCGGATTGCTCGGTTCGAGTGGCCTCGCGATTCTCTTGGCCCTCGCCATCATCTTCGGCTATCACGTCGTCCTCGAAGGACTGTACGGCCAGACGGTCGGCAAACGGTTGCTCGGAATCGTCGTCGTCACGCAACACGGTGACCCGTGTTCGATGGGCGCGTCGGTCGTCCGAAACGCGCTTCGAATCATCGACGCGTTTTTCCACTACGCCGTCGGGCTTGTGGTTATGCTCATCAACGACGACCGCCAGCGAATCGGCGACATCGCCGCCAACACCGTAGTCGTTCGCGCGAAATAGCCTGCCTCTGTCGGCTTTTACTCTTTCGACGTTGATTCGACAACCGTTTTTTCCGACCCCTCGATAACAGTTCGGTCAGGAATTTTCGGGTCGGATTTCGGTCTGCGCGAAAGCAGTCGTTGCAGCAGCGTGAGCTCGTTCGGCGCGTCCTTCTGGATTGTGTGGTACTCCACGATTACGCTTCCGTCTTCCTCGCCGATTCGGAAGTAGTTCAATTGGAACGAGGGGTAGTACACCGGTGGGAGGAGCCCGACCCACGTCGGGGTTCGGTGCAGTCGCTTGAGCCACGTTCCGGTGTTGATGATAACGCGTTCGCCGACGTCCGTGAGCGAGACGCGATGGGTGTGGCCGTAGATGAACGCCACGACGTCGGGATACTCCTCAAACACGTTTTTCGCGGCCTTGACGTAGGGCGTATCGGGGTTTTCAGTTGGCTCGTCCGACCGGACGAGGTCGAACCGTTCGAGCGTTTTCCGCGCGTCACGGACGAAAAAGTAGAGTGGAATCGAGATGATGAACAGGAGGCTGACGACTACGAGATTGACGAAAAAGACGAACTCGATGAGACTTCCGACGAATCCCAAATCCCGAAGTATCTCGGCGGTGACCCTCGTTGCCGTGTTTGCACCGAACAAGCCACTGTCCCCGATGAGCAAAACGACCAGATAGATGAGGCTCACGTTGAACAGGAGCAAGAACGGAAGCGCGGCATACCGAAGAAATGGACTCATCTCTCGATAGAAGTAGTTCGACGCTATCCAATCCGGAATCTCTTCGAGCGGCGTGAGCGACTGGATATCTTTCAGCCAGTTGTACCTCCCACGCCCCGAGAGTTGTCCGGCCTTGCTCGTGATATGGCGATTGACGAAGTATCCGAGAGGGTTCGCTCGTGGATTGCCGAAATCCGGCATTCGGTTATGTGCGTCTTGTTGCATCCCGTGTTCTATCCAAATTTTCCGCTCGGCGACGGTTCTGACGAGCGAAAGTGTCGGGTCGAGGATGACGTTGAACTCCCGTAATCGCTCGATGTATTCTGTATAGCCCGCCAGTTCGGCATCGTGATTGCCCGGAATGAGCGTGATGGTGACGTTCTCACCGGTCTTCCGAAACTGCTCGAACAACTGCGGATGATGGCTCACGAGTTTGTCGAACTTCGCTATCCCATCCGTCTCGGTGAACTCCCACAGTCCGAAGGCATCGCCGAGAATTATCAGTTCGGCGTCCTCGTCCGCCGATTCGAGCGTTTGAAGAAACTCGATGAACTCGGTTTCGAACTCACACTCCTGTAGCTGTTCGTCGCCCCCCACGTGAAGGTCGCTGACGAAGTAGTAGACGTCGGCCATGCTCCCCGCAAGGAACACATCGTCCCACTCTAAAGGGGCTTCGGCGAACGTTGCCGTTCGTGCGCCGCTTCGGCCACTAGCACGTCACACGTGCACCGCTCAAAATCGTATTCCTTTTAGGGAGCGACCGTCATCGTTTCCGTATGGCAAACTTTCAGGTCGTCGTTGCGGATCCCGACTCCGGAACGGCCTATCAACGCGACATCGACGGACAGGATGCGAACCGATTCCTCGGCAAATCCATCGGCGAGGACGTAGACGGCGGTGCCGTCGGACTTGACGGCTACACGGTCGAAATCACGGGCGGTTCCGACAACGCTGGCCGACCGATGCGCGGCGACGTCAACGGCCCGAACCTCAAAGACGTGCTCCTCGAAGGCGGCACGGGCTACAACCCGAAACGAGACGGCGAACGACGCCGTATCTCCGTTCGCGGCAAGGAAATCAGCGAGGCAGTCGCCCAACTAAACGTCTCGATTTCGGAGCGCGGCGACCAGTCCGTTGACGAACTGTACGGCGAAGGCGACGACGAAGAAGACGACGAGTAATTCGTCGGAGCACTCAAACACTTACACTGTCTTTTCATCACCATGACCCAGCGGGTTTCTAGCGAGACGACCGAAACAGTCCGGGCGACGATGGCACAAGCGGGTGCGACGAACCGTCCACGAATCGAGATTCCAGCGGACGAAGCGGACGCGTTTCCGGCAGACGAAATCGTGCGTTTCGTCGCGGACGAATCCGAATACCGCGCTCGAATCGAGCGCCCACTGACCGGCGACGGCCGCCTGATTCGCGGTCTGTACGACACGCCACGAATCGCCCGGAATCCGGGAGAGGGCGAGAACCGACTCTCCGAATGGTTCGCCGAGAGCAACCGCCAGTTCGGCGGGTCGGTTCTCGTGGACGTCGTCGAAGAAGGATTCAAGTACGGCATTCGGAATCCCGGCGAGCGCGCCGTCTACGAGGCGACGGAAGCGCCGAACGAAAGTCTCGCCGACATCGCAAAGCAGGTGGACGACCAATGAGCGCGGACAAACGCGCGGAATTTTTGGCGGGTGAGCGCACCAACGACGTGGCGCTCTTTCTCGCCGACTCGTTCGTTTCGAACGAGTCGATTACCGACTACGGCGAGTCGGTTCCCGGTGGAACGCTTCTCATCGTTTCGGGTGACACTGGTCGAAGCATCTTCCAGAAGGCGACGGGAATGGAGGCGATGGGCTTTGCAAAGCAGGCGATGGGAACCGAAGGAGACATCGCGGCCGACCTCTCCGGTGCGGACTGTCCGGACGGCGACCACGATGTTGAGTTCATCTTCGCGTTCGCGGAAGAACAAAACGAGGATGTCGGTGGACTCTACGGCGAGGGGGACGTGATTCACGCCTACGCCTACTGCACCTGCGGAACCGCATTCTCCCACAAATGGGTGGCTGGCGACCGATAGTTCAGTCGTGATTTCTCGTCCTATCCTTGTTTCCACAATAGGTCGCTGAAATAAATAGGTTAATTATATATCTTACGGCCACTTTCGGAAAAACGACTCCATGCCGAGTGTAGAGGATATATCGACGAGGAGGAATCTACCAATCGGGATTCGCGTTCTTCATGTTGACGCCGACGAAGCGGTTCTGCAAGCGTCTCGGGAGTCTCTCGAACGCGAAAACGACATCGACACGGTCGTCCCTGTTACGAGCAACGACGATGCCATCGACTATCTTTCAGAGCATCATGCAGACATCGACTGCGTCGTCAGCGATTACGACCCGGAGTGCGGTTCCGGGTTAAAACTGCTCGACACCGTCAGAGAGCGGTGGCCGAGTCTCCCGTTCATCGTCTTCACCGGCAGCGGAAGCGAAGACGTAGCGAGCAGAGCGATGTCTTCGGGCGCGACCAACTATCTGCAAAAAGGGACGACGGACACCAGATTACTTTCGCTCATCTCGCAAATCCGTCAGGCTGTTTCCCATCGCCGAACCGAAAAGGAGGTTCACCGTGGCTTCCGGGCTATCGAGATGACCAACGAAGGTATCGCTCTTCTCACGAACTCGTTCGATTTCAACTACGTCAACGAGGCCTACGCGGATCTGTTCGGCTACGACCAAGAAACGCTCATCGGACTGGGATGGGCCGAGACGATGTCCGACGAGTCGGTCGAGCGTCTCCGCTCCGACATCGTCCCGACGGTCGATTCGGAAGGGGAATGGACGGGCGAAGTCACCGGCCAAAATCACGACGGAAATACGCTCACGCTAACTCTTTCCATATCGACCATCGCAGAAAACGAGTACGTCTGTGCTGTTCGCGACGTGACCGAACGAAAGGAGCGCGAAGAAGAACTCATTCAGGAGAACGAACGCTTAGACAAGTTTGCGAGCAAGGTTTCACACGACCTCAGAAGTCCGTTGAGCATTATTTACGGCTATCTCAACGTCGCTCGGAAGACGGGCAAAGAGGAGCATTTCGACGAAATAGAAGCGGCCGCAGACCGCATCGAGGCCATCATCACCGACCTGTTGGAGGTCGCTCGGGAGGGCCAAAAGGAACTCGACCGCGAAGTCATCCATCTTCACGACTTCGTCGAGCATATTTGGGACGGTATCGAGAGCGGGGAAGCCACGCTCTATCTTACGTTCTCCGACGTTCGAATCGTCGCAGACCACGGCCGTCTGACCGAACTGTTCGCCAATCTCTTTCGAAACGCGGTCGAACACGGTGGCAACGACGTCGCCATCTCGGTCGGAACCACGGACAACGGCTTTTACATCGAAGACGACGGTTCCGGGATTCCGGAAGAACAGCGCCAAAGCATCGTCGAATCGGGCTACTCCACCGCCGATAGCACCGGACTCGGTCTGAGTATCGTTCAGGAAATCGCCGATTCTCACGGGTGGAAAATGCACGTCGAGGACAGCGACGAGGGCGGTGCGCGCTTTCGTTTTTCGGGCGTCGAATGCACACGGTGATACCGATAGTCCAGACGTTTTGCTCGCGTCGATACCGACTTTACTTTCGGTGGCATCTGTTCACGTATGGCAACGCGCGTACCCATCTCGGACTGGGACGCAGTCTCCGACAACCTTCGCCGGTTCGCCCCAAACGTCGATGGATACGAGGCAAAACTCATTGCCAGAATGGGTGTTGCCCGATTCACCATCACTCGGGATGGACACGTCACCGCAGGAATGCCGCTGCACGATTTCGACGGCCGGGCCGATTCGCTCGTCTTCGACCACCGTGCTGGCGCGATTCGAATCGAGCGCGCCGGGGTGACCTACGTATTCCGCAGGCCGTAGAACGAGCACGAATGACGGAGGGGTGAGACGACCCCGCGATTCGGGTAGCAACCGCGTACAATCGACGCTATCTCCTATTTTCATCGACTATTGAGTCGGTAGACACACCATACGCCAGTTCGCTTCGGTCACCTTCTTGTTTCATCGACAGGGGAATCTACTCGTCGGGCGTCAATTTTCATTCGCTCGCCGCTTCACTCGTACTATCGTTCTGATACTCTCACACAAATGGTTTTCATACAACAAGTCAACGGATGACACCATACTTCTATACAGTCTCGGGATAATTATTCTATAAAACCGCGTTGTAGGCACTTATTACTGCGTAATTATTCTATCAGACTGCTCATAACAAAGTGTGAATCCGTTTTCCACCATTTTGTAGCATGCCAAAAAACAACGGCAACCAGAGGAAGCTTAATCGCAGAGACTACGTAAAAGGGATAGCAGCAGCCGGTATCGGTGCCGCTACCGTCTTTTCCGGTTCGGCGGCGGCCCGAACGAACGCGAACGGTGAGGACGTGTATCTTGTTTTCGGTGCCGACACGTCGTCAGACCTCGAATCGTGGCTGGCAGACCGCGCTGGTGACCTGCAATCCAGTTCGCAGGAGTCGAACTCCGAAGTCATCCAATATCAGGATGTCAACCAACTGAACGTCAACCAACAGGAGAACGCTGTCGCAATCTCCATCGATGGCGGGCAGGCGGATGCGATTCAGCGCACCTACCAGAACAACACGAACACGCAGAAAGGCGACGCAGAGTCGATAAACGCCAAGAAAGAAAAGAAAGAACACACCTTCGAAGATGTCAAACACGCGTACATCGTCTTCGCGGGTGACTCCGATTCGCGCGAATTCTCCGGCTGGGTCGTCAGCGACGACGTCTTCCAGAGCAAACAAAGCGCGGAGGCGGACATCGAGCAAAAACAGGAGGTCGAACAGGCCAACTACAACAGTCAGAGTACCGCCGTCGCCATCTCGGAAGGCGGTAGTTACTCCCGGTCATACCAGCGAAGCTACCAAGAAAACAACAACGTACAGACGGCGAAAGCACTGGCGGCGAACGTCGGCGACGGCGACAGTCAGAAGGCAGATTCGTCGGTTGCACAGTGGCAGGATGTCGACCAACTGAACGTCAACGAACAGGGTATCGCCGTCGCAATCGCAGTCGGTGAGGGCAGCACCGCCAAGGCGTGGCAGGTGAGTTGTCAGTTCAACACGAACAAGCAGGTTGCGAAGGCGGCCGCGATAAACTTCGACCCGAAATCGATGGACGAGGCCAAGGCAATGGCCAGAATGAAGGGCGACTTCTCGGAGTCGGACGTAAAGCGGATGGACGACGGCGCGAAACAGTCGAACACGCAGGATGCGGAGGCGGACATCGACCAATGGCAGGACGTCAATCAGCTTAACATCAACCTGCAGAACGCCGCCGTTTCGGTCGCTCTCGACGCTAGCGTCGCAACAGCCACGCAGGCGAGCTACCAAGCGAACCTCAACGCGCAAGTCGCGGAGGCGACCGCGGTGAACTTCGAAGATGGCGGTTGGAAGGCCGCAACGGTGCTGAATGGTACGGACGCCAAAGGCGACGGTTCGTGGGCAGTCAGCTACGACAACGGTGGCAAACAGGTCAACAAGCAGGCGGCCATCGCCAACATCGACCAAGAGCAGTACGTCGAACAGTTGAACGTCAACGAACAGTACAGCGCTGTCGCGTTCGCGGTGAAAGACGGCAACGCGTCGGCAGAACAGCTCAACTATCAGCTCAATCAGAACGAACAGATAGCCGAATCCGACGCGAGCAACGAAAGCGACCAAAACGACGGCAAGAAAGACGACGGCAAGAAGGAGAAGGACGAAAAGTGCGCGGCGTAACCGAATGAGCTGATTCGAAGGCAAAGTAGGGCGTTCTCGACGAACGCAAGACGCACTTTTCCCACCGAAAACGTGACCCTCTTCTTTCGAGGACGACGGTTCCGCGGTCGCTGAACCGACTCCAACGTGGCCGAAACGACCATTGACGAGCAGGTTGTGCCTCGAAATCGGTGAATCACGATGGCCGAATGTCCCGTCTGCGGAATGGACGTCGATGCGGACGACCCGCCAGCCCAAACCGAGTACGAAGGCGAAACCTACGTCTTTTGCGAAGGAATGGGATGTAAGGAAACGTTCGAAGAAAACCCGGAGCAGTACACCTGAAACTGGTCGTGAGTGGCGTCGGCAGCAGGCGGTGCCATCCTTCGGGATGACGCCGCGATTTCCGCGCAGTGCTGCTTCCGCTTACGCTCGGCGAACGAGTTCCGAAACCCGCGATTCGTCCACTTCGTTCGTCGTCTTCCCCTCTTCTTTCAGCGCGGTTCCGACGATTGCGCCGTCGGCGATTTCCAACAAGTCGGCCACGTTTTCCGTCGTGGTTCCACTGCCGACAAGGACGGAGGCGTCCGAACTGGCTTCGTCTCGAACCGAGACGACCGATTCGAGCAGGTCGGTATCGACTTCGTGTCCGGTTCCGACGCCGCTCACGACCAGTCCGTCCGCGCGTCCGCGCCCGAGGGTTTCGTCCACGAGTTCGGTCAGCGGTCGCTCGGCCAGCGGTGCCGAGTGTTTCACGTCGATGTCGGCGAGGATTTTCACGCCAGAGTCGATTTCGTCCCGAAGCCGCAGGGTTTCGTGAGCATTTCCTTCGACGACACCTTGGTCGGTCAGGCGCGCTCCGGTGTGGACGTTCACACGGATGAAATCCGCGCCGCCAGCGGTCGCAATCGACAGGGCGGATTCGGCGTCGTTTCGCAGGACGTTCACGCCGAGGGGGCAGTCAACCGCCTGCCGGAGTTCGGTGACGATGCGAGTCATCGACGCGACGACGTGTTTTGGCACGTCGTCGGGGTAAAACGGCGAATCGCCGAAGTTCTCCACCATGATTGCGTCAACGCCGCCGGATTCGAGTGCGTGCACGTCAGTGAGCGCGCGGGTTCGAATCGCATCGAAACTACCGCCGTAATCGGGCGAACCGGGGAGGGCAGATAGGTGAACCATGCCGACGATGGCGTCGTCAGTTTCGAAAATGCTCATACCGGGTTGTCGTTGCGCCCCGGATTAAGCGACCCGAGTTTTATCGATTGCTGTTGACGATTCGACACCAAAAGACTTCTACCGCCGTAACGACGAGCGAACTATCGTTGCTATGACCGGAACGAGTCCGGATGTCGAGGTCGTCCCTCGAATGGTCGAAGAGATTCTTGACGGTCGGCAAGTGGTGGACGTAACAGCGGCCGAAGAAGGCACTGACGACGTTTTCTTCGTGACCGTCGAGATGCCAAACACCAGCCGGGAGTGCGTGCTGAAAGCCCGTTCGTTCGTTAACCCGCCCGCGTTTCGAGTCGAACCACGAGTCATCGACTTCGTGAGTCGTCGAACCGAGATTCCGGTTCCGGATGTTTTCGGCTACGTGGACGACCACGACGACCTGCCTGCGCCGTTTTTCCTGATGGGCCGCGCACCCGGCGAGCAGATTTCCGGCCCGGAATCGCTCACCGACGACGCGCTCGAACGAACCGCACGCGATGCGGGAAGACATCTCGGCGAACTCCACTCTTCAGCGTCGTTCGATGGTTATGGGCGACTTCGTGCAGGGGTAGATGTCGATAGCGAACCGACCGTCGGCGACCTCGCGGTCGCCGACCCCGCCGAAGAGTTGCCATCGGCGCTTCGACGCTCCGCGGAGGGCGGATTCGAACGTATCGAAGAAACCCGGTTTTCCGACATGCTCGGCGACCTCCGTGCTGGCCTCGACACGCATCTCGACGCGGTTCCTGCTGACTCCGAACCGGTACTCATCCACGCCGATTACCGATTCGGAAACCTACTCATCGACCCCGAAACTGGTGCGGTTCGAACGGTTCTCGACTGGGGGAACCCGTCCACTGGTCACAGCGAATACGACCTCGTCCAAACAGAACAGTATCTCTGCGGGCGACTCCCGCTCGACGCTGACCGTCGCCATCTCGTCCGAAACGCGCTCGAAGCAGGCTACGGTGAGACGAACGACCTCTCGCGCGACGAGGGATTCGACGCGGTTCGACGCGCGTACCTCTTCATCACGCAACTCTGGCCGCTCGCGTGGTTCGACCTTTGGTACGGCGGAGACGACGAGATTGCAGAACAACAACGAAAACTGATGCGGTCACTTCTCCCCTGAGCGCCTTCCTTTTTCGTCGATTGCCGTGTCGCTCGACTGTTACTACTCGTTCGATTCGTCTTCCGTTTCTGTCTCTTCCGCTTCTGCCTCTTCTTCTGTTCTTTCGTCATCTTCGTGTTTCAGGCTCCAGAACGCCTCTAGAATGACCTGTTTCGCCACCGCACCCTGCGTCGTCCAGTGATGGGCGTAATCCAGCATGTCGTCGTAGATGCTCGGTTTGCACCCCGCGGCTTTCGGGTGGCCGCCGCCGTTGACCTGCCGGGCGACTTCGTGGCATCGCTGGAACTCGTCGGTGCCCCGGATGCTCGCGCTTCCGGCGGGTTTGACGACCACGGAGGCGTCCGCGCCCTGTTCGCGCATCGCTTCTGCAACTTCGTTCTGTGAACAGCGGCCGTAGGTAACGCCGACCGTCCAGTCGCCGATTTCTTTCATGTCGGCGCGCTCCACTGCACGCTCGACGAGAGCTTCTTTCTCGACGCGCTGTTCGGCGAGAAAATCGAGCACCGCTTCCGGGAAGTCCGCGCCGTGCTCCTGAATCACGTCCATGTACTCTTCCGGTTCCGACCAGTAGGAGTAGTCCGCGAGGTCGTCGCTTCGCGTGTCTTCGCGGAGCCAGAGGTCGTGGTCGCGCGTGACGACTGAGAGTTCGACGAGATAGTCGGGGAACTCGTAATCGAGCGACCGAGCGACCACATCCGCCGTGCACTCCTCCTCGGATTCGCCGACGACGAGTTCGACGCCTTCGGCGCGAACTGCGTCGGCGACGGCGTCGTCCCACTGGTGGTGGTCGTACCAGAACACTTCGTCGGCCTCCTCTACGAGAACCTCCAATTCCGCCGCGATTTCTTCGTAAGTGTCCGGACAGAGGTCGCAGACGAAAACGGTCGCGCCGGGTTCGCTGTAGGCGACGACCCGTTCGAGTGCGTTGCCGAGGTCGTGCGGCCCTGCGTCGATGAGCGCGCCTTCGCCGTATGCTTCGCGGATTAGCGCCGTCGCGGCCAGTCCGTCAGCGTCCGGGTCTGCCACCACTGCGACTTCAGCACCGGTCAGCGTTTCCTGTGCCTCCTGTTCCTCTCGATGCTCTTCGAACGAGTCGGGAATGAAAAATCCCTCACCGGGGAGTAGCGATTTCCGTTCCAGCGAGAGGTTGTCGTCGTCGATAACCCAATCTTTCATACCTCTTCTCTGGTGCGCGACGCAAAGAGTTCCCGGTTCTGCGGGCGAGACGTTTTTTCTCGCCTACTCGTACGTCCTGTCCATTCCGTTTCGTCGAAGCAGGTGGCGAACCATGTTGAGCGTCCAGTTGACGCGCGTGTCGAGGTCAGTTCCGTATCGCGTCGTCTCCACGATGTAGCCGGGGATGTACATGTCCGCGAAGACTTTGTGAATCAACAACGGGTGGTCGCCGTCGATGAGGTTCCCGCGTTTGAACTCGTAATATTCGGGGAACGAGTCGTCCAGATGATGCTCGTTCATGTACTTTGCCGTCATCGTCGCGTCCACGTCCGCACCTTCCGAAAGCGTGGGGTAGATGGCTTGTCCGTCGCCGTCAGGGCCGTCCGATTCTCGGTAGAGTCCCTTCGAACTGTGAAGGTTGAGCACCGTTTTCGGATTGTGTCTGTCGATGGCGCTCCAAATCGCTCTGGCGAGCGCGGTTCTCGGTTCCTTTCCGGGAGTGAATTTTCGGTTTAGGTTGCCGTTATCGTTCGAATACGTCCCGCGCTCGATGGCGACCGGGTTCGCCCGCGGAATCACCACCAGTGTTCCTCTATCGACCGACCACGTCGCAACGTCGTCCGCCGCGCGATAGCCGCTTTCCTCGTTGCCGTGAATGCCGCCGACGACGACTGCCGTCGGGCCGGGTTCACCGGATTCCGTTACGTACACGTCAGTTTCTTCCTCGGTTCCGGTTCGAATCGTGTACGACGAATCCTCTCCGCTTGCTGCCCCGGTTCCTGTGAATCCGACCGTCGTTGCCGCGAGTGCCGCGCCCGACTTCACCAAAAAGTCCCGCCGCGAACCGCTCGTTTCGAATCTCGAATTGTCCGATTTTTCTGTTTGGTTGTCTCTAACCATTTAGCAATTATACAACAACTCTCTCCCGCTTATTATTTTCTTATAAACTAATAAATATTATTCTAAATAGTACGTGCTGTTCCAGTGACGGTGGAATTTTTGGTGACGACGGTTCCCCTTCTTGAGCAATCAGAGATCTGTTTGATTGAACTTCAGATAGCCAAACACGACGGGGATAACAGCCCACGCGATGAGAACGAGAATTGCGAACCAGCCAGTCTCGTAAAACGACCCGACTGTCCCATTCGAGTGTACGACAGTATCGATGCCGGTCGAATACGCCTGAATCGGACTCAGGCTGTCGATGAAACTCGCCCACTCCGGGCGTCCACCGCGGGGCGTCGAAAAGCCGTTCAATACGTATCGGAACAGTTGTGGAATGGACGACCAGCCAATCAGCGTCAACATGAAGAAACCGACGCTCGTCGCCATCGCGCGATTACTCGTCGGTGATACCGCCGAAAAACAGACTGCTGCTCCCGAATACGCCGCCGCGAGGAGACAGACGAGGACGATAAACACGATGTAACTCGCAATTGAGAATCCCCCATCGAACGCCAGAAACACGACGGTTGCAACGAAAATGCCGATACACGTCGCCGTTCCGACGACCATCGCCCTTCCGGCGGCGATTCCCGCGACGACATCGCGGCGGGTGTAGGGCTGTGCGAGGAGCAGTTTGAGGCTCCCTAACTCGCGCTCCCCGGCGATTGCATCGTAGCTCATCATGAGCGCTGCCAGCGGAACCAGAAAGACGACGAAGCCGACCGCACTGAAAAAGTCGGCGTCGCCGGGCGTGCTGTTCCCGCTCATTCCCATATACACCGGCACGGTGAGGAAAATGACGAACGCGACGGCCGCGGTTCCGAGCGACCATTTCCGGTAGGAATCCAAGAAATCCTTCTTCGCTAACACGCGCCAGTTCATGCCGACACCTCTGCAGTGTAGGTAGCGAACAGTTCTTCCAGTGACGCCTCGTCCGTATCGAAATTCTCGATTGTACTGCCAGTGGCTTCGATGGTATCGAGGACGGTTTTCTTCGCTCGCTCGCTGCACGCGACCACAACCGTCGTTCCGTCGGCCGAAACCTGCGCCACCCCGTCGATACCCCGCACGTTATCGATGGTTTCCGCGGAGTAGCGGTCTACCTGTACGGTGAGCGTTGCATCGGTTTGCACCGTCTGTCGAAGACCGTCGATGGTGTCTACCGTGACTAACTCGCCGCTTTGCAGGATGGCGACTCGGTCACAGACCGCTTCGACCTGTTCCAGAATGTGGCTTGAGAAGAAGACGGTCGTTCCTCGGTCACGCTCCTCGCGGATGATTTCGCGCATGGCGAGTGCCCCGTTCGGGTCGAGTCCCGTCGTCGGTTCGTCGAGAATGAGCAGATCGGGGTCGCCGACGAGCGCCATTCCGAGAACGAGTCGCTGTGTCATTCCCTTTGAAAACCCTTCCGTCCGCCGGTCTGCGGCATCGGGGATGCCGACCCGCCGAAGCAGTTCGTCCGGGTCGCTGTCAACACCCCGAGATTCGGCGATGAATTCGAGGTGCTGTCGGGCGGTTAGATAGTCGTAGGTACGATAGCCATCGGGTAGCACCCCGATACGTTCGTGAACTCGGCGCGTCTCGTGCTGTGCATCGTAACCGAACACGCGAGCGGTTCCGTTGGTCGGGCGGACGTAATCGAGAAGAATGTCGATAGTTGTCGATTTCCCCGCCCCGTTCGGGCCGAGGAAGCCGAACACTTCTCCTTCCTCCACGGTGAGGGAGAGGTTTCGGAGGGCGACGACGTTCCCGAATCGTTTGGCGACGCCGTCCAATTCGATAGCGGACATACCGCAAAAATTGCAGCCGGATGATATAAACTTTGGTCACGCCTCGCCGGGGTCGAGTTGCCGGACAGTCATCACGGGCGTCGGGCAAGTACGGACGACGCGTTCCGCGACGCTTCCGATGAGGAATCGGTTCTCGCCGTGGCGTCCTCTGGTTCCCGTTGCGACCACGTCGGCGTCATTGTCGCGGACGTACTCGCGGATTTCTGCGGCAGGGTTGCCTTCTCGAACTGCGGTAACGACGTCGCGGTCGGCGTGATCGCGCACTGATTCGAGTGCAGTTTCGCCCTGCGATTCGAGCGCGGCGTGCAGTTCGTCTCGGAGCGTTTCGGGTGAGGATTCGACCTCACCTGCGTCCACGACGTACAGCGCGTGAACTTCGGCGTCGAACTTGCGCGCGAGGTCAAGCGCGACCGTAACCGCACGCTCCACGCTTTCGGAGCCATCGGTGGCGATGACGACGGTGTCTATCATGGTTTCTTCTTCCGTTTGCATCGTTGTTAAAGTGTGAGGTCGTATATTGCGTCAACCAAAACTGCTAAGTGTTATGTTATACGTTATCAATACGCCCGACGGGGCAAGGTTGCACCCAAACCGCAATCACACCCGATTGCGGTTTGTTGGTATCGAACCGAACGTTCTCCCGTACTGTCTCGGATTTCGAGAGCCGTGCCGATTTCGCACCCAGTGAGAGAAGGTTTTTTGCCTCCCTGCACGCACCCACGGATATGACCGCGTCGCCAGTCGAAGTGAATACGGTACTCGTTCCGGTTGACGGGAGCGACGAATCGGTGCGAGCAATCGAGTACGCAGTCGCTATCGCCGAGAAGTACGACGCGCGCGTCCACGCGCTCTACGTCCTCGGCGAGGAGATGACCCGCGCAGTCGAGACAGGTGCCGTCGAAGAGGAGGATGTCGTCGTCGAAACCGAATCGTTCATCGACAGTGCCCACGACGTCGCGGACGACGCGGACGTCGAACTCAGCAACTCCATCGCGCTCGGATTCTCCACCATGCGCAAACTCCAGCATCCCGGCAGTGCCGTCCTCGACTGCGCGGACGAAATCGACGCCGACTTCCTCGTCATCCCGCGAGAACCACTTTCCGGCGAACCCGGCGAAGTGCTGGAGAAGGCCGCGGAGTACGTGCTGTTGTACGCCAGCCAACCCGTGCTTTCGGTCTAACTTTTCTCCGTCTGATCTTCTCGAACCGCGATGACACAACGTTTTTACCCGAAAAAGCCCCGAATCGGTGTATGGACGGGACGACGCCGAATACCACGGCGCACTCACGAGCGATGCCGTTTTGGGAGGACGTTCTCGCCGACATGGAAGCCACGGCGGAGGACTACGAACAGTCGGGATGGGACGTCGTACAACTCCATCCGGGCGACGTGACGCCACGTTGGACTGAAGACCACGACGAGTTCGGACTGGACGTACTCGTCCCGAACGACGAGTTCGACGCGGTTTCCGACCTGCTCGATTCCGGCGTCGAGTTCGACGCCTTCGAGGCGTTCCGCGCGACGGGTGACTCTCTCGTCTTCGTCGTCGTCGTCATGGAAGACCACGACACCGAAACCGCGGTCTGCTATCCGACGTACTACGACGTGCGAGGGGCGGAACAAATGCTACAGGATGCGATGAACGCGGGCGTGATGTATTCGTTCATCCGAACCTTGACCGAAGACCGCGTTCGATTCACGCACGACGACCCCGCGGTGTTCCAACCGCCGGAACCGGAGCAAGAAGCCGAAACGGACGACTCGGCGACTGACGCTGACGAATAGTTACTCGTTTTCGCCGATTTCGTGGCCGCAGTGCGGACACTCCATCTCGTCGTGGCGCAACTGCTCGCTTGATTCGCGCACTTCGCGCATCACGTCCGAAATTCGGTCTTCGGCGGCGAGTTCGTCGTCAACCGAGAGATCAACGCCCTCGACTTCGAGAAGGAACTTCGCCACCTCGGTCACTTCGTACATCACGTCGTCCAGTTCCTCGGCGGTGAAAAACCCGGACATCGCGCCGTAGAGGAACGTCGCACCCGCTTTCCTGACTTTATCCTCGAACGCAGACCGCGCTTGATTGACCGCCTGCGGGGTGTAGGTGTCGGTCATGAACGGGATGAGATACGGCAGGTTGTTGCCAATCTTCGTCATCTCGACGCCCGTTTCGGTTCTGAAATCTGCACAGAGTCGAGCGATTGCCCACTCGCGCGCGGTGATATACGTCCGGTCGCGCAGGAACTCGTTGACGCGGTCGTACTCCGCGCCGTCCATCTTCTTGAACCGCGCATATTTTTGTACGTCCGGCGGGAGTTCGGGAGCGGAATCCGCGGATTCCGCTCCTTGCGCGCTTGATTCTGTATTTTCGTCCGTATCACTAATTCCGTTCGGCTCGTTCATTTCGTCCGCTTCGCCCATCTCGTTCGAGTCCTCCGTGTCGCGTTCCGGCGGGGAGGGGTCGTTTGACATACGCCGTCGTTACCGAGCGGGGTGCAAAAGCGTATCGCAGTATCGCACCCAACTGTTTTGGCAGATGCCGGGCATGGGGGTAGTATGAAAGTATTGTTGGGAATCGGTGGAAGTGAAGACTCTTTCACCGCACTGGAACAGACGGTATCGCGCGCCGTTCTCGCGGACGACGACCTGACGGTCGCCGTCCTCGACAATCCGGAGAGCGACCGGACGAAGGACGAAATCGGCGAGAAGGTCGAAACCGTGCTCGCGGACGCCGACTTAGACGCGACAGTACGCGACGTGTCGGGTGACCCTGGAAGCCGACTGCTCGACATCGCCGAAAGCGAGGGCTACGACCAAATCGTTCTCGGCGGCGGCCAGCGCAGTCCGATGGGGAAAATTCGACTCGGCCACATCGCCGAGTTCGTCCTGTTGAACTCCCACGTCTCGGTGAAACTGGTACGATGAACGACCATCGACGTTTTCCGGACGAACCCGCAGGGCCGTTTCCGGAACCGCCGCTTTCGTTCAACGACCGTGAGGAGCGCGAGATAGAAATCCGAGCGTTCGAAGACGACGTGGAACCGCTCGTGGCGATGTACTCCGATTTCGACCCCGCCGACCGCGCACAGGGGATTCCCCCGGCCACGGAGTCACGAGTCCGAAATTGGGTCGAGACCCTGACCGACGGCGACGGCTACAACGTGGTCGCGTGGCACGGCGACGAAATTGCGGGCCACGCGACCCTCGTTCCGGACGGTGACTCCGCCTACGAACTCGCCATCTTCGTTCATCAGGACTACCAGCGCGCGGGAATCGGATCACACCTCATTCGCACACTACTCGGCTACGGACGACAGCAGGATGTCGATAAAGTGTGGCTCACGGTCGAACGCTGGAACCGCGCCGCCGTGAACCTCTACCGGAACGTCGGATTCGACACCGCCGACGCGGAGAGTTTCGAGTTGGAGATGGTGTTGCGGTTGTAATTCCAGACTACTGTTTTTCGCTCGGTTTTATCTCGAAATCGATGCACAGGTACGGATTCGAACCAAGATAGACGAATCGGTGTTGTCCCGGCGAGAGTTCTCGAAGGAGACCGTACGTCCCGAAATCGGCGACTGCATCCCGTCTTATCGGTAGTTCTATGGCTTCCGAACTACCCGGGGACAGAGCTAATGCCGCCAACGGAACGCCGTTCGCTGTTGTCCCGACGAGTTCTACCCATCCGGATTTGGTTTCTTCCAAAAGTGTAAACGGGTGTTCTGGGCTAACGATTACTTCTCTCTCGGAAACATTCTCTATCGTGACCGTAATCGTCCGCCCAAATTCGACGGCCTCCCTGTCCGCCGAAAGCCGCAACCATTCGTCTTCGACTTCCACGAGTCTGTCGTCGTCCAGCGTGTACTCCGCCACTGATTTCGGGGAATACAATTCGGATACCCGTTTCATACTGTCCTGCACACTCCGCCTAGACAACAACCTTCCTTCGTCGATGGCCGCTTTCCTCGTTCGTATGCCGCGTGCTACATACAACCGAACGATTTTTGCTAACAGGAAAAGGATACCCGCGTAACTGTGACCGATTTACTGTCCATCTCGAATCTCAAGACGCAGTTCCACACGGAGCGGGGAACGGTCAAGGCGGTGGACGACTTCGAACTGACCATCCGCGAGGGTGAGACGGTCGGACTCGTCGGCGAATCGGGGTCGGGAAAGAGCGTCACCGCGCTCTCCGCGATGCAACTCATCGACGACCCGGGCGAAGTCGTCTCCGGCGACATCAAGTTCCAAGACGAGGACATCGCTTCCGAGTTCGCGGATAAGTACCCGGAAGGCGTCGGAAAGTTCGTGTTCCCCGACGAGGGCTACATCGACTTCATGAACGCTCCCGAACCCGTCATGCGAGACATCCGGGGTGGCGAAATGGGGATGATTTTCCAAGACCCGATGACCTCGCTCAATCCCGCGCTGACCGTGGGCGAGCAAGTCGCGGAAAGTCTGCGACTCCACCAGTACGAGGGCAAACGAAACGACAACTGGTGGAACGCGGTTCGTGAAATCGCGCCGAAACTCGGTGATGACAGCATGGACGAAGACCTCCTCCAGGACACCATCGACATCCTGCAGGAAGTCGGGATTTCCGAGCCAGAATCCCGCGTCGAGGAGTACCCACACGAGTTCTCCGGCGGGATGCGCCAGCGCGTCCTCATCGCCATCGCGCTCGCCTGCAAACCGAAACTGCTCATCGCGGACGAACCGACGACCGCGCTGGACGTGACGATTCAGGCCCAGATTCTCGACCTCATCAACGATTTGCAGGACGAACTGGGCATGTCCGTGTTCATGATTACGCACGACCTCGGCGTCGTCGCCGAAACCTGTGACCGCGTTGCGGTAATGTATGCGGGCGACCTCGTGGAAGTCGGCCCGGTTGACGAGATTTTCCACAATCCGAGCCACCCCTACACCTACGCGCTGCTCGAATCCATCCCGCGCGAGGACAAAGAGCGCCTGACGCCAATCGACGGCAACGTTCCCGACCTCATCGACATGCCCGAAGGGTGTCACTTCGCGCCGCGCTGTCCGTGGGCGAAACCGGAGTGTACGCAGGGCGAAATTCCGAGTCTTCAACACGGCCCGGACGGCGTTGACCATCGCGCGAAATGCGTTCTCGAAGATTTCGAGGAGCAAGAGTACATCGAGGAACACGAGAGTATTTCGACCGAAGGACACGAAACCGGCGAATCGCTGGTGACGGTTGACCAACTGAAAAAACACTATTCCCGGGCGGACGATTTCCTCGACAAGTGGCTCGCAAAGGAGAATCAGAGCGTGAAAGCGGTCGATGGCATCTCTTTCGACATCTACGAGGGCGAGACGCTCGGCCTCGTCGGCGAATCTGGGTGTGGTAAATCGACCGCCGGTCGCTCGCTCTTGCGCCTCGAACAGCTGACGGACGGGCGCGTCGTCTTCGCGGGAACCGACCTCGGCGGGTTGGACAGCACGGAACTCCGCGAGACACGAAAAGACATGCAGATGATTTTCCAAGACCCGCTGTCCAGTCTTGACCCGCGGATGACGGTCGAACAAACCATCGCCGAACCGCTAAAAATCCATGGCCTTGCGAAAGGTAACCGCGACGAGCGCGTTACCGAACTGATGGAGAACGTCGGTCTGGAACCGGGTCAGCGCGACCGTTATCCCCACGAAATTTCGGGCGGTCAGCGCCAGCGCGTCGGCATCGCCCGCGCACTGGCGGTTGACCCCGACTTCATCGTCGCCGACGAACCGGTTTCTGCGCTGGACGTGTCCGTGCAGGCCCAAATCATCAACTTGCTGGAAGATTTGCAGGAGGAGTTCGGGTTGACCTATCTGTTCATCGCGCACGACCTCTCCGTGGTTCGCCACATCTCAGACCGCATCGCGGTGATGTACCTCGGCGAAATCGTGGAAGTCGCGGACACCGACGAACTGTTTGCCGACCCGAAACACCCCTACACGCAGGCGCTCCTCTCGGCGATTCCGGAACCCGACCCGCGAGCGGACACCGACGACCGAATCATCCTCGAAGGCGACGTTCCGTCGCCAATCGACCCGCCGAGTGGCTGTCACTTCCGAACCCGTTGTCCGAAAATCATCCCGCCGGAAGGCATGGACATCGACCAGCGGGCGTTCCGCGAAGTGATGGATTACCGCGAACGGGTCGAAGACCGCTCCATCAACCTCGACTCCGTGCGCGAGCAGGCAGCGGAAGGCACCGCTCCAGTGCAGGAAGCGACCGCAACCGACGGTGGGTCGGTGGCTAGCGGTTCCTTCCGCGCCGTCCTCTGGAGTCGCCTGTTCGACACCGAACCGACGGGCGAACCCCGCGAGATAGTCGAACAATCGTTCGACCATCTCGAAAACGGCGATTGGGAGTCTGCCGAGTCGCTCCTCCGTGAAAACTTCACGAGCATCTGCGAACACAACAGTCCAGTGCTACAGAACAGCGCACACCCCTCGGCGTGCCATCTCTACGACCAACCCGAATAGCTGGATTTCGTGTACCTTTGTGTATTTTTGCCCGAATGTGGTGACAATACTCGGGTAGTCTGATTGATTTTATCACCCCATCCGCGACCGAATCCAAAACTAACGTGGCGCATCAAAGATTTCATACCGTTGCCAAAAGTGGAATTTCGGCGGCTTATTTTGAACTCGAAAGATAAATCACCGACTACTAATCACTTTCACGACGTATTATGTGTTGATCCATATGAATATATTCTACTATCGGTTCGGTATGTTTATATGGAACATAGAAACACTGTGACGTATGGCGTCACGAAACAATGTAACAGACAGACGTAGTTTCCTCAAAGCGGCGGGCGGAGCGGCCGCCGCCGCATCGCTCGCCGGTTGTCTCGGCGGCGACGAAGGAGACGACGGAAACGGCGATGGCGACGGCAACGGCGGTGGACTGCTCTCCTACGCGCGTGGGAGTGACTCCAGTTCGCTCGACCCGCAGGCGACGACCAGCGGTGAGGACGCGAAGGTGATGAACCAGATTTTCGACCGCCTCATCCACTTCAAGCCCGGAGAAACCGCGCTCACCGAAGGTCTTGCGACGGATTTCAACCTCGACGGCCAGACGGCGACGCTCCAACTCCGCGAGGACGCAAAATTCCACAACGGCGAGGATTTCACCGCAGACGACTTTCTCGCAACCTACGACAGATTCCTCAAGGAGGACTCGGAACACTACATCGACAACCACTACGATGGAAAAGGAAACGCGTCCATCTACGGTAATTACCTGCTCGGCAAGGTCAACAATGTGAGTGCCGACGGCGATTACACGCTGAAGTTCGAACTCGGGGAGCGATACGCGCCGTTCCTCGCCAACCTTGCCGTATTCGCACTCGCGGTGCTCTCGAAGAAACAAATCCAAGAGAGCGGCGGCCAGATTGCCAGCAAGCCGGTCGGCACCGGCCCGTTCGAACTGGACAACTGGAACACGAACCAAGGCCGCATCCGACTCACGGCGAACGGCGACTACTGGGGCGACGCGCCCAATGTGAATGAAGTAGTCTTCGACGGCGTTCAGGACAACGGTACTCGCGCACAGCGACTCCTCTCCGGAGAATCCCAGATTGTTGACGGCCTCGGCGCACAACAGGCGAAGCAGATTGAGGGTGGCGACGGCGTCACGCTCGAACGGACGGAAGGCCTGAACGTCGGATACATGGCGTTCAACATGTCGCGCGTCGAAGCGTTCCGCGACAAGAACGTCCGAAAGGCTATCAGCCACGCCATCAACACGGAAGCCATCGTGGAGAACATCTACGAGGGACTCGCCGTCCAGTCGAGTCAGCCGATTCCACCGGGAGTCATGGGCTACAACGACAGTCTTGACCCGTACCCGTACAACCCGGAGAAAGCCCAAGAACTCCTCAACCAGACGGACTACGCCGACGGCTTCTCGTTCGAACTGTCGACGATGAACAACCCGCGTCCGTACTTCCCGTCACCCGTTCAGACGGCGGACACGGTTCGTTCGAACCTCCAAGAAATCGGCATCGAAGTCACCGTCAACGAACAGGTGTGGGACCCGTACCTCACCTACACGTCCGAGGGTAAACACGACGCCTGTTTCCTCGGTTGGATGACCGACAACGGTGACCCGGACAACTTCTACTACGCACTGCTCCACCCACAACCGAAAGACGGCGTCGAAGCCTCCGAAGACCAAGATTGGATGGCGTGGGAAGACATGAACAACACGAGCAACAACGCCGCGTGGGCGAACAACGAGTTCATGAGCCTCATCGAGGAAGGACAGAAGAAGTACGGCGACAGCGAGCGCGAGCAAATCTACAAAGACGCCGGAAAAATCGCGCACGACGAAGCACCGTGGGTGTACGTCACCCACACCGAGGAACTTCGCGGTGTCAGCAACGACGTGAGCAACTTTACGCTTGCGCCAATCAGCGGACCGTACCTCAATTTGGTTGAACTATAACGACCGAAGAACGCATCTTTTTTGGTGACCGATAGCATGCGTTTGGATAATGATTAGCAAGCGCTTTCTCCTAAAGCGTATTCTGTTGCTGATCCCGGTTTTGTTGGGCGTTGCGACGTTCGTTTTCGCAATTCTCCATCTTTCTCCGGGGAACCCGGCGCGGTCGATGGCCGGTCAGCGCGCATCGGAGGAGTTCGTTCGTCAGATAGAACGTGACTTGGGACTCGACCAACCGATATGGGTGCAGTACGGAGAGTTCCTCTTCAACACCCTCAAGCTCGATTTGGGTCAGTCGTACAACCTTCGGCGAGGCGTTCCGGTCACCACGATTCTGGGCGACAAACTCCCGACAACCATCGAGATGGCGATTATCGGCCAGATAATCGGTGTTTCGATAGGTATCCCGCTGGGGATTATCAGCGCGGTCAAACAGAACTCGTTCACCGACCACTTCACGCGGGTCGGTGCACTGACGGGAATCAGCGTGCCTATCTTCTGGAGCGGCCCGCTTCTCATCCTCCTGTTCGCTCAGATGCTCGGCGTCCTTCCGACGAGCGGCCGTATCGCGGCGGAGCATTCGATACCGGCGATAACCGGTTTCATTACGCTCGACACACTGCTCGTGCTTGAGTTCGATGCGTTCGTATCCGCAATTCGGCACCTCTTCTTGCCGTGCCTCGTTCTTGGCATCTACCAGATGGCGCTCATCTCCCGGATGATGCGCTCGTCGATGCTGGAAGTCGTCCGGCAGGATTACATCCGAACTGCGCGCGCCAAGGGGCAGGGAATCAAAATCACCCTGATGAAACACGGCCTTCGGAACGCGCTCATTCCGGTGATTACGGTCATCGGTATTCAGTTCGGTTCACTGCTCGGCGGTGCGGTGCTGACCGAAACCGTGTTCGGTATCTCGGGCGTCGGCCGACTGCTGGTGGACGCCATCACTGCCGGTGACTACCCTGTCGTGCAAGGTACCGTGCTGGTATTCGCGCTCCTGTTCACGCTGGTTAATCTCGGCGTTGACATCACATACTCCTACCTCGACCCGAGGATCGAACAATGAGTACGCAATCACAATCCGAAGAACAGCAGACGCGCGGAGTCGTCGAACGACTCCGTGCCTCGCCGTTCCTCTCACAGCTTCTGTCGAATCGTCTCGCCGTGGCCGGCCTGTTCATCATCCTCTCGATGGTGGCAATCGCCCTCTACGCGAGGTTGTTCCTCGACCTCGGGGTAATCACGACCTCGCAACTCGGTAGCGCCCCGTCGATGCAAGGGCCGTGCGGTCATCAGTCGCTCTCGGGGTCGGTCGGTTCGCTCGGTTCCTGTGAATACCTCTTCGGAACCGACATCCAGAGCCGTGACATCTTTCCCCGCGTCATGTACGGTGCGTGGCTGGCGCTGAAATACGGTACCATCACGGTCGGTGCCTCGACGGTTCTCGGCGTCGGACTCGGCATCATGGCGGCCTACTACGGCGACCTCACCGACAACGTCATCATGCGGACGATGGACGTGCTGCTCGCGTTCCCGGCGCTCTTGCTGGCGCTCGCGCTGGTCGCCATCTTCCCGAACGATTGGGGACTCTGGCGTGCAGTCGTCGCACTGACGCTCGTGTACACGCCGCGGTTCGCCCGCGTCGTCCGCGGTGCGGCGCTGAAAGTGCTCGAAGACGAGTACATCGACGCGACGGTCGCACTCGGCGCAACCGACCCGCGGGTGCTCGTGCGGCACATCCTGCCGAACTCGCTCGCACCCATCACGGTGCAGAGTACGCTCAACTTCGGGCTGGCCATCATCGACCTCGCGGCGCTCTCGTTTCTCGGATTCGGTGCGCAAGCGGGGACTCCGTCGTGGGGGCTGATGCTTTCGAACGGCGTCGAAAACGGCTTGCTCTCCGGCGAGTGGTGGTGGTCGTTCTTCCCCGGTCTGTTCCTCGCCGTGACCGTGCTGGGCTTCAACCTGCTCGGCGACGGCATGCGCGACGCACTCGACCCCCGCATGCGTGAAACGGTAGACTGATGGATTCCCTCGGTGCGGTGCTCTTTTCGCGCGCTCGCTTCGCCGCCCGGTTCGGGTTTCTCGGGTTCGCGTTGGGCGCTGTTGCTCTCCTCGCCGCCGTGTTGTTGGGCGATTCGGTGCGGTTCGCCAGCGCGAACGTCTTCGCACTCGGTGCGCTCGGGTTCGCTATCGGCCTCCTCGGGTGGTCGGGTTCGGTGTTCGCGGGTGAGGCCATCGAAAACATGAACGAACAACTCGATTCGAACTCGGACTGGACGGAGGCGGACTCCCGTCGTGCGATGACGGTCATCGGTAGTATCGGTGCTGGCTGGATGGTCGGCGTGAGTGCGATGACGCCCGTCTTGCATGCGGCATATTAGGCCGTAAGCTTTTTGTCTAAATATCATAGTTAAGAGTTGTATGGTCGTTCTCGAATCGACACTTGTGGGGCTTCTGATCCTCGGGATTGGGGTTGCTGTAGCGACAAGACCACAGAAAACATTTGAAATCAGACATAGTGTTGCCGTCGCCTCTTCGGGCGAACTCACCGAGTTCGGCATCGCTCGATACCAAGCCTACGGACTGCTTTGTACCCTTCTCGGCTTGCTGCTGGTAATCGTCCCGCTTTTCCTCCCGTAGCTACAGATTCGACGCAAACCACTCGCCTGTCACGTTCGCAACCGTCTCCAGCGTCCCCGGTTCGGAGAACAGGTGGCCCGCACCCGCCACGATTTCGAGTTCCTTCTCGCAGGACAACTGCGCGTATGCCTCCCGGTTCAGTTCGAGTACCTGCGTGTCCTCCGCGCCGACGACGAACAGCGTCGGCGCGGACATCGCGTCTAACACTGCTGTTGCGAGGTCAACCCGCCCGCCGCGCGAAACGACTGCGCCGACGGGGTGGCGCGCCGCCGCACGAAGCGCGGCGGCGGCTCCCGTACTCGACCGGAAATAGCCCAGTTGGTACTCTGTTGTCTCCGCACGGTTTTCGACCCACTCCGTCGCCGCGACGAGTCGGTCGGTCAGCAGTTCGATGTCGAACCGATTCTCGTAGACGGTGTCTTCTTCTTCGGTGAGCAAGTCGAACAGCAACGTTCCCAGACCGAACTCCCGCAGTCGCTCGGCCACGAAGTTGTTACGCGGACTCTTCCGACTGCTTCCACTGCCGTGCGCAAAAATCACGATTCCCGTTGCTTCCTGCGGAACTTCGAGATTCCCTTCCAGTCGAACGCCATCGACCGAAATCGCCACTTCCCCCGATTCCATGACACGTTGACGTTCGGCCTCGCAGTGCCTAATCGTGACGGCTGTCACGTACTGTTTTTCAGTCTCCGTTCCGCTAGTCCCCGTTCTTCGGGCATGTTAACGTTCACCGACCATCCGTCCGCCGTCATCGCTAGCATCGTCTTTTCGTCCACGAGTCGCTGAATCGACTCCGCCTTCGGTTTCTCGTCGGTCAGCGGTCGGAGGCACATTCCTTTTCCGGCGGCGAGGACGACGGCTTGCATACACTTCCTACTCTATCGAACTTTTAAATAATTCGGGCTATCCTCGAACGTTCTCCCCGACTGCTTCTCCGAACTCGCCGTCCTCGAACACCACGTTTCCGCGAACCATCGTCAGTTCGGGGAAGACACCCGTCCAGCCTTCGAACGGCGTCCAGCCGCATTTCGAGTGGAGGTCGTCGCCACGAATTTCACGGGTTTCGTCGGGGTCAACCAGCACGAGGTCGGCCATTCTGCCCTCCTCGATGCGACCTTTTCGCGGCATACCGAATACCTTCGACGGATTCCGGGCGGTCAGGTCTGCTACTCGGTCATAACTTAGATTTCCTTTCCGGGCCTCTTCAAGCAGGAGTGGAAGCATCGTTTCGACGCCGGGCACGCCGCTCGGTGCGTCCCAGATGCTTGCGTCCTTCTCCTCGCGGGTGTGCGGTGCGTGGTCTGTCGCAATCATATCGACCGTTCCGTCCGCAACGCGCGCGAACACTTCTTCCCGCCGTTTTTCGCTCCTGAGCGGCGGATTCATCCGCCCGAAGGTTCCGAGTTCGTCTGCGTTGTTGCGCGAGAGGAACAGATGATGCGGCGTCACCTCGCACGTCGCGCCGATTTCCTGTGCGGCGTCGATGCCCTCGGGCGTGCTGGTGTGTGCAATGTGTAATCGCGCGCCGAGTTCGTCCCCGATTTCACAGGCGCGCTCCACGGCGGCGGCCTCGGCCTCTGCAGTGCGGTAGGCACTCCACGCATCCGAATCGTCGCCGTCCCGCGATTTTGCGTCCTCATCGAACAAATCCGCATCCTCGGCGTGAACCGTCACGACGAGATAGTCGTCGGTGGCGCGTTCGGCCGCTTTGCGGAATAAGTCTTCCTCTATTCCCATCTTCCCCGTCGAATCCGCGAGAAACACCTCGCCGAGCGCGAGCACCGGGCGGTCAAACAGTGATTCCGGGTTCCACTCGGGCGTAACGCCGCCGTTGATTCCGTAGTCGATGTACGAAGCTTTCGCCAATTCCGCCTTCTCGTCGAACGACTCACCGTCTATCGTCGGCGGGTTGGTGTTCGGTTGGTCTACGACGGTCGTGACGCCGCCCGCCGCCGCACTCTTGCTTCCGGTTTCCCACGTCTCTTTGTGCGAAAACCCGGGCTGGCGGAAATGAACGTGGGCGTCGATTGCGCCCGGAAGAAGGAGTTTCCCTGTGGCGTCGATGGCCTCGCCCGATTCCGTGAGCGACGACCCGATTGCGGAAATCCGTCCTGCGTCGGTGTCGATGCGAACGTCTCGCTTGCTCCCGTCGGCGAGCGTTGCGTTCCGAATGGTAAGCATACCCGCGAGTGGTTTGGGAACCGTCCTAAATCTCTCGGTCGCCGACGTGTTCGACCGTCACTTCCGCATCGCCGACCAGCAGGGCTTCGATGGTTTCGATGACAAATTCGGGGTCTGCATCTCCGTCTGCTTTGGCGATACTGCCGACCGAACCCGGGTCGAAGGGCACGTCGAGCGCCGCATAAATCGGGTCGAGGACGCTTGCGATTTCGTCGTGGCCGTCCACGACGACGACGCCCGAAACCAGTGCTGATCCCGTTCTGACTCGCTGTGCGACTCCGGCGAGCTTTCCGTTCCACTGGAGCGAATAGTCTCCCGGACAGAACGACCGCGGCGGTTCGCCGCGTTGGGCTGGAACGCCGAGTCGCCAGAAGGCCCGCTGAACTGCCTCGGTCGTTTCGGCGTACCGCTCTTCCATCCCTCGTCGCATATCCGCGAGTGGAACCGTGTGGGCGAAGGCAACTGTCGTTCCGGTGTAGGCGACTGCTCGTCCGCCGACGCTTCGCTCGATGGGTTCGAGCCCGCAGGTTTCGGCAACCGATTTCGCCACATCGAATCCATCGGCGCGGGCGTCCCGCCGACCGAACGCGATTTGTCGGTGGGGTGTCCACACCCGAACCGCGGCCTCACCGCTGTCTGCCGTCTCTGTGAGCATCGTGGCGGTGACCGTCCGGTCTTCGTCTCGCGTTTCGGCCCGCCCACGAAGCACGCGCATAGCATTCCATTGTAACCCGACGTATGTAAACGCACTCGGTCTAGAGTGGGTTGCATGGTCGGACTTCCGCCGGAGGTTCTGTCGCGCTATCCGCGCTTTTCGCTCTACAACTCCCCTTACACCGCCCACGACGAGGGCTGTGCTATCGACCTGTATCCCGGTAGCGATGGTTTCCGAGGGTCGGACAGTCGAGTGGGGAGCGAAGCGACCCGCGAGACGAGCGCGCCCAGTCCTGTCGCTGGCGAAGTGGTCGAAACGCGGACGGTGACCGCTCCGCGGAAACACTACGCCGTGGCGCAGGACTATCTCATCGTGGTCGATACCGGCGACTATCTAGCTCGGATGCTCCACGTAAAGCCCGGCGTCGAACCCGGCAACTGGATCGAAATCGGTGACTCGCTGGGCGAGATGGTTCGCTCGGGATTCTTCGCGCCGTGGGTCGCAAACCACATCCACCTCGGCTTTCGTCCGCAAGATTCGAACCCGGTTCGTGCCTCTGGGTCGCTTCCGATGGAGTGCCCGGTCGAAATCGAACCGCTTGCATGGGACGGGTCAGGTCGCGTGGTCGCCACTGGCGACACCTTCGTCGTCCTCGATTCACCGACGCATCCTGCGCCGGGCGAACGATTCGTCGGAATCGCTGGTATTACAGGCGATGAAACTACCGTACTCGACGGCGGACTCCCACATTACGAGGGCGGCGGCGCGCTGGGAAACCGAAGTGGGTGTTCCGATTCGGCCACCGATAGTTCTGATTCGGTCTCGCTTTTGAATTCGTCCGTCGGCAGCGCCGACGGACGAACCGTGACGTGGAACGACGTGGAAATTCGCGTGAACGGAACGCCGATTACCGGCCTCTCGCTGTTCGTCGCGCGCGAGCAGTTCGGCGCGAAACTCGTCTGCCCGGGCCACGACTTTTCGGCCGGGGACTCGATTTCCGTGAGTATCCACTGAGTCCGTCGGGCATCTACTCGTTCGAAGGTTGGCTAACTACTGCGTGCGATTTCGATGGTTTTCTTTCAACGTCTGGTATCTTTCATCGTGGCGAATCTCGTCCCATCTTCGTTTAAAAATTTTCGCCGCTTCGCGCTTTTCGGGGTCGGCCCAGCGTTCCGGTTCTCGTTCTTCGCCATCGTCGTCGTACTTCTTCCCGCCGGGATATTTCGCGTAGCGCATTGCTCTCGTAAACCCCATCTGGCAGTATTTTCGCGCCATATCCATCCCGATGAAGTCGTCGTTCTCGCGGTACGTTTCGTACTGTTCGAACAGTTTCTTCGCCGACTCTTCTGCTGATTCGGGGTCGGCATACGACCAGTGCGGAAGCAGTTCGGATTTGTACGGTTCGACTTTGAACACGCCTTTTTCGCTTCCGTCGAGTTCGTAGTTCTCGACGTACTTTTCGGGGTGTCCTCGATAGTTCACGTCGTCTTCCGGGCCGTCCGAATTGTGGTCGTGTGCTGGCACTGGTTTGGAGTTCGAGTTCCGTGCTGTTGGTTCGTTTGGCTACTTGGCGGGCAGGTCACGGCCTGCCCACCAAACCGCCGATTTCGGGTTCGAATCCCTTACGAAAACTCAACGTCGTCTAACTCCACGCCTTCCCCGAACAACCACGCCGAGTGTTCCACTGCGTACTCCTTGTGACCTTCTTCGATGTATCCCACGGCGTCCTCCACGATGACCGGCTTGAAATCCCGCAATCCCGCGCTTCCGGCGGTGTGGAGGACACAGACGTTTGCCAGCGTTCCGCAGATGAGCAGGTCTTTGATGCCGTGAGTATCGAGATAGCCTTCGAGATCGGTCTGGTAGAAGGCGTCGTAGGTGTGTTTCGTGACGACGTGGTCGTCCTCGCGCACGTCGAGTTCGTCCACGATTTCGGTTTCCCACGTCCCTTCGACGACGTGTTCTCCCCAGCGGTCGAACTCGTCGTAGTAGTGCGCGTCCTCGAACTGCTCCGGCGGGTGAACGTCGCGGGTGAACACCGCGGACGCACCTGACTCGCGCGCGCGTGCGAGAAGTTCTTGAATTCGGTCGAAAACGCCCTCACTCCCCGGCGCGTAAAGGCTTCCGTCCGGGTGACAGAAGCCGTTTTGCATGTCAACGACGACGACGGCGGTCGAATCTGGGTCGAAGTTCATGTCGCATCCTACGTCAGGTTCCCACCAAACCGTTTCGAAGGTAACACATCTGTTGTGTCACGTCACATTCACGACCTTTTTTACACAGTAGTCCTACCTGTCCCCTACAGGAATGCGAACGATTACCGTTGTCGCGGTCGCTCTCATGCTCGTCTTAGCTGGGTGTTCATCGACTCCCACCGAGGACACGACCACGGACGACCCCGACGTGACGAACACGACGCAAGCCCCCGATGACACTCCATCGGGCGAGAAACAAGCAGTTCACCCACCCGACCCCGAATCCGACGTGCTAGGATGGGAGGAAGGCTACTGGTTCAACGAGACGGTCAATGTGACCCGTAACGACGGACTGAACGATTCGGAACTCGACGCCGTCGTCAGTCGCTCGATGGCCCGCGTCGAGAAGATTCGAGGACTGGAGTTCGATAAGAAAGTTCCGGTAAAAGTTATCGCGCGCGACGAGTTCCGGAGCGAGCAGGGAAAACAGACGTCGCCACCGAAGCGCACGCTGTTCGACAACGTCAAATTCGAGGCGCTGATGATGATTGACGAATCGACCGACTCCATTGCGGTGCAGACCCAAAACTCCGGAACGTCGGTCGGCGGCTACTACAGCCCCGGAGAGGAGTCCATCGTCATCATCTCGAACAACCAGAGCTCGCCCAAGATGAACGAGATTACGCTGTCACAGGAGTTGTTCCACGCGCTCCAAGACCAGAAGTTCGGCTTCGACTCGTTCGACCAATCCACCCGTGAGCGACACAACGCCATCGACGGCGTCGTCGAGGGCGACGGCAACTATCTCGACTATCTCTACGAACAGCGGTGTAACAACGCGTGGCAGGGAACGTGCCTGATGCCCGACGAGAGCGAAAGCAGTGGCGGGGGCCAACTCGCCAACATCGGCCCGTATCTGCTCAAATTCCAACCGTACAGCGACGGCCCGCCGTTCGTAAAACAAATCCACGAAGAACAGGGCTGGGAGGATGTCAACGCACTCTACGAAAATCCACCCGCCAGCACCGAGCAGGTAATCCACCCCGAAAAGTATCCCGACGACGAGCCAGCACAGATTACCGTGCAGGACAGAACCAGCAACGGTTGGGAGCGTCTGAAACCCGAGGGCCGTCCGAACTTCGGTGAAGTCGGCGAAGCGGGCATCTTCTCGATGTTCATGTACCCCGCCTACGAGAGTCAGCGCGCGCCGGTTATTCCCGCCAACGGGTTCATCAACAGGGATAGCGAGGGTAATCCACAGGATTTCGACCCGCTGAACTACCAAAGTACGCCGACCGAAGGCTGGGACGGCGACAAAATCGTCGCCTACACGAACGACAACACGCCGAGAAACGAGACGGGATACGTCTTTAAAACCAAATGGGACTCGAACAAGGACGCTACGGAGTTCGTGGACGGCTACAAACGACTGCTCAACTATCGCAACGCAAAGCAGGTGGATGGCCGACAGAACACGTGGACGGTACCGGACAGCACCGGTTTCGGTGACGCCTTCTACGTCCAGCAGAACGGCGACACCGTCGTTATCGTGAACGCGCCGACGGTCAACGACCTTTCGGACGTTCGACGCAATTCCGCGCCGCAGGCATAGCTCTAACTTTTTCCGATTCTCTGCCCGACAAACCCGGTGGTTTTTCGCTGTCGCGGGGAATACCCCCGGTATGAGCAACAGGTGGTTCGCGTGAGCGACCGATTCGACGTGGTTTCGGAGGATGCGATTCGTGACGGAACCGCGACGGACGCCTACTTTTTGCGTACCGAAACGACTCTCGAAGCCGCGGGGAAGAATCCGCACGTCGTCGCCGAGGTGACTGCCGACCAGTTCCCGACGGGCGAGTTCGAACTGCTTGCCGGACTGAAAGACGCGGCCAATCTCCTCGCCGGATTGCCAATCGACGTGGACGCGATGGAAGAGGGCCGACTGTTCGACGGCGGGCCGGTGTGTACCATCGAAGGCAACTATCTCGATTTCGCGCGACACGAAACTTCGCTTCTCGGCTTTCTGTCTCACGCCTCGGGAATGGCGACGAACGCACTCGAAGCGCGCGTCGCTGCGCCGGACTCCCAAATCGTGAGTTTCGGCGCGCGACACGTCCATCCGTCGATTGCCGCAGTAGTAGAACGCTCGGCTCTCGTCGCGGGATTGGACGGCTTTTCACACGTCGCGGCGGGTGAAATCCTCGGCAAGGAACCGAGCGGCACCATGCCCCATGCGCTTCTCATCTGTTTCGGCAGTGGCAAACAGGAAGAAGCGTGGCGCGCATTCGATGCGGCAGTCGGCGACGACGTTCCCCGTGTCGCACTCTGTGACACTTTTTCCGACGAAAAAGACGAGGTGCTTCGCGCGGCGAACGCACTCGGCGACTCCTTGGATAGCGTCAGAATCGACACCACGGGGTCGCGCCGGGGAGACTTCCGACACATACTACGCGAACTGCACTGGGAACTGGATTCCCACGGCTTCGAGGACGTGGACATCTTCGCCAGCGGGGGCCTCGGCCCCAAAGAACTCCGCGAACTCCGCGATGTGGCGGCGGGATTCGGCGTCGGCAGTCACATCACCAGTGCGGAACCGGTCGATTTTGCGCTCGACATCGTGGAAATCAACGATAAACCGGTGGCAAAACGCGGGAAACTCTCGGGTAAAAAACAGGTGTATCGAACCGCAGACGGTGGCCATCACGTTTCCCTCGCGCGTCACGAACCTGATGCTGACGGCGAACCGCTACTGCAACCGCTCATTCGTGACGGTAAAATCGTTCGAGAGTTCGATATTGACACTGCCGCTCGTCGCGCCCGCGACGACGCTTCGCTGGTGGATTTCTGAATTTGGTCGATTTCTACGTTCTATCTTCGCTCGATTGGTCGATTTTAAATCCGTTCGATACTTCCTTCGGGTTTCCGCTCGCGGAACACTGGCCCTTCGATGAGGGTGACGAACACGTCGTCTTCTTCCCACGCGCCGTGGGGAAGTCCTGCTTTTCGACACGCTCGGTCGAGATACTCGAATTCGCTCCAGTTGTGTTCGGTGGGGAGCGTCGGGTACATCCACGCGTGCTTGCCGTGGCCTTCGACCGCGACACCGTGGCGACCCAACGTCATGTCTCGCGTTGGGTTGTCGGTCAACATCGTGTTTTCGACGATGAACACGGAGATGTTGAGATTCGACAACTCGGCGGGTTCGATTTCCGACCCGCAGGAGTCGCCGCTTGCCGCCGCGATGGCGGAATCGACGATTTGGTGTCCTAACTGTTCGCTCGTGTCGTAGGCACCAGCGCACCCACGGAGACTGCCGCGCCCACGGGTGGACTCCAGCCGGACGAAGACGCCCGTCCGGGCGTAGAATGCTTCTCGCATACTCCCCGGTTGCTCTCGTTGCCCATTGATAACATACGAATTTACTGCCTCCCGTGCGAGTTCTACCGCGCGCGTGCCATCCTCGTAAGAGAGGGCTACTGCCTGTGCCTCAGACATACAAGTTGCTTATGCACAGAAGCATCTTCAACGCTTCCCTTCAATCTGGCTGGCTTTAAGCCCCCATGACTACGAAGACCGAACGGCTTAAACGCGAGTATGAACTAGTTTTCCCCGGCAGAGGGAGCTCGGTTCCCGCGGACGACGGTTCCGATAGTACGTCGGAACCCACGTGAGGAAAGTCCCCCCACCGTCCGAGCAGGCAACCGGACGCAAGTCCGGAGTGGGAAACCACTGGCTCTGGAACAGAAACGAGACCACTTCGTGTGACCGATGCAGTGTGCGAACCGACCCGAGAGGGGAGGGAGTTAACCCACTAAGGGCGCGTGACTTCGTCACGCCACGTCGTACTGACTCAGTCAGTGCGCGGACCACGAAGAATGGATGGAACGGCGAATCCTTGCCGGTGCAAGTCCGTGCCATCATGGTAGCTCGGACACACGGTGCGGACGCTTAGCCGAATGCCGAGCCGAACAGAAGGGGGCTTACTCCCCTCAGCCGATTTTCAGATGCCGAACGCCAGTGCCAGTAATGCAACCCCTGCGAGCACTTCGACAGCGACCATCGCTAGGGCGGCGCTTGCTTTGATGTGCGTCATACTACCCAGTTACACGGTACACTGCGACCCCAATAAGTGAGAACGATGGTTATGCACCGTTTCCGTTTTCAACGGTCTATTAACAGATTGAACGGTTTTGAACGGTGTTTTTCACACCAAATGTGCCGATGAAACGTTTGTGCAACGCAGAGAAACGAAGTTATACGAGCGTCTTATTGTTAACTATGGGTGTATTATTTAATAATAATTCCATAAACTGCCCCGGTTTTGTGGCAGTGCAATTAATAACTCTTCAGCGACTACGGTTCGATAATGAGTAACAACGAGGCTGAGACGCTTCGTCTCTCGATTCCTAGCATGGACTGCCCGTCTTGCGCCGGGAAAGTGACGAAAAGCGTCGAATCGCTTGACGCGGTCGAGGAAACCGACGCGCAAGTGACCTCGGGCCGGTTAGTCGTCACGTTCGACGCTAACCGAACCGATGCAGATGCTATCCGAACCGCCGTCGAGAGCGCGGGCTACGATGTGGATGACACGCGAAGCGAGACGCTTTCAGTTCCCAGTATGGACTGTCCGTCCTGTGCCGGAAAAGTCGAAAACGCACTTTCGGATGTTCCGGGCGTCATGGAGTACGACACACAGCCCACGTCGGGCCGAGTCGTTATCACCACCTCCTCGGACGCATCCCACGACGACCTCGTGACGGCAGTTGAGAGTGCAGGCTACGAGGTGGAAGAGGTAACAACCGACGACAGTTCCAACGGTTCGGCGGTCGAATCCCCGCACACGGTGTGGAAGAGCACTCGCGCGCTAAAAACGTGGGCTGGCGGGATTTTTCTCGTCTTCGGACTGATATTTGAGTTCTTCTTCCCTGCTTCGAATCCCGAACTGTTTGCCGCAGTCGGTCGGACGTTCACCGCCGCGGACATCGGTTTCCTCGTGGCCACCGCAATCGGCGGGCAGGAAATCGTTCGAAACGGCTACTATTCCGCGAAAAACGCCAGTCTCGACATCGACCTGTTGATGTCCGTCGGCATCCTCGGCGCGCTGGCCGTCAATCTCTACTTCGAAGCCGCGACGCTCGCGGTGCTGTTCAGCGTCGCCGAACTCCTCGAACGATTTTCGATGGACAGAGCGCGAAACTCCCTGCGCGAACTGATGGACTTGTCGCCCGACATGGCGACTGTTCGCCGGGAAGGTGGCGAAAAAACGGTGCCAGTCGAAGACGTTCACGTCGGCGACACCGTGGTCGTCCGTCCCGGCGAGAAAATCCCGGTGGACGGCGACGTACGCGAGGGAACGAGTTCGGTCAATCAGGCACCAATCACGGGCGAAAGCGTCCCAGTCGAGAAGGAAGTCGGCGACGAGGTGTTCGCCGGGACGGTAAACGAAGAGGGCTACCTCGAAGTCGAATCGACCGCGGAAGCGGACGATTCGACCATCTCGAACATCGTGGAGATGGTCGAGGACGCACAGGGCAACCAAACCGAACACGAGCAGTTCGTCGATCGATTTGCGCGCTACTACACCCCCGTCGTGGTCGTCGCGGCGGTTCTCACCGCCGCGGTGCCGCCGCTCTTCCTCGATGGATCATTTCAGGACTGGTTCACCCGCGGACTGACGCTTCTGGTCGTCGCGTGTCCCTGTGCATTCGTCATCAGCACGCCCGTCAGCGTGGTGTCCGGACTCACCAGTTCGGCGCGAAACGGGGTTCTCATCAAAGGTGGCGACCACCTCGAAGCGATGGGCGAACTCGATTCGGTCGCCTTCGACAAAACGGGTACGCTGACAAAGGGCGAACTGACCGTCACGGACGTTCTCTCGCTCAACGGCAACAGCGCGGACGACGTGCTTCGGTGCGCCCACAGCATCGAACACCGGAGCGAACACCCAATTGCCGAGGCAATTATCGGCCACGCACACGACCGAGGCGTCGGCGAGCGCGAAGTTTCTGATTTCGAGAGTTTAACTGGGAAGGGCGTCCGAGCCGATTTGGACGGCGTAACTCACTACGCCGGAAAACCTGCACTGTTCGCCGAATTGGGCTTCGACCTCGAACACACGCATCTGACAACTGATGGGGGTAGCGCGGTCGTTCAACAGGGCGAGATGGTCGAATCGGTCGAACCGGAAAGCATCTGCGACGGCCGCGAGGACTGTCTCGACCTGCTCACGGAGGTCGTCCCGCGATTTGAGCAGGAGGGAAAAACCATCGTTTTCGTCGGAACCGAGGATGAACTGGAGGGCGTCATCGCCATCGCGGACGAAGTGCGCCCCGGCGCAAAAAAGACCGTCCAACGCCTCCACGACCTCGGTATCTCAAACATCGTGATGCTCACGGGAGACAACGAAGGCACCGCCCGCGCAATCGCGGAACAGGTCGGCGTGGACGAGTTCCGGGCCGAACTCATGCCGGAGGAGAAAGTATCCGCTGTCGAAGAACTCACCGAGGGCGGTGTCGCTATGGTCGGTGACGGCATCAACGACGCGCCCGCGATGGCCGCCGCGACGGTCGGGGTCGCAATGGGCGCGGCCGGAACCGACACCGCCATCGAAACCGCCGACGTGGCCCTGATGAGCGACGATCTGTCGAAACTCCCGTACCTCCGCAGACTCGCCCGGAAAGCGAACGGCGTCATTCGGCAGAACATCTGGGCCAGCCTTGCGGTGAAAGCCGTCCTCGCGGTGGGCGCACCGCTCAACTTGGTGCAGGTCGTTCACGCCATCATCATCGGGGATATGGGAATGACCTTCGGCGTGACGAGCAACGCGATGCGACTGGCGGGCGTCAAACCGGACGACGACTAGAACTCCAAGAGCCGATTTTCCACAACGACTGATAGCCTCCAGACCGTACCTTGTCCGATGGCGCACGACCATGCTGACCACGACGATTCCGACGATTCCGGCGACACCAGTTTTCGCGCGCTAACCATCGCGTTGGTTATCAACACGATTTTCTTCGTCGTGGAACTGGTCGGGGCACTCTACTCCGGGTCGCTGACCCTGCTGGCTGATGCGGTTCACATGCTCGCCGACAGCGCGAGTCTCGGCCTCGCGCTGTTCGCGGCGTGGATTTCCGCGCGTCCCGCCGACGCCCGCAGAACCTACGGCTACCAGCGCGCCGAAGTGCTCGGCGCGCTGGGCAACGGACTCCTTTTGTTGGTCGCAGTCGGCTACGTGTTGTTCGATTCGCTTCGCCGATTCGGCAATCCACAGCCAATTGATGCCGAACTCGTGGTTGTCGTGGGCGTGCTCGGACTGCTGGCAAATCTCGCTGGCGCGTGGGTGCTGTCGGAACACCGCGGAATTTTGAACGTCGAAGGCGCGTTTCTCCACCTCGTTGCGGACGCGCTGGGAAGCGTGGCGGCGATTGCCGTCGGCATCGCGCTCGTCTTCACCGATTTGTACATTCTCGACCCGCTGTTCGCCGTCTTCGTCGCGCTGTTGGTGCTTTACTCCGCGAAAGATCTCTTCGGTGAAAGTCTGAACATTCTCTTGCAAGGAACCCCTGCTGGAATCGATGTGGACGAAGTCCGCGCGTATCTGACCGACCTGCCGGGCGTCGTGGAGGCACACGACGTTCACGTTTGGTCGCTGAGTTCGACGCAGTACACGCTTTCGGCGCACGTCGCGGTCGAAGAGGGCGTTGACCCCGACGCGGTGCTTCGGCACTGTCAGCAGGAACTCGGTGAGCAGTTCGATATCGACCATGCGACGATTCAGGTCGAATCGGCGTCCTACACCCACACCCTCGATTTCGATTGTACTTTCCGGAGTCCCAAGGCTTGATACCACCGCGCCCCCTTTATGAGACAATGACGCGGCGCGCCCTCCTGCTTGTCCTCTGTCTCGTCCTGTCCGGTTGTGCCAGCGTTCAGTTCGACCTGCCGACCGAGGTGGAACAGGTCGAAACGACTGACCCGACGTTCGACGATTCGACGCGGAATCCGACGCAGGGAACGGGACAAACCGCCTCCGAGGGGGCCATCGCAGACCGGTCGAATCCATGGGATGAATCGGTCGTCACGGTGGCGATTAACACGAGCGCGAACTCCGACCGTCAATATCGCGAGGAAGTGCAGCATGCGCTCGACTACTGGGAAGCAAACAGCGAACAGTACGCGGGCTACGCGATTCAGTACGAACTCGTTCCAAATGCGGGGAGTCCCGACCTCATCGTCAACTTCGTGGAGAACGTCGAAAGCTGTCCACGAGTCGAGCACGCCGCGGGATGTGCGCCGTACATCACGAACTCGAACCAGATTTCTCGCCCTATGCATATCGACGTGGACGATTCGTTTTCCAGCGATTCGACGGTTCACATCCTGAAACACGAACTCGGCCACACGCTCGGCTTGAATCACAGTTCCGCCCCGCAGTCGGTGATGTCCTCCCAATCGTCGCTGGCTTCCCGACCAATGACGGACGCAACCGACCGTGATCTGCCGTGGGCCGACGCCGAACTGACGGTGTATCTCGGCCAAACGAGCGAGCAAAAAGACCGAGAGGCAATTCGAGAACAGGTAGAACACGCGCTCGACTACTACGCTGACGGAGCAGAAGATACCGTTCCGTCGAACGTTTCGTTCACCGTGACGAACAATCGAGCGAACGCGGACATCGTCGTGGAGTTCCCCGACGAACTGCCGTGCAATCCGAGTTCGAGCGGTTCCTGCGGCGGTATCCGCGGAACTGACCCCGACCAAGACGGCGCGCTGGAGGAGTACGACAGACTGACCATCTCGATTTCCGGCGTCGATACCGACGCTGCCGGCTGGTACGTCGGCTACTGGTTGGGATACGGATTCGGCCTCGACGAGTCGGAACTGGCCCCACCGTTCCAAGACGCGTCGGTACGAGAACGACAAAGCGAATGGTGGATATAGATTCGGTTTACCCTTCGAAGCCGTCTTCCCACCTGAACGCGCCGTTTCGCTGGACGACTTCGCCGTCCACTTCCATCCGCGATTTTTCGTTCATGTCGGTTATCATGTCGATGTGTACCGCGCTGTCGTTGCCAGTTTCGCCCTCGGGAAGGCAGGCGTCGTATGCGCGTCCGACCGCGAGGTGAATCGTATCACCCATCTTCTCGTCGAACAGGATGCTGTCGGTAAAGCGGTCGATGCCGCGGTTCATCCCGATGCCGAGTTCGCCGAGTCGTCGTGCTCCTTCGTCCGTGTCGAGGATGTCGGCCAATACGTCCTCACCTGTTTCGGCGCTAAAATCGACCACATCGCCGCCTTCGAACGTGAGATGCACGTTTCGGATTCGCTTGCCGCGGTGCGTCATCGGCACGTCGAAAAACACCTCGCCCTCGGTGGCGTGCGGCGCGGTGAACACCTCGCCGCTCGGCAGATTGTGTGAGTCGTAAGCCACCGTCGCGCAACTGTTGACCGCGGTTCGCTCTTCTACCGACATCGTGAGGTCGGTGTTCTCCTTGACGATTCTGATCTCGGTTCCCTCGTCCAAAATCGTCTTCATCTTCGCCATCTCCCCGGCGAGCGACTCCCAGTCCTGAAGCACGGCGTCGTAGACGAACGCCTGATACTCCTCGTAGGCCATCCCCGCCTGCTGTGCGTGGGCGCGGGTCGGATGAATCGTCGAAACCCAGTCGGTTCCGAGGCGAGTTTCGCGGATACCCATTCTTGCCTTGTTGTACGCTTGTTCCGTCTCTCCCGGAACGTCGGCTTTCGCCGTCGTACTCGTGGTTCCGCCAAGCCTAAGCACTACGTCGGCGTTTTCGTACATCGCCAGTTCGTGTTCCGGATTTTCATCGAAGTCGCCGTCGTGTCCGCGAAGGAACGACCGTTCGACTTCGTCGGAGTGATACACCGTAAGCGGGTTCGCTCCGCGTTCGCCCAGTTTCTCGCCGACCGCCATGGCGAGTTCGTGTGCGCCATCGTCAACCAGTACGACGACGTTGTCGCCTGATTCGACCCGGGCGCTCCAATCTACCAGCACTTCGGCGTGTTCGTGGATTCGCTCGTCCATACTCGCCAATCGAAGACCGGAAGAAAAGTTCTCGTGGTTTGCTGACGCGGCGATTTGTCCCCCGATTCACAACCGCGGCGACTGCTCTTCGATAACATCTGCGACTTCGTCCAACTCGTCAGCCACCGCGACCAGCACGTCATCGAGTGTCACGAGTCCGGTCAGTTGCCCGCTTTCGACGACCGGAAGACGCCGAATTTCGGCGTCTTCCATCTGCTCGACTGCATCGTGGACGTTCGCATCGGACTCGATAGTTGTCAGGTCGCGGGTCATAATCTCGCTTACCGCTCGATTCGATGCATTTCCGTCGTCCGCGAGCGAGAGCGCGATTTTTCGGTCGGTGACGATTCCGACTGGTTCGTCGTTATTTACGATTGGAACACAGCCGACGCTTTCGTCGCCCATCATTTGTACAATCTCCGCGAGCGTGGCGTCTTCGGTTGCAGTGACGACGTCAGTCGCCGCAATGTCGCTAACTGTCATGGAATCCCCCGAAACGGGAACAACGAGGAGTCACCTAAAGACGACGGCCATCGACGATTTTCCTCCTCAGCGAGCAACGACGGCGACCAGCGTGAACACACCGATTGCAACCAAAACGATAGTTCCCCCCGCCGCGAGTCCGTAGGCGTAGGACAGCGTGATGCCGACGATGACGGCGATTTCGCCGATGAGCACGCCGATGACGAGCGACTGGCGGAAACTATGCGCGACCTGTGACGCCGCGGCGACCGGAACCACGAGCATCGCGGCGACGAGGATGACACCCATGATTTGCATGGCCGCGACGACGACCAACGCGGTCAGCACGACCAGCAGGCGGTTGTACCGTCGTACCGGGATTCCCGACACGCGGGCCGCCGTCTCGTCGAACGTGACGGCGAACAGTTGTCGTCGCGTGACACCGACGACGCCGACGACGAGGGCCGAGAGCGCGACCATCACGGTGACGTTTTCGGAGGTGACCGTCGCCAAACTGCCGAACAGATATTGGTCGATGCCGACCGCAATTCCGCCGTCCGAGAGGCTGATGAGGACGCTCCCGAGGGCGAACCCGCCCGACAACACGATTGCCATGGCCACGTCGCCGTAGGCGTCGGTGTGTTCCGCGAGCGCCTGTATCGCCAGCGCCGCGAGTACGGACACCACGAGCGCGGTGAGATACGGCGAGACGACGACATCCAAACTTCCGAGGAACAGTCCGACCGCGACTCCCGCGAAGGCGGAATGGGCCAGCGTATCCCCGATGAGTGCCATCCCGCGGTGGACGAGAAACGACCCGACGAGGGGTGCGACGAGGCCCACGCAGAGTCCCGCAATGAGCGCGAGACGCATGAACCGATAGCTCAGCATCTCCGCAACATCAATCATGGTCGTGGTGGAGTTGTCGTTGGTTCGCGCCGTAGGCCTCGGCCAGCACCTCGCTAGCTTCGAACTCGTCGGTGTCCCCGTGGAAGTACAGCTTTCGGTTCAGGCAGGCGATTCTGTCCGCGTGTTCCGTGACGACGCCGATGTCGTGTTCCACGAGAATGACGGCCAAACCGTCCTCGTTCAGGTCGTGCAGGAGGGTGTAAAACTCCTCTCTGGATTCGGCATCGACGCCGACCGTCGGTTCGTCCAGCACGAGCACGTCAGCGTCTGCGGCCAGCGCGCGGGCGATGAACGCGCGCTGTTGTTGTCCGCCCGAAAGGCGGGCAACCCTGCGGTTTGCCAGAGCCGAGATTCCGACGGTTTCCATCGCATGTGCGACCGCCTCACGGTGTTTCTCTCCGGCGAATCCGAACCCAAGGAGGGAACTCCGCCCCGCCCTGACGACTTCCTCGACCGTCACGGGCATTCCGGAAACTGCCGTCACGTTCTGTGCGACGTAGCCGACGCGCCCGCCTTTTCTCCCTTTCTCCGGCGATTCGCCGAACAGGCGAACCGTCCCCTCGTCCGGCGTTTGCAAGCCGAGGACGAGTTCGAGGAGAGTGCTCTTTCCCGACCCGTTCGGGCCGACGAGCCCGAGAAATTCGCCGTCCTCGACCGTCATCGAAACGTCCGAAAGCACCGGTCTGTCGCCGTAGCCGAACGTCGCGTTTTCGATTTCGGCGACTGTCATTTCGCTCCGAGTGCCGTTTTCAACGAGGGGAGATTCACTTCTTCCATGATTTCGATGTATCCCCAATCCTTCTCATTCCACTCTTCCGTGACGCTCGGAATCGGCGTAATCGAAAGGTGGTCTTTTGCATCGGTTTCCGAAACCAGTTGTTTCGCGGCCCTGTCGGATTCGAAAACGGGTGCGAGAACGTGCGTGATGTCGTGTTCCTCGATGATATTCTGCGCGCGCTGTACGTCCTTCGGACTCGGCGACGAGTCGGGTGCGAGTCCCGTCAGGGCGTGAATCTCGAACCCGTATCGCTCGCCGAGATACTGAAAGGCGTTGTGTCCAGCGACCAGCACCGCGTTTCGCTCCGTGGATTCCAGTTCGGATTCGAACGTCGAATCGAGTTCGTCCAACTGATTTTGGAAGTCCTCCGCGTTTCCGGCGAGGGACTCGCCGGAAACGCCCTCCATTTCCGAAAGGCCACTTTCGATGGTCGAGACTGCTTGGTTCGCGCGTTGCGGGTCGAGCCAAAAGTGCGGGTCGCTGGCTCCGTGGTCGTGCCCGCCTTCGCCCTTGTCGTGCTGGTCGCCCTCCTCGTGGCCGTGCTCGGTTTCGTTCCCGTGATTTTCCTCCTCATGATGCTTTTCTTCACCTTCATGCTTGTCGCCGTGTCCCGGCGCGGGCAGGAGAGAAATTCCGTGTCTCGCCGCGACAATCGTGATTTCTGGACGGTCTTGTTCGATGTTTTTCACCATCCTGTCGGCCCACGGCTGAAACCCTTTCCCCATGTAAATTACTGCGTCGGATTCCATCGCGTCCCGCTGAACCTGCGCGGACGGTTCCCATCCGTGACCGTGCTGACCGACTGGCACCAAACTCTCGGCGTTCGCGGCGTCCCCTACAACATTCCGCGCGAAGTCGGTTAGGACGAAAAACGACGTTTGCACCGTGGTCGAATCGTCCGACCCATCACCGGCAGAAGAGCCGAGACAACCGGCAATCGTTCCGTTCACGAGCAGTGCGGTTCCCGTTTTGAGCGCACGTCTTCGAGTGATGTTCGTCATTAGTATATTAACAATATTAGGGCTCTAGTTAATAAATTCTGCTATTGTCGTATTCGTTGTTGTTAACCAGTGTCGTCATCCGCCAATCCCGTCAACTAACGATATTGGCGGGTTGCAATGCTTCTGGATAGGTACGTTAGTCGTGGCGCACTGTCGCCAACTGATTCGCATCCCTTCCGGCGAATTTCGTCCGAGAAAAGCTCGTGAGATTCGACTTTACACTTCAGGGAAAGACGAGAACCGTCGCGTGCTCGGTTTCGAGCACTTCGACTTCCTCGCCGCTTTCCGCGCGGTACTCCTCTTCGATTTCGACCCAGTCGCCGTCGAGGGTGACTTCCTCGCCCGCGGCGGCCAGCGTAATTTCGCCGTGAGTGTCTAACTGAGCTTTGAGTTCGGCGGGGTCGGTCGATTCCAGCGCGCCGACGACTGCGCCCGCTTTGTCGCGGAACTTCGGCCCGATTGCGGAGTGGTCGGGCGAAACGCCGACCGGCGCGAGTTCGACGTTCGGCCTGCCGGCTTCCAGATACACCGGGGCGTTCACGGCCTCGCTCAGGTCGTAGGTGTCCGGTTTCCGCTCGGCATCGCTGTACAGTTCGATGCGGTCGAGTTCTTCGTTGAGCGCCATTCCCTCGTCGGATTTCCACGCCCGAACCTCGCTCGCGGTTTCGGCGATGATTTCGCCAGCCAGTTCGGCTTCCTCGTCGTGCATTTCGACGTCCGGCCAGCGCGACTGACTGATGCTTTCCTCGGTTCCGGGGAGGTGGCTGTACACCTCTTCGGCGAAGAACGGCGAGAACGGCGAGAGCATCCGGATGATGGATGAGAACGTCGTGTACAGCGCGTGTCGCGCCGCGTTTCGCTCGCCGGGACGGCCTTCGTACAGGCGACCCTTGACGAGTTCGAGGTAGTCGTCCGCGAGGTCGTTCCAGACGAACTCGCGGAGCGTTCGGAGCGCGCTGTCGTAGCGGTACTCTTCCATGTCCTCGCTGACGGAGTCGGCGGTCTGTGACAACCGCGAGAGAATCCAGCGGTCTGCGTCACGGTAGGCCGGGTCGCTGATTTCGGGCGTGTTCTCGTCGAAGTGGTTGCGCGAGAACTGAAAGATGTTCCAGATTTTCGTGAGGAAGCGCGATGCGGAAGTCGCCTCCTTCGGCTGGAACTGAACGTCGCTTCCGGGCTGCCCGCCGAGAACCAATGCCTGCCGGAGCGAGTCGGCACCGTACTCGTCGATGGCTTCCCTCGGCGTGACGACGTTGCCCCGGGACTTGCTCATCTTGTTGCCGTCCGGGCCGAACACCATGCCGTTGATGAGAGCGGTGTCCCACGGACGCTCGTCCGTCAACTCGCCGACGCGCAGGAGCGTGTAGAACGCCCACGTCCGGATGATGTCGTGTCCCTGCGGGCGGAGCGAGACGGGTTCGAACTCGTCCAGTTCGAGGTCGTCGGGCCACCCGCTGATGTGAAGCGGCGTGATAGACGAATCCATCCACGTGTCCATCACGTCGGTTTCGCCAGTCCACGAGTCCGCGCCACATTCCGGACAGTCGCCGACTGCCGGGCCGGTTTCGGTCGGGTCAACTGGTAGTTCGTCCGTGTCTGCAAGATGCCAGTGGCCACAGTCTTCGCATTCCCATGCCGGAATCGGCGTGGCGAACACGCGCTGGCGGGAGATAACCCAATCCCAGTCCATGCCCTCTGCCCACTCTTCGAGGCGCGCGTGCATGTGGTCGGGAATCCACTCGACTTTCTCCGCCTTTTCCATAATTTCGTCCGACTGCACCTTGACGAACCACTGTTCTTTCGACAGAATCTCGATTGGCGTATCACAGCGCCAGCAGGCACCGACCGCCTGTTCGGTCGGTTCGGAGTCGTTGAGGTAGCCCTCCTCGTCCAGCGTTTCGGCTATTTCCTCTTTCGCCTCGCTGATGGTCAGGCCCTCAAACTCGCCCGCGAGTTCGTTCAGGTAACCGTCCTCGGTGAACACCGGGCGCAAGTCCAAATCGTGCTCCGCCCACCAGTCCACGTCCTGTTTGTCGCCGAACGTACAAATCATCACCGCGCCGGTTCCGAAGTCGCCGTCAACGTCGTCGTCGGCGATGAGTTCGACTTCCTGCCCGAACAGTGGCACTTCGAACGTCTCACCGATTCGGTCGGCGTAGCGTTCGTCGTCGGAGTCAACCGCCATACCGACACAGGCCGAGAGCAGTTCGGGGCGGGTGGTTGCGATTTCTATATCGTCGTTGTCCACGCCGTCGAAGGTGACGTAGTAGAGCGTTCCCGTCCGATCTTCCTTCTCGACTTCCGCGTCCGCGATGGCCGTCTCACAGCGAGGACACCAGTTAACGGGGTGTTCGTCGCGGTAGACGTACTCTTCCATCTCGATGAACGACTGCTGGGTTTTCGCCCAGTACTCCTCGTCCATCGTCCGGAACTCCGCGTTCCAGTCGATTGAGAAGCCGAGTTCGTTCATCGTCTCCTTCATCGAGTCGATCTGTTCCTCGGTGTGTTCGATACAGAGATTGCGGAACTTCTCCCGGGAAACGTCGGTTCGGTGAATGTCGTGGTTCTCCTCGACCTTCACTTCTGTCGGCAGTCCGTGACAGTCCCATCCCTGCGGAAACAGCACTTGTTCGCCCTGAAGGCGGTGATAGCGCGCCGCGAAGTCGATGTAACTCCACTGGAGTCCGTGTCCGATGTGGAGGTTTCCGGTCGGATACGGTGGTGGCGTGTCGATGACGTACTCCAAATCACCGTCGGGGGTGTATACATCGGAGCCTTGCCACTCTTTCCGCCATTTTGGTTCTATACGCTCGGGTTCGTAGTCGTTTGGAACGTCGCTCATGGATACAAATTCCTGTCGCTGTCTGGTGATTCGGTGAGAAACACGACCGGCTTATCGTCTGCACTATAGACGTACTACCGACACCATCGCGCTCATACCTGTGACTGTGCGCGTCGTCGCTGATAAAGGTTCCCGTCCGATGGCGTTCGAATCAATCCCGAACTGTCCAATATCTTTGAACGAGAGCGAAGATGCCGATGGTTCCGAGCGCGGCGGCGACGGCCTGAAACAGTCTTGTCAGATTTTCGATAACGAAGAGGAAATACGGCATCGCCAGCAACACTGCGATGACCGAAAGGAGAACGATGACGACGTTTAATCGTCGGATGATTCGGTCGTCGCTCATATCCGATACGATACACCGGTTAATTATTTGATTGTACCGGATAACGAAACAGATGCACAGAATTATTTGAAATGACAACTCGCTTTCTCCGGATTCTATCCGAAACACACGAATTTATATCAGTATGTGTGTCTGTGACCTGACTATATAAAATACTAATAGAAACAAGGTTAATTTTGTAATATAAAAAATTAAAAACTATGGTGCAGTCGTCACGCTCGTTTTCACACTGGTTCTTAGTGGTATCGCTGGTGCGATTGCTGTCGTTCCTGCTAATGGGTACATCACCGACAGCGACCGAGTCACTGTCACCGATGTCGTGGACGGCGATACGTTGGACGTTCGCTATTCCGATGGAACGACGGAAACCGTCCGATTGCTCGGCGTCGATACGCCCGAAACGCACAGCGCGAACACGCCCGACGAGTTCGAAGGCCTTCCGACCAACAGCGCCGGTGAGAACTGTCTCGCCGACGAGGGTGAAGACGCCACGGCGTTCATGACCCGCGAACTCGAAGGCAAGCAGGTCACCCTGAAGTTCGATTCCGAATCCGACAAACGCGGCTACTACGGGCGACTGCTGGCCTACGTCTACCACGGCGGTGAAGATTACAACTACAAACTCATCGACTCCGGGCGGGCGCGGGTGTACGATTCGACGTTTTCCAAGAGCGATAGCTACTACAGCGCCGAATCGAGCGCCCAAAGCGAACGCAGGGACTTGTGGCGGTGCCGCGACGCTGGCGGTGCGGGTGACGTAGACATCGAGACGATTCACGCCGATGCTTCGGGGAACGACAACGACAACCTGAACGACGAGTACGTGATCCTCGAAAACACCGGTTCCAGCACGATTTCGCTCTCGGGATGGACGATTTCGGACGCAGTGGGCCAGTCGTACACCTTTTCGGGAACGTCGCTCGCCCCCGGTGAAACTGTGATGCTCCACACCGGCAGCGGTTCGGATTCGAGCAGTGACGTGTACTGGAACCGCGGTTCCGCCGTCTGGAACAACGACGGTGATACCGTTTTGCTCGACACCGATTCGGGAAGTCGGGTAACGAGTCGCGCGTACTAACAAATAACGAACGTATTCTTTGCAGGGTGCCGTGGAAATATCCTTTAACTGATATTACCTTTGCCCCCGTATCTATTTCTCTCTGATTTGATGATTTTGTCATCTCACCAACCAACAAATTTCGTTTACTAATATCTCGTGCGAATTTCATTAGAAATCCATAATCAATGGCTAATTATGCAAAAAATTATGTTCCCATGGTAGGGACACCTATCCGCGATGGCATGGCACGCTAGCCCCCACGACGACCGGCAGTCACAACTATCGACCGACTGCCGCGATGAGTATCGACAGACGACCACCCGACCAGCGAGGACGGCATGAGACGGAAACCCCTCTCGGTCGCTCTTTCGCTGGCCCTCGCAATCCTCGTTCTAACCAGTACGGTCGCCGTCGGTGCGGTTTCGTCCGAATCGACGATGTCGGAAAGCGACCACGATTCGACTGCAAACGAAACCGATTCGACCGACGCGACTGACGCCGCCGAGGTGGATGGATGGGAACGCGCGATTTCTGCCGTACAGAACGCACTCGAAGACGGCGAACTGAACGGTGATTTCTGGCACTTCCTTCAATCAATCCTGTCCGGAGGTGAAGACGATGCTGACCGACCGACGACTCCGGAACCGGAACAGCCGACGACCGAACCGCCCGAAACGACGGCTTCGACCCCGGACGAGACGACTACTACGGAAACACCGGACACGACGACCCAGCCGGAATCTACCACGACTCCAGAAACAACCACCACGGAATCGCCTGAAACCACTACGACTGAGCCAACGACGACGCCAGACGAATCGGACGGCTTCGACCGGAGCGAAGTCGAGCGGTACGTCCACCAGTTCGTCAACGAAGAGCGCACGGAACGTGGCCTCAACGCCATCTCGTTCGACACCGAACTCCGCGACATCGCGCGCGGACACAGCGAGGACATGGCGACTCGAAACTACTTCTCGCACACCTCTCCCGAGGGCGAGAACTTCGCCGACCGCTACGAGCAAGCAGGCTACATCTGTCAAGCATCGACTGGTGACGGTTCGTACCTCACGGGCGGCGAAAATATCGCCCAGACGTGGTACGACACGCCGATTAACAGCGGCGACGAAACGGTTCGCTACACCACGGAACGCGAACTCGCTCGCGGTATCGTCGACCAGTGGATGAACTCGCAGGGCCACCGCGAGAACATTCTCACCGATTCGTGGCAGAACGAAGGAATTGGCATCTACGTCACAGAAGACGGACAGGTGTACGCGACGCAGAACTTCTGTTAACCAAAATCGGCCTGTTTTTATTTTCGGCGAAAGGGTTACCCGTCCCGTATTCGAATCACTACCATTGGAATGAGTAGTTTCGAGCGTCTTGACCTCCGAATTTCGCCCGAGGAAGCTACCGATTTGGTTCGGCATCGACTCGACGACCTTCGTGTGGTTCGGCGCGACGGAGCCATCGAGTTCCGAACCGCTACCGGATTTGTCGTAGCCACCCTCCATCACTCCGACGAGGAGAATGAGACGAAGGCTAGGCTCCGCTACAGAACCGCTCCGCGACTACCGGTGTATCTCCACAAAGTGTCCAAAGGGGAGGAAATTCGAGACGCACTCTTCGAATTTCGAGTGACGTAATCCATCGCCCACCGTGATTTTTAGCGTGACGTTTATGCCTTTTCCAACTCCCTTTCCACTATGACTGTCTACGAATCGGAAATCCCCGGCGTCGGCCACAAGTTCGAACTCGAACTCGACGGCGAGGAGCGACTCGTCGTCATCATCCACCACGATGGAAAACGCGAACTGTATCGGCGTCCGTCGCCGAACGAGGACAGCGTCAAACTCGCCTCGCTGACGGGCAAGAAAGCCCGTCAGCTCGGCTCTATCCTCGAAGGAGCCTACTTCCAACCGGTCGAGATGGACGATTTGAACGTTCCGCTCGGGGAGTCCATCATCGAATGGGTGGAGGTCAAAGACGGTTCCCCGCTGGTTGACCAAACCCTTCAACAGGCGGAAATCAGACAGCAAACCGGTGTCTCCATCATCGCAATTCAGCGCGGCGAGGAGACGATTTCGAACCCAAGTCCGGATACGGGCATCGACTCGGGCGACATCCTCGTCGCCATCGGAACCCGCGAGGAACAGGCGGAACTCTCGGACTTGCTCACCGCCGACGACGAGGGCAACTGAACAACCGATGGCAGACCCGCTCCTCGTTCAGTTCGGAATTGCAGTGACGGCTATAGCGCTCATCGGGGCGCTCGCATCCCGTATTAGCCTCTCCGTCATCCCCGCCTACATCATCGTCGGCATCCTCGTCGGTCCCAACGAACCGACAGCCATCGGCGGCATCTCGCTGCAACTCGTCCAAACCGGCGAGTTCATCGACCTTCTCGCCGAACTCGGTATCGTCTTCCTCCTCTTTTTCCTCGGCTTGGAGTTCAGCCTTCAGCAACTCGTTTCGAACCGCGACCGACTGGTCAAAATCGGCTTCGTAGACCTCGGAATCAACTTCCTTCTCGGGCTGGGACTCGGTGTCCTGTTCGGCTTCTCGTGGCTCGAATCCTTTTTCCTCGCTGGAATCGTCTACATTTCCTCCAGCGCCGTGATAACGAAGTCGCTCATTGACCAAGGCTGGATTGCGAACGCGGAAAGCGAACCGATTCTCGGAACGCTCGTCTTCGAGGACATCTTCATCGCGGTGTATCTGGCCCTGCTGTCGGCGGTCGCACTGGGCGAGGGAAGTCCGACTGACGCCGCACTATCCATCGGTGTATCGGTGGCCTTCCTCGTCGTCCTCGTCGCGGTTGCGTGGTACGGTTCGGAGTACATCGAACGACTGTTCGAAACCGAATCGAACGAACTGTTTCTTCTTCGCGTGACCGGCGTCACCGTCCTCATCGCCGGAACCGCCTTGGCACTGGGCGTCAGCGAGGCAGTCGCCGCCTTCTTCGTCGGGACGATGTTCAGTCAAACCGACCACGTCCACCGAATCGAACAAGTGCTTTCGCCGGTTCGTGACCTGTTCGCCGCCATCTTCTTTTTTTCCATCGGCTTGGCCACGGACATCACCCTGCTGGCGGATATCCTCCTCCTGTTGGGTGTTGCGGTGGTCGTTACGACCGTCGGCAAGTTCGTCAGCGGAACCGTTTCGGGGCGTTTCTACGGACTCGACAGAACGCGCTCGTTCCGCGTCGGGTTCGGAATGGTTCCCCGCGGCGAGTTCTCGCTGGTCTTATCGACGCTCGCCATAAGCGTCGGAACCGGTGCGCTCGGTGACCTGATTCCCGCGTTTACCGTCGGCTACGTGCTCATTATGAGCATTCTCGGAACGCTGTTGATTCAGCACTCGGACAGGGTGACGGACGTGTTGGAAACGGCGCTCGCGTAGCCGCGTGGCCGAAATAGATTTTATATCTTACAAAATATATATGTCATTTACTGTCCAAACTGCGGCGTCGATGTTGGCTCCGATTCGATTTACTGTCGGGACTGTTATCGACGACTGAGCGATACCGTCACGACCAGACCGCGGGGCATTACACTCGTCTGCGGACTCGTGCTCGTGAGCGGTTTCTTGCAGGCGGTGTTAGGATACTGGCTTCTCGACGGCGGCCTTTTCGCTACAGTACTCGGCGGGTTCACTCTGTTCGTGGCCGCTCTCCAGTTCGTCATTGTTTACGGTCTGTGGCGATGGAAACTCGCGGTGACGGTGTACGGATTGGAGGTGTTCCTCAGCGTCGGTGGATTCTCTCTCGGTGCCCCGATTTGAGTCGCCAAATTGGTTCTCAACGGGGGTATTCTCCTCTACCTGCTCACGCAAAAGCGTCGGTTTTGAATCCCGGTTTTAGATTCCTCCGAACCCCTATTTTGAAGTAGCCTCTGTCCACAGATTGTCACGTGTCTTGCGAAGAATGCGGCGCGAGTACCCGCGACGGTGCGAAACTCTGCCGTGATTGTGGTGCGCCGACGCCGAAATACATCGAAGCTATCTGCGTGCTGGCGCTGGTCGTTGATCCCTTTGTTTTCGCACTGCTGTTCTCGGTAACGGTGATTCCGCCGTCAGTTGCCGAGATTGGCCTCCTCGTTCTCTCGCCGTTTCTCTTCGCAAAATTTCCTATCTACTACGGTTTGTTTCGAGCGAAAACGTGGGCGTGGGGGTTCGCCGTCGTGATGTTCGCTCTCGGCGCGCTGGTCGGCTTGGTTGCGCTCTGGTTCGGCAGTCCGAGCGGTTTCGTGACACTGCTCGGAAACGGTTCCATCGCGGCGTACATCTACAGCAAACACGCGGTGTACGTTCCTGCTACAACGACAACAGCATAAACTGAACTCGAACCGCAACCCCTACCTCTCCCCCACCAGCACCTACTGCCATGCAACTGGGCGTCATCGGACTGGGGCGCATGGGTCGAATCGTAGTGGACAGAACGCTCGATGCGGGACACGACATCGTCGCCTACGACATCTCCGAGGAGGCGGTCGAATCAGCAGAGTCGGCGGGTGCGGAACCCGCCGATTCGGTGGCTGACCTCGCCGAGAAACTCGGCGACGAGAAGCGAATCTGGCTGATGGTGCCCGCCGGGGAACCCGTGGATGCCGCGCTGGAGGATTTGGAACCGTTCCTTGACGAGGACGACGTGGTCGTCGATGGCGGGAACTCGTATTTCGAGGACTCGGTTCGACGTGCAGAAACCACGGAATCGGCGTATCTCGACTGCGGCACCAGCGGCGGCCCGGCGGGAGCAGAACTTGGCTTCTCGCTAATGGTCGGCGGGCCGCAGTGGGCCTACGACGAACTGGTTCCCGTGTTCGACGCAGTCGCGACCGGCTCGGATGGCCACGACAGAATGGGCAAAGCAGGCTCGGGGCACTACGTCAAGATGGTTCACAACGGCGTCGAGTACGCGCTGATGCAGACCTACGGCGAGGGCTTCGAACTGCTCCACGAGGGACGATACGACCTCGATTTGGAGAAAGTCGCCCGGACGTGGAACAACGGCGCGGTTATCCGCTCGTGGCTTCTCGAACTCTGTGAGGAAGCGTTCCGCGAGGAGGGCACCGATTTGGGCGACGTGGCCGACCACATCGCAGGTGGTTCGACCGGGACGTGGACGGTGCAGGAAGCGTTAGAACAGGAGGTTCCGGTTCCGCTTATCTACCAAGCCCTCGGCGAGCGATTCGACAGTCGGTCGGAAGGCCGATTCTCGCGGCGGTTGGCCAATCGACTTCGATATGGCTTCGGTCGGCACGAGGTCAAGCGAGAGTAATCTCCGCGAGCGACGAGTGAAACGAGAATGACTCACGAACGATACAGATGAAGCGCAATGAGGAAGACTAAAAGAAGCGGGATAATCGAGAACGCCGCTTCGAGCGGAACCAAGACAAGCACTATCGCGGACACGACGACGAACTCAAGTGCGACCAACACACTCACAGCCTCGGCCGGAGTCGCCATTTTCAACATTCGTCTCGCCACGACTGTTAATTCTATGGAATGATTCGATTGCTGGTCGAGCGACCGTCACTCCGTTTCCACCCGTCAATCACAATGCTGTTAAACCACCGTTCCGTAGCTTCCGCCATATGGTAAACGAACTGGGTCTGGGACTCGGGCTACTGCTCACGCTCACCGCAGTGGCTCTGCACTTCACCAAGGGAACCAAGTGGCGCGCCGCGGACGACATTTCCCAAGAAGTGCTCGACCGACGCGCGGCGAGTGTCCCCGAAACCGACTTCCCCGAACCGATGAACCGCTCTATCGGTGGTGGCGGTGCGGTCGCTGTGGGTGCCGGTGCGGAAGGCGAACTCGAAGGCGAAGAAGGCGAGGAAGAGGACGCTGGCTTCGACCCCGAAGCGATTCCGGAGGACGAAGTCGAATACTTCGAAGTCGAATACGTCAAAGAGGGTTCGACCATCGAAGTCGCCAGCAACGAGACGATTCTCGAAGCAGGCGAAGAAGAAGGCTGGGACCTTCCGTACTCCTGCCGCGCAGGGTCGTGTCTCTCCTGTGGTGCGAAAATCGCCGACGGAGAACCGGACGACGTCATTCACAGCAACAACGACACGCTTAGCGACGACGAACTCGACAACGGATACTTCCTGTCCTGTACGGCCTATCCGCAGGCCGACATCAGCGTCGAGACGAACGAAACGCCGTAGTCTGCTCGCCGTCCTCTCTTCGGCGACATTTCCTTTTTATTTCCTTACACAACTCGCAATTCAAAGCGTTGAAATCTCCTCAAATACTGTCGAATACTAGTGACGGAAACGTAGGATACGATTACCGAGGGACGGCTTTCGCGACCACTATTTAAGCTCGCGTGGCCGACTATCATCACGCAACTCCTGCAAGTTGCCTACAACATTACAGACACTATCTGGCTCGGGCGCGTCTCCGCACCCGCGGTCGGTGCCCTGAGTGTCGCACTTCCCGTTAGCATTCTCATTATCTCCATCAGCGGCGGATTTACCGTCGCCGGAAGTACGCTCGTCGCCCAGTACATCGGCGCGGAAAGCGACACGTCCGCGGGAGAAGTCACGGGACAGACGATTTCGTTCGTCGGCGTTCTGTCGCTCGTCCTCGGCGCGTTAGCTATTTCCTCGCAGAATCACTGCTGGCGTTGTATCCGGCACAGGACGCGACTGCGAATACGGTCATTCCGTTGGCCACCGACTACCTTCGAGTGCTGTTCCTCGGAACGCCGTTCATCTTCGGCTTTCACGTCTTCTCTGCGCTCATGCGCGGGTACGGAAACACCCGCCTCCTGATGCGAGTCCTGACCGTCAGCGTCCTGTTGAACGTCGTCGCAGACCCGCTGTTCATCTTCGGTTGGGGGTCAATCGACGGAATGGGAATTGAGGGGGCCGCGATTGCGACCGTCCTCGCCCGCGGTGTGGCGACTGTCATCGGTCTTTATATCCTCTTTCGAACGTCGTTTGGCCCGGATATCCGACTCGAAAATCTCGTCCCTGACGTTTCTCATGTTTGGGACATCGTCCGAATCGGCACGCCCAGTGCGCTGGAGGAATCCTCCGGCGCGCTGGCGATGCTCACTCTCACCGCCATTATCGTCACCTTCGTCTCGCCGGTTATCGCGGCCTACGGCCTCGGCAATCGAATCGTCTCCCTCGTTTTCCTCCCGGCGGTCGGACTGGGTCGCGCGACGAACACGATTGTCGGCCAAAACCTCGGCGCGGGCAAGGTTGACCGCGCGGAACAGGCCGTCTGGTTGGCTGCAAAAGCGGGGTGTGCGGTAATGGTCGTCGTGGCTTTCGTTGCGCTGGCGTTTTCGGACATCCTCGTCAGCGTCTTCCTTTCCAGTGGCTCGGAGTACGCAAACGAAACGCTTCGCCACGCATCCGAGTATCTCGAAATTCGAACCATCGAGTTCGTCTTCATCGGTCTGTTCCACGTCCTCGTCGGGGCGTACCGTGGGCCGGAAACACGAAAACTGCGATGGTGTTCTCGATGGTGACGCTGTGGCTCTGTCGGGTTCCCGTCGTCTACTACTTCTCCATCGTCCTCGGCCTCGGTTCGACTGGCATCTGGTTGGGTGTCGCAATTGGGCACATCGTGGGCGCAATCGGGGCCGGACTGTGGTTCACTCGCGGCACGTGGAAGCAGGCCGTCATCAGTGACCCGGTACAATTCTCATCGACCGGCGTTGAGAAGTAAAATCGGTGGAAATGTGTTCTGTGGACTCTCTCTCTCGTGAGCCTTGCCGCGGATAGTTCAGATTATAATCTTGAGCGAACTAGACGAAAGATATATTGTAATTAATAACTTACATTAACGTGGTCATATAGTACGATGGCCAGATAAAAATAATAATGAAATCAGAAAAACTTGAATTAGTGAATCGGCGTACCGTACTCCAGACATTTCTTGCACTTGCGGCAGTGATGGGTGGCTCGCTATTCAGTGTTGCTGGCAAGGATGAAGAGGAAGAACCTCGCGCCGAATGCCACTCTTGTGGAGACACGCTCGTGGCCGATATGCAGATACCTGCATAAATCAGTAGGTGTATCGGCGCGAGCCGAAAATCATTCTTCCGGCGAAGATGACGACGATGACTCCGAAGGCAATCCACACGATATTTTCAAATACGCCCAGGTAGTCGACGATTCCCACAACCATCGTGAGAACTCCAACGAGAATGGCGTTCGTTCCAATGAAGTTATTCAGTCCTTGCTCGTCGGCTACTTCGTCCGGGTCGTATCCTGCAATCAGCTTGGACATTCCTTTATATTTGATGAGGGCACCAAGTACGACCACGAACAGACCACTCGTGAGTGTGAGTATCAGTCGATCTACGGCCATATGATATATTAGTCACTATTGCACAAATATTTTTCTACGATCTTCATACTGACGGATAAAGGAAAAAATCAATAAAATTTTTATTTATTTATCTCAATTTATTTTAGATATTCTATCCTTATGCGCCATGAAATTGTCTCATCTCCTAAAATCGAGATGATTTACACACTCTTTTAAATCAGAATTATTTTTATAACAATTAATCCTCTTTAAAATGTCGGAAATTATTAAATATATTTAAAAAGTACATCTGTATATTAAAATTTACGATGGATGCTGTAAAAGCTTCACGACAAATAGATCACACGGACAGCGTTTCTCAGCGATCAGAGTTTGATTTTGGTCACGGAGTTGATGAAGTTCTGCAGACGAATATGCTCGTCCACATGGACGGCGTATTCACACCAGAACTGATTGAGGAAGTTGGGTCGAACCACGTCGAAAAATCCGATCTTAACGACCTCCAAAAGGAGATAAATCCCGGTCTGATAACTCCGAAAAACCTCCCGTATCTGGAGGAAGACCAAGTCGCTGACCTCCAGAAACGGTCTACTGAAAACTCCTTGACGGATGAGCAGATGCAGTCGATAATCCGCGTCAATGCACGTGCGCGCGAGGTGGAAGATAGCGTCGAGATAAACGGAACAGTCGGTGACAACGATGTTAAGCCGACAGCATGTACCGTCGCCGCAGTGTGTGTAGCCGTCGTCGCCGTTGGTGTCTACAACACTGTCGGCGCTGTTCATACCGCCGCTGCTGCAGTTGCTGTCGAAACATACGTGGGGGTCACGTAATGTACGTGAGCACTCTCTCCATGTTCCTCGATTACAAGTGTAATTTCGCTTGTGACCACTGTAGTGTCGGGAGTAGCCCGGAGACAAAATATGAGCTGTCTGATGAATATATCGACCAAGCGTTCGAGGAAGCGGAGGAGCTCGATACCTTACAGCTCGTCGTGTTCACCGGAGGTGAGGTAACGCTTCACCTCGACAAACTGCTTGCATCGATAAAAGAGGCGAAATCCAGAGGCTATCGAACCCGAATCGTCACGAACGCTTGGTGGGCACACAACATGGAGCGTGCCAGAAGCATGATTAAGAAGCTCGTTGATGCCGGACTGGATGAAATTAACACCAGCTACGACGACTTTCACACGGAGTACGCCCCGCCGGACAACATCGTGAATTTGGTGGAGGCGGCTGTTGAGAGCGACCTCAAACAAACTTCCGTTGCCATGATTATCGGGGACGAAAACCCAACCTATGATGCGCAAGCGATGATAGACTTGCTCACCGAGCGATTTGGCGCACATCCGGACGCGTACTCCGATAGGTTGACGATTCTGGAAGACACCGTTTCACCACTCGGTCGTGGTGCCCAGATTGACGTTACGGAATTGACCGCTCGGAATGGCGTCGATTCCGGCTGCTCCGACGTCGTAAGTACAATTTCACTCCATCCAGACGGGACGATAAAAGCCTGCTGCGGCCACGCACAGTGGTACGTTCCCGACCTGACGTTGGGAAGTTTGGACGAGAAATCGCTTATGGATATTGTCCACAATAGCCAAGAGAATATGATTTATTGGCTAATTCACAATATTGGCCCGAAAAAGCTCTTGGAGCGAATCGGCGTCGAGGGCGAGTACAGCGGTATCTGCCACGCTTGTCACGACCTGCTTGGAAACTATCGTGAGGAGTTCTTGGAGTACGTTCGAGAGAACAAAGAAGACATCGTGCGTGATGATATCTTCCTGAGTGACACAATCAAAAGGGACGCTCAGTCCATGGTTGACCACGAACCGGCAATCATACAACGTCTGGACAATATCGCAGATACGGCATAGAAGAACCCTATAACTTATTTGAACACACTCACTGATAGAATATTAAAGCAGCGGTTACGTCGTAGTTCATCAACTAAAAACATGAATATGAATCAAATTATTGATAACTTCGTAACTTCTCTAAAGCAACACCAGTTTGATACAGCAGAACGCTATTTTACCGACGACCTCGCAGAGGCGTACCCCTCCTCGAAACTCGAATCGGACTGGATTCGATTAACTGAGACGCTCGGCGAGTTCAATTCTGTCGAAACCGTTCGAACACAAGATGCAGACCCGTATCAGATTCGGAACGTGGAACTGCAGTTCGATGATGGTCAACAGACCCTTCGAATCGTTTTTTCGGGAGGAGACGAGTCCATCTCCGGACTCCAATACATTTCGCAGCAACGGGGCACGACGGTGCTTCCGGAGTACGTCGATGAATCTCGGTTCAGTTGCGAACAAGTCGTCGTCGGCAGTGACGAATATCCTCTCTCGGGAGAAATCGCACTGCCGACCGCGGAAGAACCGTATCCCGGTGTAGTGCTGGTTCACGGGTCAGGTCCTCACGACATGGACTGTTCATTGGAATCCTACAAGCCGTTTCGTGACCTCGGTTACGGACTTGCCTCCCAAACAATCGGGACGCTGCGATATAACAAACGAACCTACTCCTACGACCTGAACGAGAACGAATGCACGGTAGATAACTTGGTGTTGGATGATGCGGTTAATGCGGTGAATCAGATAGCAAATCGTAAGGACATCTCCGAAGTCTTCGTGATTGGGCATAGTTTGGGCGGCATGCTCGCTCCGGCGATTATCCGCCGCTCGAACGCACAGGGGGGTATCCTCCTCGCCGCGAACGCTCGCCGATTGGAAGACGTAGTTATCGACCAGTACCGCACGCTGGCCGATGAGGGCGCGGTCGATGCTAGTCAACTACGGTCTTTGGAAGGCGAGTATCAACAAATACGTAATCGGGATTGGAACGATGACGTGGAGTTGCTGGAGTTCCCCGTTTCGTTTTGGGATAGCCTCTCTGATTACGAACCAGTACAGACAGCATCCGACCTCAATGTACCCGTGAGAATCGCACAAGGAAAACGGGATGCCCAAATCTCAACCGAGAAGGATTTCGAAGTATGGAAATCGGAGTTGAAATCGGAAGACGGTGTTTCGTTCCGTCTCTTCGACGACCTCAACCACCTGTTCGTAGAAGAAGATGAAAACGGCCACTCCGGCCAACCCCAAGCAAACGTAGCGGACGACCTCATCCAGTGGGTGTCCAACTGGTGTACTACAGTCCGATAATCTCCGGTGTGCGACTTCCCGATAGAACGACACTGCATGTTAGAGGTCGAAAACGGGCAGCGCGATGTGGTCAAAGCCCTGAATCGAATGCGTCATATCGAACCGTTCTCGTCACTCTGCTAAATACCATCTCGCTCGCGCTTCCGAAATCGTCCGAAATCGGCGGTTCAAGCGATCCCTACTACATACTTATCTGGCTATTAGTTAACAAGGTGCGTTACTAATTACCATCCATGCACCTCCAGCATCACGACGACGAATACGCGGTTCGCAACCCTGCCGACCTAGCGACCGTTCGACAAACGCCCGATGGCCAGTGGATTGCAGAAGACGCAGCCGGTCGATCTGCTCACGGTTCAACGCCTGCGACGGCAATCGCCGCGTTGAGAAGATAACCGGAAATCGGCAACGCTCAGAAGATGCCGGTTTCGGGAGCCACGTCTAGCCCTGCCGCGATTTCGTTCGCCTCCGCGCGAATCGCGTCGGCGTCGGCGACGACGACCTCGCCGTCTTGTTGAAGCACGTCTCCGGCGACCATCGTGAACTCCACGTCGTCGCCGTGCGCGCCGAAAACGGCGTGCGAAAGCGGGTCGTACAGCGGTGTCGCGCGGGTGATGTCGGCTGTCACGCCGATGATGTCTGCCTGCCAGCCTTCCCGGAGTTTTCCGACGCGGTCGAATCCGGCGGCGCGAGCGCCGTTTATCGTCGCCATCTCGAAGATGGTTCCCGCGGGGGCCGCCTGCGCGTCGAGTTCGTCCACCTTTTGCAGGAGGCTCGCTTGCCGCATTTCGGTGAAGGGGTCTAACGTGTTGTTGCACGGCGGGCCGTCGTTGCCCAGCGCGACGTTGATTCCCCGGTCGAGGTAGTCGATGATTGGCGCGATTCCACTGGCGAGTTTCATGTTCGAAGAGGGACAGTAGGTGACATGTGTTCCCGTCTCCGCAAGCACCTCGCGCTCCGATTCGTCCGTCCAGACGCAGTGGGCGAGGACGACGTCTTCGCCAGTCAATCCGACTTCGTCCAACCAGTGAATGTTTCGCTGGCCGGTGTCGGATTCCACGGTGACGATTTCGTCCTGATTTTCGCTCGCGTGCGTGTGGATTCTTACGCCGTCGTATTTGTCGGTTAATCGTCGCGCACCGCGGAGACACTCCTCGGTACAGGAGACGGCGAATCGCGGCGTGACGGCGTACTGAATCCGGCCATTGTTCGCGCCGTGGTACTGCCGGATGAGGTCTTCCGTCGTTTCCAGTCCCGCCTCGGTGACTTCGTGGAGTCCCTCGGGGGCGCGTTTGTCCATCAGCACCTTTCCGATGCGACCCCGGATTCTCATCTCCTCCGCGGCGTCGAAGGCTCGATTTGCATGCCGAACCGAGAGGTGGTCGATACAGGTGGTCGTCCCGCTCTCGATGAGTTCGAGATAGCCTAATCGGGCCGCGGCGTACATCTCCTCCGCGTCGAGATTGGCTTCCATCGGGAGGACGTATTCGAACAACCAGTCGAGCAGTTCGGCGTCGTCGGCGATTCCTCGCCCGAGGCTCTGTACCGAGTGAATGTGGCCGCCGACGAGGCCCGGAAGGAGAAGGTCGTACTCGTCTACGTCGTGTTCGGCGTATCTGTCGAGCAGTTCGGTGCGGTCACCGACTGCTTCGATCGTCTCGCCGGAGACGACGACTGCCCCGTCCTCGATAATCGTCGTCGCGTCGGCGACGACTGTTCCAGTCAGTATCATAAATGTCCGTTCGTTCCGTCTCCATTGGTGCACCTAACGGCTATGAGTACTTCGGTTTCGACGGCTGGTCAGATGGACGTCGTGACTATCTCTGGATTTCACTACCGCCTAAATCCACTTTTGCCCGGTTTAGGCTGTTTTTAAACCCGAATTACCTTTCGGAAATCTCTCCCGCGGTTCCTGCGGACATGACCTCGAAGCCGGGTTCTGGTAGATATTGCCACCTGATTTTAGAGTCGAAATATTGAAACGGTACTATTTCGTTTCGAAAGTACGATGACTAGCACACAGCCCAGCAGTTCGATTACGGAGGGTGGGTTGGTGCGACCGATGTTCGAACTCGCGTGGCCGATAGTCGTTATTCAGTTGTTGCAGGTGATGTACAACGTCGCGGACACCTTCTGGCTGGGTCGACTCTCCGCCAACGCGGTCGGCGCGATGAGTATCGCGTTCCCGCTTATCTTCTTCCTTATCTCCATCGCGGGCGGATTCACGACCGCCGGGAGCATCCTCGTCGCCCAATACACCGGGGCCGATAGCGAAGGGTCTGCCGGAAAAGTCGCGGGACAAATTCTGTCGTTCGTGGCACTCCTCTCGGTCGTCCTCGGGACGCTCGGTTTCTTCCTCACCGAACCGATGCTCACACTGATGCCGTCTCAGGGAGCGACGACGGTGGATGTCGTTCCGCTCGCTCGCCAGTACATGGAAGTGTTCTTCCTCGGCCTGCCGTTCCTCTTCGGCTTCTTCGTCTTCAGTTCGCTGATGCGGGGTTACGGTAACACTCGGACGCCCATGCGAATCATGTTCGTCAGCGTGGTCGTGAACGTCATTCTCGATCCGCTACTCATCTTCGGATTCGGTCCCATTGAAGGCATGGGAATCCAAGGTGCCGCGCTCGCAACCATCTCCGCGCGAGCGGTCGCAACCGTCCTCGGACTGTACATCCTGTTCGGAACCAGCGCCGGGCCGGACGTACAGGTCGGTGACCTCGTTCCCGACCTCGGATACATTTGGGACATCGTTCGACTCGGTACGCCGAGCGCGCTCGAACAATCCACCAGTGCGCTGGCGATGATTACTCTGACCGCAATGGTCGTCCAGTTCGCGCCGCCCGTGGTCAGCGCTTACGGACTTGGTAATCGCCTCGCCTCACTCGTGTTTCTCCCGGCAATGGGGTTAGGCCGGGCGACCAACACGATGGTCGGGCAGAACCTCGGCGCGGAGAAACCTGACCGTGCGGAGCGCGCCGTTTGGCTCGCGGCGAAGGTTGGCTCCGCCGTCATGCTTTCCGTTGCAATCGTTGCGGCACTGTTTCCGGAACCAATCGTCGGCGTATTCATGGCGACGGGAACGCAGGAGGCCGCGGCAACAATCGAGTTCGGAAGTGAGTATCTCCGGATTCGTTCCGTCGAGTTCGCGTTTATGGCTCTGTTACAGGTGCTGCTCGGTGCGTACCGCGGGGCCGGAAACACGAAAACTGCGATGGCGTTTTCGATGGTGGCGCTCTGGCTTGGGCGGGTTCCAGTCGTCTACTATCTCGCATTCGTTCAGGACATGGGGCCGACCGGGATTTGGATGGGAATGGCAGTCGGCAACGTCGTCGGAGCAGTCGCCGCCGCGCTCTGGTTCACCCGTGGAACGTGGAAGCGAACTGTCATCGACGACACCAGCACGGTTGCTACTGACGGCGAAGGCGACTAATTTACTGTCGTGGAGGTTTAAGCGTGCCATAATAAAATGAGTAGAACTGGTAGGAGCCAGCAATGAGTCTGGCGAGCGTCGCAGCGCAGGGTCGATATGGTTCCTGTCCGACGGAAGAAACGAGATACGCTGGCCGAAGCTATGTCCCGGGTGAGATACGATGAGTAACGTAGATGTCCTCCTCATCGGTATCGACGCGGGCTGTCTGCCAGTTTTCGAACGCCTCTACGAAGAAGACGTTATCCCGAACATTCGGTCTATCTGTGAGGATGGCGCGTCCGCCCCGCTCGAGTCCCAGATGCCGCCGTGGACGCCGAGTGCGTGGCCGTCACTCTACACGGGGGTCAACCCCGGACAACACGGCGTCTGTGGGTTCGTCGCCTACGAAGGTTACGACTTCCACGTCGTCAGCGGAAACGACGTCGAGGAACACTCGATATGGTCGCTGCTCGATAAACACGGCAAATCGAGTGTCGTCGTCAACGTGCCAGTTACCCATCCACCGGAAGAAATCGATGGCGCGATAATTCCGGGTTTCATCGGGCCGGAAGACCCCCGGTGCTATCCGGAAGGGCTACTGGACGAGGTTCGCAACGAAATCGGCGACTATCGAGTCTATCCGAACTACACCCGCGGTGACGAGCGACTCTCGGACGCTGAAAAGATGGACGAGTACACGAACCTCGTCCGCATGCGCGGCGAGGCGTTCCGCTATCTGGCCGACAAACACGAACCCGACTTCGGGTTCGTCCAATTCCAGAAGACGGACACCGTCTTCCACGAGTTCAACGGCGAGTGGGACAAGGTGAAAACCGTCTACGAGGAAGCCGACAAGCAGGTCGGCCAATTGCTGGAGGAGTGTGACCCGAACACGGTTCTCATCGCCAGCGACCACGGGATGGGTCCCTACGAAAAGTACGAGTTCCGCGTCAACGAGTTTCTGCGCGACGAAGGCTACGTGAAGGCACGGAAAGGTGGCAAAGGAATGCCGTCGTGGAACCCGATTCAGGAGGAACTCCGGGAAGGCAAGGATACGAAGACGTGGGAACCGAACACCTTCGAGCGAATGGCCGCGAAGATGGCGGAGTTCGGGTTCACCGCCCACCGAATCAGAACTGGTTTGGAGAAGGTCGGGCTGGCGGAAATCGCAAAGCAGTACGCGCCGAAAAACGTCGCCCGAACCGGAAACGAGCAGGTCGATTTCCCGAAATCGACCGCCTACATGCGCGCCCGAACCGAGTTGGGCGTCAGAATCAACTTGCGCGGCCGTGAACCGCAGGGTATCGTTCCCCCGGACAAGTACGACGAAGTCCGCGACGACTTGATAGAAAAACTCAGTGGGGTAGAAACACCCGACGGCGAACCGGTCTTCGGCGAAGTCGCACCCCGCGAGAAGTACTTCCACGGGAAAAACGCCGACAACGCCCCGGACATCGTGACGATTCCGAACGAGATGGGGCAGTTCCTCTCTGCACAACTGCTTGGCGATTACTTCGCACCGCCGACCGAACCGTGGAATCACAAAATAGAGGGTATCGTCGCCGCGCAAGGAAGGGGAATCGACCCGGACGGAATGCCGACGAAGGCTCATCTCTTCGACGTTGCGCCGACCATTATGTCCGCGTTCGGGATTCCGTACAGCGACCGAATGGACGGAGACGTAATTCCGGTCGTTGACGATAGTGGTTCACAGAGCTATCCGGAGTACGACGAAGACGACGACGTTTCGATGGACAGCGACGACGAAGCAGGCGTCGAGGAGCGACTGGCCGACCTCGGCTACATGCAGTAATCTCACATCGGTTTCGGTCGCCCATCTTCCGGCCACCTTCCTTATCCACTCCGACCTCGAACGTGTTCGGGGGTTTCCATGAATGCAAACGACTCACCGGAAACGGACGACTTACCCGGAACAGACGACTCACTCTGGCTCGAAACGACTGAATCGACCGATTTCGAACCGCTTCAGGACGACCATCGCGTAGACGTTGCGGTCGTCGGCGGCGGTATCGCGGGGCTCTCCGCCGCGATGGAACTGAAAGACGCCGGACGAACAGTTTCGGTGCTCGAATCCGATAGAATCGTCTCCGGAGTGACAGCGCGAACGACCGCCAAATTGACGAGTCAGCACGGAATCGTGTATCAATCACTCGTCTCCCGGTTCGGGCGCGACCGCGCTCGCCAGTACGCCGAGGCGAACGAGGCCGCCATCGAAATCGTCGCCGAGCGCGCGGACGACTTCGACTGTGATTTTCGTACCCGCCCTGCCTACACTTACGTCTCTGACGAAAACGACCGGAACAAAATTCGACAGGAGGTGAACGCCGCGCGGAGCGTCGGCCTGCCCGCTTCCTTCACGGAGGATATTTCGATTCCGTCGGACGCCGTGGCCGCAGTTCGATTCGACGACCAAGCGCAGTTCCATCCGCGGAAGTATCTGCTCGGGTTAGCCGCCGAAATTTCCGGCGACGGATGCGATGTTTTCGAACAGACGAAGGCAACCGACCTCGATTCCGGTTCGCCCTGCAAAGTCACGACGGAGCGAGGAACCGTAACCGCGGACGCCGTCGTCGTCGCAACCCATTTTCCATTTTCCGACCCCGCCGGATACTTCGCCCGGCAGTTTCCGAAGCGGTCGTACGTGCTGGCAACTCGAATCGCCGACCCGCAACCGAAGGGGATGTACTATCGCTCCGGCGAGCCATATTTCTCGGTTCGACCACACGAAATCGACGGCGAATCGTTCGTCCTCATTGGCGGGCAAAATCACAAAACTGGACAAGGTGGTTCGACCGCCGACAGATATCGCGCAGTCGAGCGCGAGGCGAGAAACCACTTCGATGTGGAAGAAGTAGTCTACCGCTGGTCAACGCAGGATTATCGAACGACGGATTCCGTTCCGTTCGTTGGCCCGCTTGCGCCGTGGATGGACGACGTCTACGTCGCAACGGGATTCGGCGGGTGGGGGATGACGAACGGTATCGCCGCGGGTCGGATTCTCGCCGACGAAATCGCCGGACGGGGAAGCGAGTGGTCGGACGTTTTCGACCCCAGACGACTCCCGTCCCTGTCGGATGCGAAACCACTCGCGCAGGAGAACGCGAACACGGGAAAGCGATTCGTGGAGGACTGGGTTCGGAAACCGCACGGAACGCGCAAATCGCACGATTCTCTCCCACGAGGAGAGGCGAGAGTAACCCGCGAGGACGGAAACGCCGTCGCCGAGTACCGGGACGAGGATGGTGAACTCCACCGCGTTTCGGCGGTTTGTACGCACCTGAAATGTGTCGTCGCGTGGAACGACGCGGAGCAATCGTGGGATTGTCCGTGTCACGGGTCGCGGTTCGACTTCGATGGGGCAGTTCTCGACGGGCCAGCGGTTCGTGACTTGCCGAAGAAGTGAGAATTGCCGGTGGACATGACTTCTTTGAGTTGAATTTAGCTCCTCTTTCCAGCGTTAAGTTTCAGAAATGATTCTCGTAGAATAGTATTTGGGTACTGCCACGCAACTGGTGTTACGAATGGCCTCCGGCCATAGAGGTTGTACATATATGTCTCTTAATGCTCTCCGATGATCTCTGAAGTAGATTTATGTACATGGGAATGAAACGATTCCCCCATGTCACAGGAAAACGCGACTCAGTTCGGGACGTTCGGTGGGAGATACGTCCCCGACGCGCTCGAAGAACCGCTCTCCGGCCTCGCAGAAGCGTTCGACGAAATTTACGACACCGACGAGTTTCAGGACGACTTTCGCTCTCTCCTTGCGGATTTCGCGGGGAGGCCGACACCAATCTACCACGCGAAGCGTCTCTCCGAGGAGTACGGCGCACAAATCTATCTGAAACGCGAAGACCTGCTCCACGGCGGAGCGCACAAAATCAACAACTGCCTCGGACAGGCATTGCTCGCTAAGAAAGCCGGAAAAGAACGTCTCATCGCGGAAACCGGTGCGGGCCAGCACGGCACCGCATCCGCCATGGTCGGCGCGCTCCTCGACATTCCCACGGAAATCTACATGGGGAAAAAGGACGCCGAGCGCCAGAAAATGAACGTCTTCCGAATGCACCTGATGGGGGCCGAGGTGAACGAAGTCACTCGTGGCGATTCCGGCCTTGCGGACGCGGTGGACGCCGCGTTGGAGGACTTCGCCGAAAACATGGAGGACACCCACTACCTCGTCGGGAGCGTCGTCGGCCCTGACCCGTTCCCGCGAATGGTGCGCGACTTCCAGTCGGTCATCGGCGCGGAAGCGAGGGAGCAGATACAGGAGAAAACCGGCGGACTCCCCGACGCTGCAGTCGCCTGCGTCGGCGGCGGGTCGAACGCAATCGGCCTCTTTCACGCCTTCCGAGACGACCCAGTCGAACTCTACGGCGCGGAGGGCGGCGGCGAGGGGTCGGACTCGAAACGCCACGCTGCACCGCTGGCCAACGGCAAAACTGACATTCTGCACGGAATGCGAACCCGGATTCTGGCGGACGACGTGGAAGTGCACTCCGTTTCCGCAGGACTCGATTACCCTGGCGTCGGCCCGGAACACGCCCAGTTCCACGAGTCCGGTCGCTGTGAGTATCACGGCATCACTGACGACGAAGCCCTCTCTGCGTTCCGTGAACTAAGCGAACTGGAGGGAATTATTCCCGCACTCGAATCCAGCCACGCCGTCGCGCTGGCGAAACAGATTGCCGAAGAGAAGGACGAAGACGACGTGATTCTCATCAATCTGAGTGGCCGCGGGGACAAAGACATGGAACAGGCCGCCGATATGTTCGACTTGGGTGAGTAAACCGACCGAGAATTTTCTTTGGCTTTTTCGCCGTCGTTGGTTTCCGTACGGTTGCAAGTGCAGAGGAAACCGTCTTTCACTTCGTGACTGCAAATCACGTCTGCAAATCGCCCTCACTCGTCACTTGCTCCTTGCAGTCGCTCGTTCCTCGTTCGCCAGTCCGCCAGGCCCGCAGGCGGGCCGAGGGCGACTGCCCTCGGCCCCGCCAAGTGATTGGTTGAATCGCCGATTTTGGCTTTTGGCTGGTGTGTTCGCGGTGGTTTGTGCCAGCGCGCTCGCACGAGAGGTGAAGCGTTAGCGAACATCGAGTGCAACTTCCGCGCTGGCGGGGAGGAGTGGGGAGTACGAGATTTCGAAGAAATCTCGATGTGAGCGGTGTAACCGCGAACTGGCGGGTGCGGTGCGGAGGCGGTCTGATTGGAGTCGGCAATAGCTAGCACCTCGAAAGATACGGTTCTCGACGGAGTTTCTCGGCTTTAAAAACCGATTCTGTGGCCAAATCCTATCTCTGCACCAAATGTACCACCAACCGAATCCGCATCAAATGCAGTTTCGTTTCGCTACCACTGCGTCAGCGCCTTCGCGCCGTGCGAATACGACAGCACGCCGAAGAAGGTCAGCACGCCGGAAATAGAGGCCAAACCACCGACGTAAAACACCCACTGGATGCCGGGGCCGGTCATCAGGATACCTGCCAGAATCGGCGCGAGGATGCTTCCGGGTCGCCAGACGAGTTCCCGAATTCCGAAGCTACTGGCCACACCTGCGCCGTCCGCGCCTTCGTCCGCGAAGAGGGCCATGCTGGCCGGTTCGCGGAAACTGTCCGCCACGCCGAGGAGGGCGTTCAGGAAGACGAGGGGCAGGAAAGCGGGCGAGAGTTCGCCGAGGATGGGAAACATGGCTGGCAGGCCGAGCGTTTGGCCGATTGTGGGGGCGAATGGAACGCAGAGGGCGACCAATCCGTACAGTCCGCCGCCGACGAAGACGAAGAGGGCGCGTCCGTAATTGTCGGACAGTCGGCCCGTGTAGGGCTGAAACAGCATGTTCATGAACTTCTCCGAGACGAGAACGACGCTGACTGCGAGGGCCGCGTATGCCAGTCCACCCTCCGCGGCGTTCAGTCCGGCGTAGACGACGACCCAGTTTCGAACCATCGTCACCGCCACGGCGTACTGCGCCCGGAAACTCGTCAGCGTGAGCAGTTTGGGATTCAGCGCCAAATCCGAGAAGGGGAACCCCTCGATTCGCGTCCCATCACGTTCGACGAACAGGAGGATACCGAGCAGGGCCGGAATTAGTAGGGCAACGATGACACCGAAAACCACGCTGAATCCGTAGCGACTGTACAGCACCGCAGCGGCAATCGACCCGAGGATGGACGCCGCAAACCGCGCCGAGTTCGCCTTGCCGATGTTGTTCGCTCGCGTGTCTACCGACGAGAGTTCCCCGACCAGAGAAAGCGTGATGAGGCTGGTTCCGGTGATGGCAACTCCTTGAAGCGCCCGCGCCGCAATGAAGCCCCAACTGCTCTCTACGAACGGGAAGGCGGCGTAGGAGCAAACCGATAGCGCGAGACTTACGAGCAGGACGGTTCGCTTGTCGTAGCGGTCGCCCGCCCACGCCATCGGGATGGTGACCACGGTTTGTGCCGCGGTCAATCCGGAAACGAACAGGCCGACGACGACTCCCGACTCCGGGTCGAGAACGTTGAGATATTCGGGAAGTAGGGTCGCCAGCGTGATGACTCCGAACCCGGCGGCGAACCGAGTGAGATAGAGCGCGTAAAACTGAACCCGTTGGCGTTGCACGCTTGTCAGTGCGAAGAACCGTTGAAAAACCCTTTCGTTTCGAAATAGTTGCGTTCGACCACTCGTGTTTCAGTTGTCGGCACTCGTGCGTGGCATTCGTCACTCTGTGTTGGCTTCGTTACGACAGTCCGAACACAGTCCGTCTTCGAGATACACATCGAGTACCTGTTCGCTGCAGTTGTCACACTCTTTTATTACGTCTGAAGACATCAGTCGCTTCGACCGACTGACTGTGGCAATTCGATAAAAATAGATGTGTCGATTTCTGTGGTCGCCCCGGTGAGGTTTCTGAAACTCTCAGTTCAGTAGTTCACGAGGCTCACGTCGCTGTACGTGGCCATATTTCCGTTCTCTGCACGAGTGACGGCGGACTCCGCGTTCGCGAATCCAGAACCGATGTTCCACGGCGTGTAGCTACTGACTGCGTCTTCCGCCTCCGCTGTCATCGTGTTCAGCAGTTCTGCGGGCGTCGGCGAGCTGCCGTTGTTCTGTCGATAGGCATCGACGAGGAGGGTCGCAATTCCGGCGACTGCCGGGCAGGCCATACTCGTCCCGCTGATGCTTGCGTACCACAGGTCGGTGTCTGCTCCCTGCAGGTTGAGTGGGTCTGTCGGTGCCATCGTGCTGACGATGGCGTTTCCGGGCGCACCGATTCCCGGTCGGTAGATTCCAAGCGGCCCGGATGGCGACCCGTCGTTGCGATACTGCTCCAAATTATCGAGTGCCGTTTTGCGGTTCCAGTTGCTCGGACTGGCACTTTGCTCGCGCCCGCGCGAGGAGAAGTCCGTAACCGTCTTGTCGTCTCTCGTTGCGGCGACGCCCAGCACGTTGGGCGCCTTGGCGTACTGGTTGAGCGTGTTCGTACTCGGCCCGGAGTTGCCCGCCGCGAACACCGGCAGAAGTCCTTCCTGCCACGCCTCCCATGTGGCGACGTTCAGCGCGTCGTCCGGGTTGAACGCATTTCCGTTCGAAGACCCGTAGGAGTTCGAGATGACGGAGATGTCCGTCTCACCCGCTTTCTGCCGCGCGAGCAGGTGGTCGAACGCGGCCACCGGTTTCACGATGAGCAGTGCTAGCCCCGCCGAGTAAACGGTGAGGTCGGCGTCGGGAGCCATTCCCCTCTGTTGCCCGTCGCTTTTCGTTCCATCGCCAGCGACCGTCCCGGAACAGTGGGTTCCGTGACCGTTGTCGTCGGTGTCCAAGTCCCCGGCCGGAACCCAGAGAGTCGGTTCGCCGAGCGGATTACCAACCCATCGCCAGTTTGCAACGAGGCTCGAATCGAGGTCGGGGTGGTCGCCATCGACTCCCGAGTCGATAACTGCGGTGTGAACGCCGCCCCCGGTGTAGTCGCTCGATTGCACTTCGGAAACGTTGGTCACCTCCCGTATGTCCTCGTTGTAGTAGTCCAGTTCGACGTTCTTCTGAATGTATCGAACCGAGTCCCAGTCGGCCAACGTCTTCAATTGATTCACGGAGAGTTCGGTGTATCCGATAGGAAGTACCTCGAACTTGTGGTAGCCATTCACGAGGTCAAGCGTGCCCAACTGGTCAACGTCGTCGTTGCTGTCGAACACGACGAGGGACTGCTGGAGCGCGCTTGTCGCAAGGTCGAACGCGCCGTCGATAATCCCGTCACCCGCACTCGCAGTGCCGCTGAATGGTATTGCCGACGCGACTGCCGCTGCGCCGGTTGCTTTCAGGAATCGCCGCCGTCCGTGTGGTTGGGTATCAACCATCCCATATTCCACTCTGAAATAAATAAACTAAACACTTTCCGCCAAGAGTTGAAACATTCTATTCTACGTAATTTCCACAAAAATGATGCTGAAACAACCTTGTCGTGGTTTATTCCTACGAAACCGGTTCGATGTTCTCGCCCTGATAATCGCCGTCGTAGGTTGTCTCGTGGCTCGCTTCGCCGAACACGAGTTGTGCAATTCGTGCACCCCGTTCGAGTTCGATGTCGTGATGAACCTGTAGCAGTCCCTCGCCTTTGCCTTCGTAGCCTGCGTCCCAAACTGCCGTGTTGAGCATGCAGGAGTTGCGCATGAGCGACGAGCGTGGATAAATATAGCCGACGTGGTTTTCCGGAATCCGTACCGTTTCCGCGTACTGGACGATGTACGCCCCTTTCGGGAGGTAGTACGTTTCCGGTACGTTTTCGCCGACTTGCTCGGACTCGATTCGCTGTCGGTCACCGATTTCTTTTTCCTCCCGACCGATTCGGCCGGAATCGCGCTGTTCGTACACGGCTTCCAGCGTCAAATCGACCCCGTTGGGCTGAACCTGCTCGTCTGTGGTTTCCGCGATGTGCTCTGCAACGAACGTCCCACTCCGGAACATACCACGTTCTTCAGTTCTACCCGTAAAAATCGTGTCGAATCGGTGCGTCGGTTGTTCCGTGTTGGCATTCGTTTGGCTTAGATTTCGAAAGAATTGCCGGACGAGAGCCGAATTTACCACGAACGATGAAAACGTAAACACGCGGGATTTATACCTTCGGAGAGTCGATATTCGACCGATATGGGACAAACACTGACGGAAAAGATTCTCGACGACCACCTCGTCGAGGGCGAACTCGAAACCGGTGAAGAAATCGGAATCGAGATCGACCAAGTTCTTACACAGGACACGACTGGCACCCTCGTCTGGCTCCAGTTCGAGGCGCTCGACATGGACGAAGTCCAGACCGAAGTCGCCGCGCAGTACTGTGACCACCAGACCTATCAGTTCGACTTTAAAAACACGGACGACCACCGATTCCTCCGCTCGGCGGCAGGCACGTTCGGCGCACACTACTCCCGCCCCGGCAACGGTATCTGTCACAACGTCCACAAGGAGAACTTTGCCGCACCCGGCAAGACGATGCTCGGTTCGGACTCCCACACGCCGACCCCCGGCGGACTGGGCGAACTCGCAATCGGTTCCGGCGGACTCGACGTCGCAGTCGCCATGGGTGGCGGCCCGTACTACATCGAGATGCCCGAAATCGTCAGCGTTCGACTCGAAGGCGAACTCCCAGAATGGGCAACTGCCAAGGACGTCATCCTTGAGATGCTCCGTCGCCTCTCCGTAAAAGGCGGCGTCGGCAAAATATTCGAATACACCGGCCCCGGCGTCGAAACGCTCACCGTTCCCGAGCGAACGACCATCACGAACATGGGTACGGAACTCGGCGCGACGACTTCCATCTTCCCGACCGACGAGGAGACGGAAGACTGGCTCTCCCGACTCGGCCGCGAGGACGAATACGTCGAACTCACGCCCGACGACGACGCGGAGTACGACGACGAAATCGTCATCGACCTCTCTGACCTCGAACCGCTCATCGCACAGCCGTCGATGCCGGACAACGTCGTTCCCGTCCGCGAAGTCGCTGGCGAATCCGTTGACCAAGTCATTCTCGGTTCCTGTACGAACGGTGGCTACGAGGACATTCTCCCCGCCGCGAAAATGCTCGAAGACCGCACAGTAGACCGGAAAACCGACCTCATCGTCGCACCCGGTTCCAAGCAGGCCTCCGAGATGCTCGCCCGCGAGGGCTGGGTCGCAGAGATGATGGCCGCTGGCGTCAACTTCTCCGAGGCGACCTGTGGTGCCTGTATCGGTATCGGTCACGTTCCGGCATCCGACTCCGTCTCGCTCCGAACCTTCAACCGCAACTTCGAAGGTCGCTCCGGAATCGAGGACGACTCGGTCTACCTCTGTTCGCCGGAAGTCGCCACGGCGGCGGCAATCAAGGGCGAAATCATCGACCCACGCGACCTCGCCGACGAACTCGGCGATTTAGACGCACCGGGCGTCGAAATGGGCGACAAGTACGGCACCAGCGCCGACGACCCAGACCTCATCTCCCCCGACGAGGCCGTGGACGACGACCTCATCAAAGGCCCGAACATCGGCGACGTGCCGCTGAAGGACGAACTCGAATCCAACCTCGCAGGCCCTGCCCTGCTCAAGATGCAGGACAACATCACGACCGACCACATCATCCCTGCGACGCAGGATATCCTGATGTACCGGTCGAACATCCCGAAACTCTCCGAGTTCACCCTCTCGCGCGTTGACGACTCGTTCGCACAGCGCGCACTCGACGCAGACGGCGGCTTCCTCGTCGCTGGCGAGAACTACGGTCAGGGTAGCTCCCGCGAACACGCGGCCCTGTGCCCGATGTTCCTCGGTGTCGAAGGTGTGCTCGCACAGAGCTTCGCCCGCATCCACAAAGCGAATCTCTTCAACTTCGGTCTGCTCCCCCTCGAAATCGACGCGGACGATTACGAGCAAATCGAGCAGGGCGACGACATCGAAGTCGTTGACGACGTTGCGGAAGCAGTCCGCTCCGGTCAGGAAGAGTTCACGGTTCGCGTGAACGACGACTGGGAACTCACCGCGAACCTCGACGCCTCCGAGCGCGAACGCCGTATCCTCGCAGACGGTGGCAAGCTCTCGCACACGAAAAAGCAGGCCGAGTCCGGCGACAGCGCGGCACCTGCTGACGACTAAGCGCGAGCTTTTATTTTCCAATTTTAACGAGGCTGCACAGAATCGCAGTTAAAGATCAAAAGTATTCGAAATATATTAAAAATAGGCCAACTACAATTATTAACATGACAATGATACGATAAAAAATTACACCTGATTCGTTCAGCTCTGTTTCTTTGTTTATTCCTGGCGTATTTCGAAGTTTGAAAATTGCCCTAGGAAATAATATCCAGATCAAACCTATTGCCACGATTAATATGGCGGAAACTGCTATTTCTGAGAGATTCATATCGCCCTATCCTTCTCTCATAGTTATAAATTTTCTTTCTTTGGAAAAGCAAGTATGTTGCTCTATTTTATATTGGCGCTAATTGGGAAGTTTTTGGCAACGTATTTTGGAGTCCCTGTCCCGGTGTCAGAATCATTTACTGATGTCTTGGTATTATCTATCTTCTTAATACCAAACCGGTCTTTAGTCTCTTGACTCATGTTTTCCGGATTTAAGTCGATAGTCCCATCTTCTTGCGCCAACATGGTGCTAACCGATGGTTCATCTGCACTATCTTGGCCGAAGATGAGAGAGTATTCGCTTTCGGTTGCATTATTGCCTAAGTAGCCGTAATTACACCCCACCTTTATATTTAGATGTTCAGCAGTTGGGATCACATCTTGTGGTGCCTCAACGAAGAAACGCTGGAAATGCTTACAATCAGTCCATCTATCTTCGAAAGCACTCGGATGATGTGTTAATTCCCACCCGTCCGAAACTTGGCTAACACCATTATTATCTGATAGAGATTCTGCAATATCATCAACCGCGAGAGCGAATGCGACACCGGGGTGTAACATTCCGAGTCCTACGTCGGCAACGAGTTCTATCGAATCTGGGAGTACATCGTTACTACCACTGTGCGGATAAACACCGAAGTAACTGTTATTAGAGTCTGGGTCTATACTCCATCTATCTGTGTTGCCCAGGGTCATATCGTAGTACTGTCCTCCAATCTTAGACGACCGGGTATATCCTGAAACCTGTGGGTTGTCCCATCTACCACACATAGTTGCATCAATGGCCATATCATGAAGCCAAGCATTACGTTTTGGGTGCCAGACAGCCTCGTACCAAGCCAGAGCAGATCCTTGTGTTATAAAACCAACACTTTCTGTACTCTCTCACTTATCAGAACATTTCCATAATTTTTCAGGACAATCTGATCCGGAAAACGAACCGCAATCAACATTCGAAACTTCGGTGCAACTACCATCCATACCTTGGGCTATTCCACTCATTGCAAGCGGTGTGCCGAGGACTGCCAGTCCACCTGCAGCACCAATTCCTTGGAGTACGTTACGCCGGTTTGCAGTCGACTTGTTATTGTCTTTTCCTGTCATGAAACATTTTGTGGTTAGAATCAATATAATAAGTTTTCTTATTTTATATTAACTATTTATAATTTATATATTCTTGTGATGAGTAGTTCGGACGTCAAGGCTTTGTCTCATTAGACCGAACCCCCACCCGTGACAACTACCGCGAACGAGGCGGACGCACCCACGATTCGCCCCGCCGAAGACGCGGATTTGCTCGCCATCTTCCGCATCGAGAAGGCGTCGTTTAGCCAGCCGTGGCCGTTTTCCGCGTTTCAGCGCTACGTCGGCGAACCGACGTTTCTGGTGGCCGCGGGCGACTCGAAAATCCTCGGGTACGTCGTCGCGGACATCGTGCCAAATCACGGGCGGGCGCTCGGCCACATCAAAGACCTCGCGGTGCATCCCTCTCGCAGAGGGGAGGGAATCGGGCGGCAACTGTTGCTGCGCGCGCTCAACGGCCTCCAAGCGCGCGGTGTTCATTCCGTCAAATTGGAGGTGCGAGAGAGCAACGAACCCGCGATTTCCCTGTATCAGGAGTTCGGTTTCCACTACTTTCGAACCGTGCCGCGCTACTACGGCGACGGGGAGAGCGCGCTCGTGATGATAGTCGAACTCGATTGAGTCGCTCCCATCGCCCGAACTGAACCGCTTTTCCGTCTGTGTTTCCTACAGGGCGATATGGGATTTGCGTGTCCGGTCTGCGAGACGCCACAGTCCGACGGGGAACACCTCGCCAACCATCTCGCGTTCGCCGCGATGCTCGGCGATGACGACCACGAAACGTGGTTGGACGAGCACACGCCGGGATGGAGCGAGGAGAGTCCGGACGAACTCGCATCGCGCGTCACGGAACACGCCTCGGAAGAGGAGTATCCGCAGGTGTTCGAGGATACGGTTCACGACCACGGCCATCAGCATCACGGCCAGCAGGAACGCAGTTTAGAGACCGAACTCCAGCAAACCGGCGGCTACGGACGTGACGCGAATATAGGTGCGGAAGCCCAATCCATCCTCAACGAAGCGCGACAGATGACCGAGGAGATGCTGGACGAAAACGGAGATACTGACGGGAACGGAGACGCTGACGGGAACGAAGACACTGACAGAAAAGCAGACGACGAGGACGAAAACGAATAGTTCCCGCCCCGTGAATTGCCGGGTATGGAAACGCACGGAACCTTCTCCCCTGAAGACGAATCCACAGCACGCGAACAGTACGAGTCCGTTGGCCCGGCGGCCCAAACCGTCGTCAAGGAGACGGCGAAAGCGATGGAATTCGACCGCGAGGAGTACCGCGAGCGCGTAACGGGCGACGTGATCGAAACCGCTCGGGACGCGCTGTTCGCTTCGCTTCTCTCGGTTACCACCGGAACGCGCGAGGAGTTCGAGGACGCGATCCCCGAGAACTTCGACGTTCACGTGGAAGGGAGCGACAACGTCGAAAACGTCGCGTGGCACGTCGCACCCGCCACAGAAACCGTGGTTGCCGCGACCTACAACGAAAAGGAAAATGCGGCGATTGCGACCCTCCAGCGAATCGCCTTCGGCCGTGTCTACCGGGACATCGTTTAATTACTTCGCACCCGATTCGTTCGGTAGCATGACATCAAATCCCGAACAACTCGACCACTCTTCCTCGCTCGATTACGCTCAGTTCGAGCAGGGACGCGGCATGAACTACTGGGAGTACGACCCAGTACTTCGCTCGGAAGTCGCCCGAACCGGGGCGAGCGACTGGTCAGAAGACCGATTCGAGGAGTTCGGCGACACCGTCGGAACAGTAATTGCCGACAACTCGGACACAATCGACCGCCACGACCCGGAACTGCATCGCTACGACAGATTCGGAACGCTCGTCAACGAAGTAGAATACCACCCGGCCCAACTGGAAAACGAGGAACTGGCCTACGGCGCAGGAATCGTCGCCGACTCGTTTCGGTCGCCACCCGGTAGGGACAGTCCGGAATCCATTCTTCACCATCTAACGATGGACTACCTGCTGGCCTACGCGGACGTGGGGCTGACCTGCTCGGTCGCCATGACCGCCGGTGTCGCGCTCGTGTTAGAGCGTTTCGATGACGGTTCCCTCTCCGACTTTTACGATGGACTCACGACCCGGAACTACGACGACCTCCTGCAAGGGGCGATGTTCCTCACCGAGCGTCAAGGCGGAAGCGACGTGGGTGTAACCGAAACCATCGCAGAGCGCCCGGAGGGTGACGAATCGGACGACCTGTGGAAACTCACAGGCGAAAAATGGTTCTGCTCGAACGTCGATTCCGGTGCGATTCTCACGCTCGCGCGGCGACCCGACGCACCCGAAGGAACCGCCGGACTGTCGCTGTTTTTCGTCTCCGAAACGAAACGCGACGGCGAGCAAAACGATTTCTACATTCGTCGCCTGAAGGACAAACTCGGTACCGTGAGCGTCCCGACGGCGGAAGTCGAGTTTCGGGAAACGGAGGCCTACCTCGTGGGCGACACCGAATCCGGATTCAAATACATATCCGAGATGCTCAATCTCGAACGAATCGCCAACGCGTTCGCATCGTGTGGCCTCATCGGTCGGGCGCTGTTGGAGAGCAAAGTTCGCGCCGCGAACCGAGAAGCGTTCGGCCAGCGGATCGACCGATATCCGCTGATGCGCCGGGATTTGGTGGAGATGGCAGTTGCACACGAAGCGGCGACGGCGTTCACGTTCGACGCCGGAAAGGAGTTCGAACGCTACCGGCAGGGCGACGAGGACGCCTTCGCGCTGATGCGACTGCTCGTTCCGATTGCGAAGGCCCGAACCGGGCGCATGGCGGTCGAGGTGGCATCTTACGCGATGGAGGTTCAGGGCGGAAACGGCTACGTGAACGATTTCGTAACACACCGACTCCTGCGGGATGCACAAGTGCTTCCGATTTGGGAAGGCACTTCGAACGTTCTCTCGCTCGACGTGCTTCGCTCGATGGCACGGGAAAACGCCCACGAACCCGCGCTTTCCCGCATTCGGGAACGACTCGGCGGTGTAGAACACGACGACCTCGCCGACCTCGTGGAAACGACGCGCGAGGAACTCGGTGAAGTAGAAGAGGCGCTGGTGACGCTGGCGACCAGCGACGACGACTACGCGCAACTCCACGCGAAAGAACTCGCGGCGTACATCTTCGACGTGTACACCGCAGGCCTTCTCCTCGCGGAAGCAGACCGAGAACTCGAACAAGGACGCGAGCGAAAATCGCTGGTTGCGCGGCAGTTCACCACCGATGCGTTCGGCTCTGCACCCGCACGCGGTATCACGAGCGGCGAGCGACTGTCGCTTGATGTGTTCGAAAAAATCGTTCGGTTCGAATCAGCGGAATAGAATCAGATTGCAGGGCAGAAAGCCGTTTTAGTTCGGGACGTGTTCCTCACCGCGAACGTCGTCACAGCATTCGCTGTACTCGGTTTGGGGCGCACTGCATTGCCCAGCACAGGGGTGGTCGATTAACTCACGAAGTCGGGACGCAACATCGTCCGAGAGGGCTTGGCCCATCTCGCGGGTGTCCTCGGGACTGTCGATTTCGAGGTCGTCTTCGAGAAAGTTCTCGGCGAGGCAATGTTTCCACATCACTTCGCGGGCCGTCTCCTCGCCCTCGTCGGTGAGTCGTGCGCCCTTGTACTTCTCGTAGGTTGCGAGGTCGCGCGATTCGAGCGTCGTCAGCATTTCCGTGACGCTGGCGGCGCTCACGTCGAGGGCAGTCGCCAATTCTCCGGTTTTTGCCGGGCGGCCGGTGCTCTTGCTGACGAGATGAATCGTGCTGAGGTAGCGCCCGACGCTCGCGGAAACCTCACTCATTACCTCCATCTGAGTGCAGGAGCGGCATAAATCCATCCCTCAACCTTTTCCCACAGTCGGGAGCCAAAGCCAGTCCCACGCGGGACTGGCTTTGACCGTCCTCCCTTGCAAAAGGTTGATCAAAAGCCTCCTCACCCCCTCAGTTGCGTCTTCGACGCTCCTTCGAGGGATTCGTCGGCCCGGAAAATCGGAAATTTTCCGGCGAAACGCTAGCCCCCAGCGGTTGTGTAGTTTGCCGGGAACGACGTCAAGCCGACCAATCCACGGGACGCGCCGGATGGACGCTGAGCCAGCGGTCGGCGAAGCGCCCAGCCATGCGGGGAGGAAGGGGACGTTGCGGTTGCGGTAATTTATAGTTGCAATTTCGGCGGTTTCTCTGTCGCCAGAACTTTCACTCTCTCCTCGTCCGATACTGATTCACTCTTGTTCCCCATTGCCATTCTCCCGCTTTTAAGCCCCATCCCCGACATTCCACAACCATGACCGACGACTGGCGCGACCACGACTGGCCGGTGCTCGAATCCGAAATCGAATACGAAACCGGCTGGTACACGGGCGGCTACGACCTCGTGGAGCAACCCGACGGGACGACGAAAAAATACTACTGGGCCGAACTCCCGCCAGCAGTGGTCGTGCTGGCCGTCGCGGGCGACGAAATCGTCTTCGTGGAACAGTACCGTCCCGCGATTGGAGAAGCCTGTCTGGAATGCCCCGCTGGAATCGTCGAGGATGGGGAATCCTACACCACTGCCGGGGCGCGAGAACTCCGCGAGGAAACGGGATTCGAGGCGAACAGCCTCGCACTGCTCGAATCCTTTTGGGTCGCCACGGGCGTTCTACGCCACGAGCGCGGCATCGTCTTCGCCGAGGGATTGACGCCGACCGAGCAAAATCTGGACGACAACGAGTTCCTTTCCGTCCGAGCGATTCCCGTCGATGACGCCTTGGATGCGGCACGCGAGGCACCCGCCAACGACGCGACTATCGAAGCACTGCTCCTCGCCAGCGAGGCAGGACTCATCGACGGATGAACTGGAAACGCAAAGCGAGACGGGGACTGTCGCTGTTCGGCCACGCTGTGGGGTACGACTCCCTCAAACGACCCGACGGAAAACGCGTCCGGAAACTCTGGTTCGACCCGCCGGATTCGGTGGCCATCGTGGCGCGCACAGGTGACGAACTCGTGCTCATCGAGGAGTATCGCCCGCGACTCGGGAAGACGATGCTATCCTGTCCGGCGGGGCGAATCGACCCCGGCGAGTCGTTCGAACAGGCCGCAAAACGCGAACTCAGCGAGGAAACCGGCTACGAGGCGGGACACGTCGAATTGCTCGAAACGTACTATCCGACGGCGGGAATGCGAAAGCGCCGCGGCGTCGTGTTCGCGGACGACCTCACGTCGGGAACCCAGCACCTCGAACCGGGCGAGTTCATCGAAGTCAGAACCGTTCCGGTCGCGGACGCAATCGAAAAAGTCCGTGCTGGCCCGATTTGTGGCTGGTCGCTTCCACCGTTATTGGTCGCACAGGAAGAGGGACTGCTCTGATACCTCGTTCGAAATTCGACCGGGTCGCTTATTCCGTCGGCGTCCATACGACACGTCGATGGACGCCGAAATCTCGACCGACGACGTTCACGAGCTCGTAGAGTCAGACGAAGACGTGCGAATCGTCGACATCCGACCGGAGTCGCAGTTCGACGGCGGTCATATCCCCGGAAGCGAGAACATTCCCTTCCACGCACTTCCACAGCGCATCTCGGAGTTAGAAGAGGCAGAGCGCGTCGTCACCGTCTGTCCCCTCGGAAAGTCGAGCGTGCAGGCCGCTCGCCTCATCGACTCCTACGAAGGCATCCCCGAAAACACGCGCGTCGAAAGTATGGCTGGCGGACTAAACGATTGGGAACACGACCTCGAATCGGCCGACGGTGCTGAATCCGACGCACCGTTCTGATTCTGTTTCTCCTTCGGCAACAATACATAAACATATGCTACTTCTTCCCAGTGTGTTTTCCACAACCAACAATGACACATGTTAGCGTGCGTGATATCGGGGGCGTACTGCAAGCGCCGAGCAGGGCGCGGCCTTCAATGAATTATCGCATACGGTTCGCAGGAGTACGAAATATACTACCTCTCGGATACGGTTCGGGACAACTTTGGTGACGACCTGATAACAAATCTGGTCGAGTTAGGCCGCGACCTCCACAGTACTATCGGGCTAGCGGGAGCTGTCGCGCCCGAACTCGGCACTCCTCGCGCGAACGTTTACACGTTCAGCAATCTGTTCGTCCTGCATTTCATCCGAACCGAGACGGAGGGTACCCTCGTCGCATTCAGCGAGCGAAGCGGGAAATCCCTCTATCGTGTTATCGACGACTGTCTCGAAAGAATAGACGCGTAGCTCTGCTCTCTTCCGTTTTTAGTCTCGAAAACGACCGAGAGTATCCGCTAGGCGACGTTAAAGCCCTTGTCGCGGAGGAAATCCTCGACGCGCCCGGTGTGGTTACCCTGCAGTTCGATCTGTCCTTCCTCGACCGTGCCACCACAAGCGAACTTGGATTTTAGGTCAGAGGACAAGGTGTCCAAATCGACGTCTTTCGGGTCGAATCCTTCGATAATCGTTACCTCTTTTCCGTAACGGCGCTCGTCGATGCGAATAGTGATCTGCTGGGATTCTTTTGCGACGTCTTCACAGACGCAAAGCTCCTGAGGCAGCCCGCACGTCGAGCAGACTTCCGACATTACGCATGGGGCTACGAAAGCAACCTATTAAACACTGTCGGGTATGTTGCCATGTCGAGTGATATTTATCCACTCGACTTCTGACGTTTCGACCCTCGGACGATGTCGTTTACGAGTGACACGGCTTCGTCTGCGTGTTCTCGACTCACATCTCCTGCATATCGCGCCCGTTCGTACAGCGACCCGACACGTTGTGCTCGGTCGTCCACACCGACGTGCGAGAGCGAAGCGATATACTCGCGCGGCGTCTCACCCTGTCGTCGCATACGATGCTTCTGCGCGAGATAGTACTCCAACCGACTGAACGCCCGCTCTACGTCCGTCTCGGGGTCGTCACGCGGTTGCCAGCGAACCCACACCGTTCGATACGCCCGTTGCAGTATGCCGGTTCGTCTTGCCGTCAGCAGCACTCCAATCGCCAGCAAGCTACTGTACAGCAGTTGCTCCCTCGACGGCGGTTCGATAGGAATCCCGCCTCCCTCCTCGGACGACGAGTTCGTCGTCTCTGTCGGCGTCACCGCGCTCGTCAACTCGCCGAGGTCTGGATTTTGCGGCTCACCGGGATCTGGATTAGGACCGTCTACCCCATCGCTGGTGGAGTTGTCTTCGTCATCCGTGGTCGTGGTCGTCGTGGTCGTCGTGGTGGTTGTCGTCGGTTCCGGCGTCCACGTTCCGTTCTCGCTTTCGTCCGTATCGACGCCGCTTTCGCCGCTCGCACGCGCGTCGTTGACCATCTCCTGTTCCGCGTCCGAACGCGGTTCACTCGGCGTCGGGTCGAATCGAACCCACCCCGTGTCCGGGAAGTACACCTCGACCCACGCGTGCGAGTCGAGGCCCCGGACGACCCACTCATCCTCCGAAACGCGCTGACCCGACGTGTAACCGGTGGCGAACCGCGCGGGAATATCCTGCGTTCGGAGCATCGTCACCATCGACGTGGCGTAGTAGACGCAGTAGCCTTCCTCCATCTCGAAGACGAACGAATCGGCCATTTCTCCGTCCGGTCGCTCGACATCGAGGGAGTACTCCTTGTTCTCCTCCAACCACGTTTCGATGCGGATCGCCTTCTCGTATGGATTGTCCGCGTCGGCGGTAATCTCGCTCGTCTTCTCTTTCAGTCGATTCGACGTTGACCCGGGCAGTTGCGAGTACTGCTGTCGTATTTCGGATGGATAGTTGGTTCCCGCATCGCGCAACGTTTCGGGGTTTTTCGTCGGAACTCGACTGCGAACGCTGTACGAATCGCCTTTCGTTAGCGCGCTTTTCGGCGACAGACTTCCGGTGCTACTGATTCGGGTTCTGTCGTCCATATCTCCCATCACGCGTATCGGTTTCCACGCCGCGGGCATCGCGTTGACGCGGTCAGCTTCGACGGTGAACGTCTGTCGGACTTCGTAGGACGTTCCGGGCGGTGATGACTGGTCTTCGTATGACCGACTGCCACCGGTTCGAATCCAACCGTCGCCCGTATATCGGTCGTAGGACGCTACTTTCCAGTAGCCGCCGTGATTCGACGTGACGGTGTACTGCACCTTCGGCGAAAGTTCGATGCTCCCCTGTATCGCAACGCGCTGGTCGTTGCTGATGAGGCCGCCGCCACCTCCGGAACCGCCGCCGCTACTCGGAAGAATCGGACTCGCACTGCCGCCCGGAACGACGCTCACCGTCGTCGAGAGCAGTATCATTGCGACTAGTGCGACCGCCAGCACGTCCATCTGCGCGATGGTACCGCCGTACCGGGACATTGTCCCGAAGGCGACGATGCCGAGTGCGCCGACCATCCCGGTGAGCGTCACGAACGCCCCGGCGTCGCCCGTCAGGACGAAAAAGCCGAGTACTGCCCCGCCGCTCGCCGCAGCGAGTCCGTACCGTCGCCGGAAGACGAGATACCACGGAACGAAGACGGCGGCGGGTGAGACGCTCAACGCCCACGTCTCGATTTCGCGCATCATCTCGACCGACAGCCCAGTCAACAGTGCGATGGTGTCCGCGATGATTCGGTCTGCCTGTTCCAGCGAGAGATACATCCCGGGAACCGTCGCGTAGTAACTGAATAGGCCGATTACGAGCAAAATTGCACCGATTACGAACGCCGTCCACGCTGGAAGCTTTCGCGCCAGCAGCATGGCTCCGACGAGCGCGCCTGCGACTACGAACAGCAAATCGCCAGCGACGCCAACGACGTTCGTAATCCGATAGAGAATGCTCAGATACGACCCGATGAGAACCGCCGTCGAACAGACGGCAAGCCAGTGATATGGTATCGCTACGCCACCGAACCGAAGTCGGTTGTCCTGTCTCGTGCTCATCGTGAGTCTCCGTTTTCGCCCGTCACGTCAACGTGGCTGTCTACGCCACCGTCGGCGCGCGCCGATGGTGGCGACCCTCCTGTCCCGAACACGAACTCGTTGAACGCCACCGTCCGTCCGGCGAACTGGATTTCCGCCTCTTCGCGCGCGGTCTGTCCGCGGATGACGATGTCCGCCTGTCCTCGTTCGCGGTCGTGAACGCGCCCGCTCTCCATATGTGCGAGTAGTGTGAGAATGTCCGTCTGCTGTGTATCGCCGAAATCAGGGGGAATCCGACTTTCGGGCGTCCGCAGGCCAACCGAGATTCCCACATCGAGCATCGCGGACGCGATGCTCGCCGCTGCGTCCGCCACGGTATCGACGCGGCCACCGTCCGCCTCCGCCGTGATTTCGATTTGTTGTCGTTCCTCTTCCGTTTCGAACTCCTTGATAAGCAAGTCGTCCGCCGGTCGTTTCGCACTGGATTTCCAATGGACGTCGCGGAGCGGGTCGCCGCGCTGATATTCGCGCAGCTGGTCGAACTCGCGCCGCGCCGAAACGCCGAGACTCTCTTCGAGCGCGGAGACGGTTTTCATGCCATCGACCGGATGAATCCGCGGAAAGACGAGTATCGTCTCGCGCACTTGGTGGGTGAACGTCCGCCGAAACAGGCCGAACACGTCCTCGGCAACGATGCGAACCGGGCCAATCGACTGTTCACCGCGCTTTGTGAGTCGAACGTCGTACTCTATTTCTGTCTCGCCGATGCTGGTTCCGACCGATTCGCCCGAATGTTCGAGTCCGTCCGCGAGGCCAAGCGAAACTCGCCCTGTGAACGGGTCGGGTGCCGAAAATTCGAGCGTGATGGTCGCCTCGTTCTCCCGAAAGCCGACGCTCGGCGCGGTAACGGTGAGATTCGGATGGCTCGTCCGTTTCAGTTGGACGTATCCGACGACCAACGCGACGAGAATCGGGCCGACGACGGCGTTCAACGAGCGTGCCCCGAAAAAGAACGCCATCACGACTCCGAGGATAGCGACAACGAGGAATCCCTGTCCACGTCGCGTCAGCATCTCATTCCACCGGAACGTTGTCGAGGGCGGCCTGAACGACGGCCTTCCCTTCCTCGCCGCCCATCGTGCCGGAGGTGCCGCGGACGCGGTGGCTCAACACCATTTCCGCTTCCAACTTCACGTCGTCGGGGACGACGTACTCCCGGCCTTCGAGGAGTGCGCGCGCCTGTGCCGCACGGAGAACGGAAATCGACCCACGGGGACTCACGCCGAGTTGCCCGTGGTCGCGGGTGTAGTTCGCCAGTCGCGTGACGTACTCTCGGACGGGTTCCTGAACCGTCACTTTCGAAACCGTCGCTCGCGCTCGACGGATGTCGCTGGCGCTCGCAACCGGGTCGAGTCGGCGAATCGGATGCTCGCCGACGACCCGTCGGAGGATTTCGGACTCGTCTTCCGGATTCGGATAACCGAGCGAGAGTTTCTTCATGAATCGGTCGATTTCCGCCACCGGCAGTTCGTAGGTTCTGTCCTGTTCAATCGCGTTCTGCGTGGCGATGACGGTGAACGGTCGCGGCATCTCGTGCGTCGTTCCGTCGATGGTGACCTGCTCTTCTTCCATCGCTTCGAGCAGGGCGGCCTGCGTCTTCGGCGGTGCACGGTTGATTTCGTCCGCGAGGACGACGTTGCCGAAAATCGGGCCGGGTTGGAACTCGAACTCGCGGCTCTTCTGGTTGAAGATGTTGACGCCGGTTACGTCCGACGGAAGGAGGTCGGGCGTGAACTGCACGCGCTTGAACGAACAGTCGATTGAGCGCGCCAGCGACCGTGCCAGCATCGTTTTTCCGACGCCGGGAACGTCCTCCAACAGTAGATGACCGCGCGCGAGAATCGTCGTCAGAATGTGTTCGGCGGCGTCGTGCTGGCCGACGATGACGTGTTCGATATTTTCGATGATTCGTTGGGTCAAGTCCGCCGCATCTTCGATAGAAAGTGGGTCTGCAAACTCGTCTGTCGGTCGTTCCACATGTGTCGGCTCGGGGTCTTTGTTAGCTTCCTTCATGCTCTAAATGCCGGGGTTCGGTCGTAACGGGTTCGGATGGCACCTGTTGGAGACGCAAAAGTCCCCTCTCGTTATGCGTACTATGGAGACGTACCTTTGTAACTTTTGTCGCTATTCAAAGAGTTGTTCGACTTACTGTTGAATACTTTGTGGATTGGTGCTTTCTGACTGACGACAAGTAAGGAGAGAAGTCATCCACATCGACCCTGAGTACATAAAACTGCACACAGATAGTACATAAAACTGCACACAGATATGTGTACGCATGGGGACGAAAAACATCTCGTTGAACGACGAAGCCTACGAGCAACTTCGAGCGAGGAAACACGAGGGCGAAAGTTTCTCCGATGTAGTAAAACGTCTGGCTGGTGAGCGCTCCCTGCTCGAAATCGCGGGAATCCTTTCGAAGGAGTAGGCCGATGAACCGATTCTTGCACGAAACGTGACCCATTTCGAGCGAATCGACGGCCTAAGTCGAATCTTACTGACTACCACTCTTTGCAGTCCGCACAAACCATCTCGCCTTCGTCTCGCCACCGTTTTTCGACCGATTCGCCACAGCACTCACAGGCGATTCCACCGGGCGTCCAGTCGTAGGTCGCGCGGGCCGGTTCGATGTCTGCGTCGGAATCGACCAGCGACTCCGAGTCACCTTCGCCTGCGGAGTCGGAACGTGAACAACGTTCCGACTCCGCTCCCGATTCTGACTCTAATTCGGCTTCTGACTCCGTTTCCGCTTCGGCCTCAGATTCCTCTCGTTCGGACTCGGCTTCCGCCTCGTCCGCATTCGTCCCGAAGTCGGCCAGTGACGTATCCCGCGACACGCTCTCGTCTACGAATCGCCACATCGTAAGCGTGACGGAGAAACCAAGTACCCCCAGTACGGACGTTGCAGTATGGTAAACCTCGTCCACAACATCACGGAGATGATTCGGCTGTTCACCGAAGTCGCAGTTTCGTTCCCCGGTTCCGCAATCCTCCTCTTCTTCGGCGCACTGCTCGTCGGCGTCTCGGTGCTGGTTTTCGGCTTCCTCGCGTTCGGCGGACTCGGTGCCGCTATGGTTCCCGACACGGCAGGTCGAGGGCCGCAGCGACAAGGCTAATCGCTTCCTTTCTGTCCGGACCGAGGGGTGACCCGGCGACGAAACTATCCGCGTAATCGAGCACTGCGTCGATTCGTCCGGCCACCGTCTCCGGCGTTCCGGCGATACAGAAGGTGTCTATCATTTCCGGTGTCACCAGTTCGAACGCGGCGGAAAACTCCCCTGCGCCGATTTTCTTCCCGATTTCGTCCGCGCGCTCGTGGTCGATTCCGTGCCTGTCCAGCACCGGTTTCGGCGCGCCACCCGCGATGAACGCGACCGGCGGTTTGGCGGCCTTTCGCGCTTCGTCGCCGTCCTCCGCGATGCTCACGCTGGCGAAGGCGGCGAAGTCAAACTCGCCGCGATGGTTGGGCCGGTCGGCCAATCCCTCCGAAATTCGCTCGTCCGCCCACTCGAAATCACGCGGATGGGAAGCGTTGACCAGCGCGCCGTCCGCGTGTTTCGCGCTCATCCTCAGCATGTGTGGCCCTTGTGCTCCGACGTACACCGGAATTACGCCGATATCGTAGTTCAGGCCTGCATCCTCCGCGACGAAGGTTCCATCGTGAGTTACGCGCTCGCCGTCCCAGAGTCGCTGTGAGACTTTCATCGTCTCCAGCACGCGTCGGAGCGGGCGGCCGCGGTCGATACCGAGATTTTGGAGCGTTGAGCGGTCGCCAGCACCGAGTCCGAAAACGCCTCGTCCGTCGCTGGTTTCGTGGATGGTCGCAACCTGCGAAGCGAGGGATACGGGGTGGGTTTCGTAGGGGTTCACGACGCCCGGGCCGAGTCGGATGTCCTCGGTTTCGGCCGCGATTTGCGAGAGCACCGTGAAGGGGTCACGGTTGTTGTAGTGACTGCTCGCGAACAGCGTGTCGAAGCCCTCGCGCTCGGCGCGCGCGCCGAGCGCAACCAGTTCCGAAACTGGGTCTTCCGGCGTGAGTTCAATCCCGCGCAAACTCCCACCCCCTGAGCGCCTGTCGGACGAAATCGCCATCGACCGCCCGAAAGAGATTGTCGCTCCCTTCGTGGTTGCCGAACTCCCAGTCGCGGACGACGACGACCGGCAGGCCGTCGTCGCCCTCGCCGCTCACGAGGTTCGCGGTGGACGCGAGTTCGTCCACGACAGATTCGACCGTCACTTCGAGTTCGTGGCCGTCTCTGTCGCGTTCCCCGCGCCAATCCCGACTGGCGGGCATTCCGGCCCATCCGAGGGCGACACCGCGCTGGCCGTGTCGGAACGGCCTACCACAGGTGTCGCTGACGACGACCGGCACGTCCTGCGAGAGCGCCGACCGGATTCGGTCGGCGCTCTCGTTCGGTCGCTTCGGGAGCAACAGGAGGTCTGCGTTTCCGGTGTTCGAGCGGTCGATTCCGGCATTCACGCCGATGTGGCCGAATCGCGTCGAGGTGAGCAGGAAGGGTGCCTCCATGATAATCTCGGTGCTCTCTTCGAGAACTGCCTGTGCGAATCGCGGGTCTTTCTCCTCGCCCGCAATTTCGCCGAGTCTACTTGCGAGTTCCTCCGCCCGTGGACTCGCCGGGAAGTCCGCGAGATTTGCGGTGCGGCCTTCGGCTTTCGAGACGATGGTGCTCGCGACCAGCAGTACGTCGCCGGGTTCGAGGTCAACTCGCTCCTCCACGAGTTCGGCGATGTCGTCGCCGGGTTCGACCTCCGGAATCCCCGGAACCGCGAAAACGTTCATGCCCGGACGTTCGCGCGCCCGGATAAAAACCCGCCCGAAACGTGCAAATTGCGGTAGCTTTCGTAAGTTCGAACGACAAGCGCTAGTTTTCGTGAATCTGCACCGAAACTGCCCCCTCTTCGACGCTCGCAACCAGCATCGTCGCGTTTCTGGCCGGGGCCGCCCCCGTTGCACTTCCCGGATTGAGCAGTCGGACGCCATCGACTTCCTCGTCCATCACTCGGTGCGTGTGGCCGGAAACGCCGACGACCGACGAAGCGGCCGAGAAGTCGGCTACTTCGTCGGAATCTTCTCGAACGATTTCGGCGACTCGACTGCGATAGCCGCGTTTCGGCCCGCTTCCGTGCGTCACGACGAACGTCACGCCGCCGAGTTCTCGGGTTGCCACTTCAGGGAGACGGAGCGACCGCGGGTCGGTGTTTCCGGCGACTGCGGTGAGGTTGCCGTCGGTCAGTTCCGTGATGGAAACCAACGCGTCCGCCGAATCGAAATCCCCGGCGTGAATCGTGTAATCCGCCCGCTGGATTCGGGTTCGAACCCAGTCGGGGAGGCGATTCGCTCGCGTGGGAATGTGCGTGTCGCTGATGATGGCGACCCGAAGCATAGTTCCCGCTTCGTTGTCCCGGTAGAAAAGCGTTCGAGGCCGATTCCACCGGAACGCTTTTTTGCTCAGTTTCGGTGGTTTAGTTATGACCCGCGGGTTCCGCCGCGAATTTCTTCGCGCTACAGGTGCCAGTTTGCTGGCGTTCGGAAGCGGGTGTACCTCGCTCCGAGCGAACGGCGGCGACACCAGATGGACGGTGACGCTGGACGGCTATCCCGCACGAGCATCGGCCGTTACCGATACCGGATTCGTCGTGGCGACCACGCTGGAACCAAACGGCGAACTCGGGTTCGTTCGATTCTCCGGCGAGTACGAACCGCTTGCCGACCTGTCGCGGATTACCGCCCCCCCGATTCTCGTCGATAATCGCGCATTCGTCGAGGCGGACGGAAGTATCCACGAGGTTCCGGTGAACGGTGACGGCCCGACCGAACTTCGAACCGACTACTTGGCGTTCGGCCGCTACTCTGCGGTTCCGGTGGATTCCTCACGACTGTACGGCGTCGCCTACAGCGAAGAAATCGAGAAATACGCGGCCTTCTCGGTGAACCTCGACACGGAGCGAATCGAGTGGGCGTATCCCTTCGGACACATCCGTTCGTCGGTCGATACGGACGGCGAGCGCGTGTTTGCGGCCTCACCGACGGGGACGATACGGGCGTATGATGCGGACGAGGGGAAGACGCTATGGAAGCAGAAAACCGGCAGAAATGCTGCACTCACGCACCACGACGGTGCCGTTTTCGTCGCCTCGATGGACGGCGTTACGGCACTGAACTCAACTGACGGGAGCGTGCGCTGGCAGACAGAAAGCGACTGGATTGGGTCGGTCGGAACGCTTCCCGAAGCGAACGATTCGAGCGTGTACGCCATTCTTTCGCTTTATTCGAACCACAGTCGGAGTCGATTTGCGATGGAGACGTACATCGTTGCGTGCAACAGACACACCGGCGAAGAGCGCTGGCGAAAGCGGGCGAAGTTCGGCACGCCACTTTCAGTGACCGAGAAGGAAGTCGCAATCGAATCTGTCGAACGAGTCGAAACGACGCAAGAGGAATCAACTCCGGAAAATAGCCTCTCCATTTTCGGTATCGGCGGTGCGCAGAAAGAACAGTACGCGTTGAACGAGCGAGCGACGATGAAACCGATCCTGCGCGACGACGTGGTCATCGTCGGCGATGACACGTCAATCGTCGCCTACGACCGCTAGCTGGCTTCGGTTCTCCCACAGATTCACCCTCTCTCGGAACGACGATTTCGTATGGACGAAGCCCACGTCGTCACCTGCTTTCTGCGGAATCGAGGTGACGTGCTACTGCTCCGGCGAAGCGAGCAGGTCGGGTCGTATGCTGGTCTGTGGGGCGCGGTCGCCGGACACGCCGAGGACGACCCCGACGCCCACGCGCGCGAAGAAATCCAAGAGGAAACCGGCCTGTTTTTTGCCTGTACGTTCGTTCGAGCGGGCGATTCCTTCGAGGTGGAAGACGAATCGCTCGGAAAACGCTGGATAGTCCACCCGTACCTGTTCGACTGCGCGACTCGCGCAGTCGAACCCGACTGGGAAACGACCGAGGTGGAGTGGGTTCCTCCGACCGAAATCCTTCGCCGGGAGACGGTGCCCGACCTGTGGAACTCTTACGAACACGTCGCGCCGAGCGTCGAATCGGTCGCCGAGGATACGAAACACGGTTCCGCGTACATCTCGATTCGTGCCCTCGAAATCCTCCGCGACCGGGCCGGATTGCTCGCGGTTCGAGACGGCGACTGGGACGAACTGGCCGAGTTGGCAATCGAACTTCGCTCTGCCCGGCCGAGCATGGCCGTCCTCGAAAACCGACTCAATCGCGTGATGGCGGAAACTGACTCCCCGTCCACCGTCGAGCAGTCCGCTATCGAGGGAATCGACCGCGCCTACCGAGTTGACGAGGAAGCGACCGAAAACGCACGAGAGAAAACCGAAGATTCGACCGTTTTCACCCTTTCCCGTTCCGGAACCGTGTTGGACGCGCTTCGCGGCGCGAAGCGCGTCTTCGTCGCGGAATCCCGACCAGCATGTGAGAGCGTCGGCGTTGCGGAGGAAATCGCCGAAAGTACGAACGTAACGCTTCACACCGACGCCGGAATCGGGCACGTGTTGGCGACGGAGGACGTAGACAGCGTGGTCGTCGGTGCGGATGCCGTTCTCCCGAACGGCGACGTGGTGAACAAGACCGGAACGCGGCTGGCGGCCATGGCCGCCAACCGCGAAGGCGTGCCGGTGTTCGTCGTTACGTCCACCGACAAGGTACGACTCCGCGACGGGGTGGACGGCCCGGAACTGGAATCGGGTGATTCTACGGCGGTGTACGACGGCGATGGGAGTCTGTCGGTGCTGAACCCGACGTTCGACGTAACGCCCGCGGAGTTCGTCACTGGGTACGTGACCGAGCGCGGTTTGCTCGGAAGAAAGGCTGTTTGGGACGTAAGCGAGGAACTACGGTCGTTGGTCGGGTGGCGAGAAGACGAGACGTGATTGTACTGCATTGGTTTTGGCTTTTGTGCTGTCTTCTCTCTCAGTTCTGGTGACGATACTCGTCATTCATCCCGACGGCCTTCCCACCTCGGCGTCGGCTATCGACTTTCTCATCCACTTTACGCTTCCCGTCATCGCAGGGTACGCCGTGTGGTCGAATCCCTCGAACAAACGATGGCTTTGCTTCTCCATCCTCCTCCCGTCCACGTTTTTCTTCCTCTCGCTTTTGTTCGTTCTGTACGGCGAAACACCGTGAATGCTTCTGCGTCGTTTCGAAAGGTGCTTTCGAACCCCTCCGGTTGTCAGCGTCAAACCAGTCGTGCGGTGACGAAAACCACACCCATTGGAACCGGCATCTACTAACAGAATCTCAGTCTCTTCTCTTTAATATAAATGGTATCGTCACTCGACGACGAAGCACTGGTGACTTCACGAATGGTGGAGGTTCAGAATTTAATCTATTTCCCAGAGATTTATACATCATAATGATTTACAGACAGATACACGGTTTGCATCAGCGGGCGCGTGGTATACTCCCTCGGGATGCAACACTGCGGCCGATAATGAAATATACAGCCATGAAACGTCGTAGCTTCCTCCAAAAAGGTGGTATCGTTGGCACAGGCGCACTCACCGCGCTTGCTGGTTGCACTTCAGAGAACTCTCCGCCCCCTCGTCGGTCGAACGTCGTCAACGACCTCTCGATTACGGGCAACAATCTACAGATTCGGCCGTTCCCGGCCGACCAACAGTGGGTCATGTCTCGACGGGATATCGACCTTGTTTCTACAGGCTCGTCCGACGGAAACACGAATGGCAACGGGGCGGCGAACTCACTGAGTGGGTTCTCCCCGGTTGGCGTCGCAAGCGCTGCCAAAGGTCGAGGAGCTACTGGCCGAGGGTCTGGAGGGTACTCCTCGGCTCCACGGACGCACAACGGACGAGCGTGGTTCTTCGGTGGCTCATACGCTAACTCTTGGTACGACGACCACGAGGATGAGGTGGAGAAGTACCCGGTGACACTCGCTGCGATTGGAGTGGCATATCTCGGGACGAATCAGCAGTTCCAAGAACAAGACCCCGGAGCGGGGCCGGTTAGTTGGGATCAGACCTACGACGAACCCGATCCGAACACGAAGATCGAAACGCCGCTTGTCGGCGAGCAGGGCGCTGGCTGGTACCGTGTTGGCGCTCACACCGTCATCGAAGAACAAGCCTTAGCGGAGGGAGAAGACGGTGACTTGGGCTGGGAATGTATCGACATCCGCGTTGAGCGAGCCAACGGGAGCTTAGAAGTTACCGAGCGATGGAAGGTGTCCCCACGCGTCTGATGAGCAACTGTCCGACCAGCAGTATCGCCTTCATACTATCTCCAGTCAGAGTACCGGATTCCTCCGATAATGTCGCGTATATCCACATCCCAAATCTCGAAACAAGCGATCCTCCACACGGCCGCATTCGCCGTCGCACTCTGTAGTTTCGCATACGAGCTGGTGTACTCCGAGTTGCTGACGGTGATGTACGGCGGGGCGCTCACACAGTATGGGTTGACTATCGGCCTGTTTTTCTCTTCGTTGGGAATCGGGTCGTACCTCTCGAAGCATTTGGACGATGGACGGAATGCGAACTTCTTCCGGACGGAAGTGTATCTTGCATTCGCTGCGCCAGCTGGATTGTTGTTTATTATCTGGATAAACACGGTGGAGTTCCCGGCTGTCGTGCCGTCGATGGCATTGCAGGTGGCTGCACGCCTCCCTGTTGTCCTCGTTGGCATCCTGTCGGGGTTCGAATTGCCGTTACTGCTGTCAATGGTGAAAGCCGAACACGGCACCGATCCAGACCCGGGTGGATGGCGAGTGAAGGTCGCAGAGATAGTCAACAGCATCGCCTATCGAGTGACCGGTTTGTTCTTCCATACATCGAAGAGCAGTGACGAGTACGACACGTACTCGACGGTCTTGGCGATGGATTACCTCGGTGGGTTAGGTGGGGCATTGATTTACGTGTACTATCTCTACCCCGAGTTCGGGCTCATCTCATCGGTGTTCCTGTTGGCGCTACTCAACTGTGTCGCCGCGTTGCTGTTTGCCCTGCGGTTCAGTGTTCGTCCATGGGGCATCTTCGCCGAAGAGAAGCGGAATATCTTGACCGAAGAACGGGTATCGTTCCTCGTCGCGTGTCTGCTCCTCACCAGTGTGTTCACTGGGGTCGCTGTAAATCATCAGACAGTGAACAATGAGGTGACCGAGTACTACATGGAGGACGTCATCGAGTCGAACTGGGCCAACGACGTAGTTGAAGCCGACATCACCGACCAGCAGACGACGAAACACCAGCAGATAGTGAAGTACGAACGATCGTGGGCGGGAGACTCTAAGAACATGCAGTTCGCCGGAGACTCTGATACGTGCATGCGGTTGGATACTGCGATACAAGTGTGCGACAGCTGGACTGATTCGTATCACAGTGGTCTCGTCGATGTGCCGATGACGATGTATCCAAACAGCACGGAAACCGACGTGCTCCTCGTCGGCGGGGGGGACTACATCGCTGACAAGCACCTCCGAAATCACCGTGTGGATGTTGACCAGGTCGATATCGACGGGGAGTTTCTGGAGTATGCGAAAGACGATCCGTTCCTGAGCCAGTACCACGACGATGCCTACGAGTACGAGAACCTCAGCGTTCATCAACAGGACATCTATGCGTATCTCCAGGAGAATGACAAGCAGTACGACGTCATCCTCCTCGACCTCCCCGGAGCGAAAAGTCGGAAGATGCTCGGATTGTACTCCGTCGAGTTCTATTCGATGCTCACCAATCATCTCTCCGACGACGGAACTGTCGTGACTTGGGGATATTCGAAGTACGCCTACGGGGAACATTATAAAGCGTACATGAACACGGTTTCTGAAGCCGGATTCGAGTACAAGATGTCGTACTGGGCTCGGGACGACTTCAATCAGGACGGCGATCCTCAACTGGGTGAGCGCTTCCATGTGCTCGCCACAGATGATAACCGACCAATCATTAGTCCCCAGAATGGAACTACATACGTTCAGACATACGGCGACCACTACGAAGACCGAGAGTGGCGGAAGACACCCACCTATACCAATGTAGAAACGAACCGGGTCTTCCACCCGAACTACGACATCATCGTCGATACACGGGCTGTGAGTATCGATAGCGGGAACACGAGCATCACGAACGAGGCCTAACACAATGAGCACAACAGAGAAACTGTACCTTTCGTACACGGACGAAAAACCGTCTCTTGAAGAGTATGAAATCAAACACCAAGAGGTCGGAGAGTTCTTCGGTCACGAATTTACTTTCACCATAATTGGAGATTCTCACTACATCGGCTGTGAGGCGCTTCAATTCCATGAATTCCTCACGTGCAATCCGATTCAATCAGACACTACCCAACCAGAACCGGGAGAAAATCTCCGGCGTAGCCCTCATGGAATGGTCAACGTCGTACCGATTACGAAGGGCTATACGGAAACGCTCTCCCACGCGATAGACGATCTCGACATCACTGTCGAGTTCGCCAGTGAACCACTGTCTAGTTTCAGCGACCCGGCGGAATACGATATTGCATATCAGTTTGGCCCGGAGGCGTACACCTCGATTGACGTGCTAAGCGAGGTGTGCTACGAGACATATCACACGTATCCAGAACACGGTCTTGCGCTCCGCAGTGAAACGCGATTGGACCAATGAACGGTTGGAGAGTGACAGACAAACGCTGAAACGAATCCTGACGACAGATAGCGATACCGATGTCACAGAGTGACGCGCCGTCTACACGATAGAGCAATACCATACGACACGATGCCAACGAGCTGTTCATACACGTTTGACCCAGCGGAACACGAATCGACTACTGTACAAAGAGTGTGGGAGTGTCCCCACGAAGCGCATGCAGACCACCATCACTGCCAGTTCCATCTGGAACCAGAGGCACGTAGTGAGACAGGGATCTCCGAAAGCGAACTCTCTAAAGAGATCACTACAATTCTGAAGACTGGCACGCCCGAGGAGCGTGTGTTCATCGGGGCAACTCTCCCGGAGATCACGCTAGAGTATATCGACGTTGAGGGTGCCGACCAGCATCCAATTGACTTCCGACACACCACAATCGAAGGCGGCATCACCGCTTCTGACGCCCGGTTTGAGGAACCGTTTGATCTCCGCCACAGTGAGGTCGGGGGAATCGTTGCCGACGACTGTACGTTCGAGAACGGAATCCTCTGTAGTCACGCTACGATTACCGAGCAGGTGGACTTCTCCGATGCACTCGTGTTGGAGGGTGACAGCGATTTCACTGCCAGTCGTTTCGAAGGAGAGGTCTGTTTTGACGAGGCCGATTTCCGAAAGGACGTGAGTTTCGAGGAGGCCGTCTTCGAGGCTGACGCAAGCTTCCTCGCTGTACAGTTCTATGGCCGCGTGAACTCGATAGGTGACAACACCACGTTCGACGAGGCGACATTCCACGGCGATGTGACGTTTGAGTACGCTACGTTCGAATACACATCGTTCGAGGACGTTCTGTTCCACGGAGCGGCAGTATTCGAGAAAGCGACCGTGAACGGTGCGTTCCTCCTTACGGACTGTACATTCAGCGGAGTGGCTGACTTTGACGAGGTAACTTTCCACGACGACACCTCGTTCAGGAATGCACAGTTCGATGCACACGCGACATTTCGTGGTGTGGAGTTCCACGGAGGGGCGGCGGTTCTCGCCGACGACGTCACGTTCGAGGATGCCACATTCGCTGGAGAGGTCACGTTCTATCAGGGGACATTTCACTACTCCAACTTCAGTAATACAGCATTCCAGGACGACGTCAATTTCGAACGGACTCAATTCGATGACGACGCGGTGTTCGATGGTGCCACCTTCGATAGCGTTGCGGACTTCGATGAGGTTCTGTTCAATGGTGATGCGAGCTTCAAGGGCACAACGTTCAAACAGAAAGCGATCTTCCGAGGAGGGGAGTTCCTCGGTGGAACCAACTACCTACACGATGACGCCATCTTCACCGAGGCGATATTCCTCGATGATGCGGACTTCCACGACGGAGTGTTTACGTCGGCTAACTTCATGGACGCGAAGTTTGAGGGGAGCGTCGATTTCATCAACGCCGAATTCAATGACTCGATCAAGCTGAGGGCATCATCATTCGGGCAGAACACGTACTTCAATTTCACAGACGCCGAGGTTGACGACGGAGAGATCATTCAACCGGAGTCCGGATGGATTCGTTTTGACTTTACGAAAGCTACACTCGGGACGGTAACGCTCCGAGCAGAGAACCCGGACGACGAACGGGAGTTGCTGGATTACTTCCGCATCTGCGATACGACGTTCGAAGGGTTCGACTTCGCAGCACACACCGGATATTTAGACCGGAACGACTGGAACCTCCATACATTTGATGCGGGGAACCACGACTACGAGTTCGCCGCCGATCTGACTCCCGAGATGACCGAGAAGACGTACCTGAAAGCGAAAAACAGTGCATCTACGGAGAGTAACATCAAGGCCGCCGGAGAATTCCGAGTGAAGCGCCAGCAGTTCGCTCGGAAGAAGTTCATCGATATCGCTACTGACGCTTCGGAGGGAGTCAAAACGCGTTTCAAGAACTTCCTCAGGGGGGTAGAAAACTGGTTCCTCGGTGTGTCGTGTGGGTATGGACTGCGACTGTATCGAATTACGACTGTCTTCATCCTGTTCCCGCTCATCGCAGGGTTCGTCTTCGCGTTTGGTGGAGATCCGTTCGCCACCAGTGGAGACCAACTCTCGTCGATTGGAGCGTTGGCCACATCAGACGGGTTGCATACGTTGATGATCAACATCTACTTCAGCTACATCACGTTCCTCACTATCGGATACGGCGGCATCGGCCCCACTGGAATCGGCGCGAGGTTCACTGCGGCTGGACTCGTGTACTTGAACGTGATCCTCGCTGGGTTGTTCCTCTACGCCCTGATCAAACGTAGCGAAATCTGACGCTGGGGGTCGCTGCCCTCGCGTGACTGTTTTCCTGAGCGTTGAAGTATCAGCGCTACAAAACAGCTGACATGCTTCGTATTTCGACAGTCGAAGGAGCGATACAGCAACTATGAGCAGTACCGAATCATATTCAGGCGACGTAACGTTGACTGGTGACGAACAGACGCCAATCGAAATCGATGGTGCGGATAACGTTCACGTCCTCTCCGGGAGCATCGACGGCAACCTGAAGGTCGTGAATGCAGAGTACGTGTTCACGAATACGGAAACCGGCGGAGAAGTTGACCTCGACGGCATCGAGACGGAAATCTCTGGCGCGCTCGAAGACGGCTACGTGATGCCGGACGGTGCCACCGGCGATGTCGTGATACGGGACGCGGGGGACGTGTTCATCGAGCACAACGCCGTTAGCGGAGAGTTACAGGTCGTCGGGTCAGAACGCGTCTTCGACGACAGCGATGCCGGAACACCGACAGCTCGTGAGGAGTACGACGAGACTGTAACTGGTTGGGAGCGGTCTCTGCACAGCTCTGATCCGTCTACAGGTGTCGGTGTCGCTGGTGGCCGCTGTTCCGTAGAGATAGAGGAACTCACTCGGGAGATAGACTTGTACGTCACCGGTTGGAAGAACTCCGTGGATATCGAAGGGAATCGCGGAACCGTGAACCTCCACCTTGCCGGCTCGCATAACACTATCGAAGTGGCACCTTACGTCGATCTAAACGTAGCGACGGACACGGGGGTGGAAAACACGGTCACGGAACGGACGATTCCACACGAGGACATCATTCAGACGACGAAGAGCGAGGCGTATCCGTCATTCGGGCGGGCGAAAGTCACCTATCAAGAACCGGCCCCGGATCAGAACCACTGTCCATCCTGCGGGGCAGATGCCGCTACAGTAATCGAGCGTCATCAGGAGGATGCGTTTTTCCTGTTCGGACTCCCGATGTACACCTTCGATGAGGGCGGGGCATCCTACGAGTGCGAAGAGTGCTCCCGGAACGTCGGCCCGGACGTCAGCCTGTCCGAATCAGAACGTAAGAACATCCTTGGGTAGTCGGTATCAGAAGCGGTCTATGCCCGGGCGGCCGGTTGCAACAAGTTCGGGACGACCGGCCGCTGGAAGCAGGTCGGGTTCGACACTGGCTTGGGTACTGGTGCAGTGAGTCACAATTGTGGAGTTCACCTCCAGTATCAGAAGCGTACTTTCCGTGTAGCAAACACATGAGGTGACGTTTCTAGAGAAAGGCTAACACGATGCCAGCGTTCGTCGTCTAAAGTGATATGTTTCCCCTACTGGAAGACACCTTCTATTAGTAGCCGCGACTTGTGAAAATCTACTCGCAGATACACTCATGACCCTGCGAAGAGCGACCAACGACGAATCGGTGTATCTCCGACGCAAGCCCGTGCATTTTTTCCGCGCGATTCGCCGCCGCGACCCCGTCCTGATAGTACGTCTTCGCTCGGTGGTCGCGCCACAGGTCGGCGAGGTTGTCGGCGACTGATTCGGAGAAGATACCTGCGGATGCTGCTTCGCGGTAGACACCGGGATGCGTTTCGGGGAGCGAATTGGACTGTGCTGTCCCGCGCTCCAACAACCGAAACTCGACCGTTCGCTCGATGGCCGCGAACGCCGCTTCGATGACGAGTGTGTAGTAGCCTTCGTCGCGGAGCGCGTCAGCACCTGCGAGCAAACGACATGCCTTCCGAAGCTGCAAGAGAGCGGCATCCTCGACGGTCAGTCCGGTTTCGATGTCGTCTGGCCGCCTGTCAAAGGAGGCCTGTACCTCGTCTAGGAGTGTTTCGATTCTCGAACTACTCATCTGCGAAGACCCCCTTTCGAATCGACTGAAGCTGTTCGGTTCCGTACACAGTAATTCCTTCCTCGAAGATATCTCGCAACTTCTCGCCTGCTCGTCGCGCGCTCTCGGTCGATTCGACGTACGGTTCGAAGTCGAACCGGTCGCCGCCGAATCGACGTTCGCTCAGGTCGCTGACCACGTCCGTCACGTGGCGTCTCGCACTCGTTCTGTCGCCATCAACGACGACAAAGAGGTCAATGTCGCTCTGTCTGTCTGCCTCACCGCGAGCGACGCTTCCGAACAGGACGATACCGACGACAGTCTCGATATCGCCTGTCTCACCGAGTGCAGACTGAACTTCCTTGATGAACATTCGAACAGGGTCGTGAAACTCGGGTTGCTCGATGGCGAGTATTGGGTCGTCTTTTTGAAGACGTGTGGGGTCGATGGAAACGTAATTTCGCTGTGGCGTCTCACGAATTCGGACAACACCGAGATTGTCCAGTAGTTGTACAGCCCGCCAAACTGTCGAGCGAGTCACCCCTGTCGCATTGACGAGTTCGGAAATCGTGAACTCCGTATCGTTTGCGTCGGTCAACAGACGAAGAATGTCGTCTGCAACACCGATTCGAAACACGTTTGTATCGTCGCTGGGGAGAACGTCGATACAGACTCTTATCCGCTGTTTCTCTTCTTTGGACACTATCTGATTTCATGCAACAACATATAAACGGTGTTGGGTTGCGTATTTTTCGTGTAGCGATCCACACTGCGTGATGTTTTTCACTGCAAGCGCTCTATCACCGCTTGGTGGTGATGACGAAATGTTACCCCCACTGAGCCCCTTGTGATGATGGGTTTAACACCGAACCACCGCTAATTTACGACGCGAGGAGACAGCTCTCTGTCTTTCCTACACACTCTCCAACACGGCGATAGCTACGCCAGCCGCGCTCAAAACCTCTTGCGAAGTCGCCCTCGTACGCTCGATGCGAACGTCGTAAACGGTTCGCGGATGAAGTCGCCCAGCAACCTCCCCGATGTGCTCGCCGTTCGGCGCGTCGATTGAGAATGTCTGCGGAAGTGGAGAGAGCATCTGCGAGACGGTGTTCACCGCACCGATGAGTCCGCGTCGAGAGGTAACTTCGACGATTTCTTCGCTGTCTGGAAACGCGACAGTCCAGTGATGGCGACGAAAGTTAAGTTCTTTTGAGAGGGTGAGCAGCGGTTCCTCGCCTTCTCCAACGAGAAGAACGTAATCGCCTGCACTGTCGAACAACCGCTTCGAACGAACTCGAAACGCGATTTCGTCGTCCTCGTCACGAAACGGAAACGTTGCCATGCCCTCCGACACGTTTCGTCCGGTGTCGAGAATGCGATTGCCGTCCGAATCGGAAACCCGGAACTCCTCCCGGAGGAACTTTCGTTTGACGGTGTACGGTTCGTCCCCGAACGGCAGGTCACCAACCTCGTCGCGCACTGGCATCGTCCGACGATTCGAACGTGATGATAGTAATCTCTGCTGATGACTCGCCACATCCACTCTGCCACTGTCCGAAGATTCATTCCCGTGCCGTGGGTACCCCTGTCCATGCAGATTTCCCACCTCGGAATCCACGAATCGGTCGGTGCCGTCTTCCCACCCGAGCAGTTGCGCGAGGCGCTTTCGTCTATCGACCCGAACGTCGTGGTCGTCGGTGACGACCCGGACGAACTCGCGGAGTGTGACGCCGTGGTCACCTTCGCCCACCGGGACGGACTGCTCGATTCCGGACTGGAATGGGTGCATTCGATTCAGGCGGGGTACGACCGATTCCCGCTCTCCGAATTCGAAGACGCAGGTATCATTCTGACGAACAGCACGGGCATTCACGGCACCAGCGTCGGCGAATCCGTGCTCGGGATGATGCTCTCCATTTCCCGCCGACTCCACGTCTTTTCGCGCCAGCAGGCCGACCGCGAGTGGAATCGCCCCGATTGGGACGAACCGTTCACGCTCCAGCACGAACCGGTCTGTGTCGTCGGTCTCGGTACGCTAGGACAGGGAATCGCAAAACGGGCGGATGCAATTGGAATGCACGTCACGGGCGTCCGGCGCTCGGCCGAATCGGTGCCGCACGTCCGCGAGGTGTACGCGAACGACGACCTGCACGACGCGATTTCGGAGGCTCGGTTCGTCGCCTTGGCGACGCCCCTCACCGACGCGACGGAAGGGTTGATGGGTGCGGCGGAGTTCGAGGCGATGCGCGAGGACGCCTACTTCATCAACGTGGCTCGCGGAAAGTGCGCCGACCAGAACGCGCTGATTTCGGCGCTCGAAAGCGCCGAAATCGCGGGCGCGGCCTTAGACGTGTTCGAGGAGGAACCGCTTCCGGAGGAGTCTCCACTTTGGGAAATGGACGAGGTCGTCGTCACGCCGCACGTCGCGGCGGCGGAAATCGACTACTACAACCACATCGCGGAACTGGTTCGGGAAAACGTTCAGCACATCGATGCGGACGAGGAAATCACGAACCGGGTCGTGTAGTCCGCCAAACCGCGAACTGAGTCGCCTAATCCGACGCACCGTCCGACTAGACGAGTTTTCGACTCTCGCAGGCCACCTGTGGGCAGATGACCTGCGTCGGTGCCGATTTTCCGTGCATATTCGACGGCTTTGTCATTTGGTAACACCTAACGCAGATACTGTCGTAGAATCAGTTGCGCCCTTCGTGATGAACCGGAAACGAACGGTGTCGGGACGGGCGCGACAGACGGAGGACACTATGGCGACGACAGCAACAGACGAAACAACCATCGAACAGTTTCGGGAGGGGATTCGGGGGACGCTGATTCGGCCCGACGACGCGGAATACGACGACACGCGCACGATTTACAACGGGATGATAGACAAACATCCCGGACTCATCGTCCAGTGTGCCAACGTCGGTGACGTTATCGTGGCCGTGAACTTCGCCCGCGAGAACGACTTCGACACTGCGATACGGAGCGGCGGCCACAGTGGGCCTGGCCTGTCGTTGGTGGACGACGGATTGGTTATCGACCTGTCCGAGATGACAGGTATCCGTGTTGACCCCGACGAACGAACCGTGCGAGTCGAACCCGGTTGCACGTGGGGCGATGTGGATTACGCGACCCACGCCTTCGGATTGGCAACCGTTAGCGGGGTCATCTCCACGACCGGCGTCAGCGGCCTGACGCTCGGCGGCGGTCACGGCTATCTGACGCGAAAGTACGGCCTGACAATCGACAACCTGCTCAGCGCGGATGTCGTGCTGGCTGACGGCCGACTGGTGCATGCAAGCGAAGACGAAAATCCGGACTTGTTCTGGGCGCTCCGCGGCGGCGGCGGCAACTTCGGCGTGGTCGTCTCGTTCGAGTACGAACTGCATCCCGTGGACACAGTGACCGCCGGGCCGCTGTTCTGGCCCATCGAGGAACTCGAAACCACGATGCGCTGGTACCGAGAATGGCTCCCACAAGCGCCAGAAGACGTGTACGCCTTCTATCTGGTTGCGGAGGTTCCGGGTGACCCCTTCCCACCGGAGATTCACGGCGAGAAGGTTTGTGGCCTGATGTGGTGCTGTCTGGGTTCTGAAGAGCAAACAGAGGAGATGTTTCAAACGGCCCGCGACGTTGCGGAACCGCTGTTCGAACACGTCGGGGAGATGCCCTACCCGGCGCTTCAGAGCATGTTCGACGACCTCTACCCGCCGGGCGAACAGTGGTACTGGAAAGGCGATTTCGTGCGCGAACTCTTCGACGAAGCCATCGAGGTGCACAAACGCCACGCCGAGATGCCGACGCCGAAATCCACGATGCACCTTTATCCAATCGACGGGGCGGCTCACGACGTCGGTTCGGACGAAACCGCGTGGAACGCCCGCGACGCCAACTGGTCGATGGTCATCGTGGGCGTTGACCCCGACCCCGAAAACGACGGGAAAATAATCAAATGGGCGCGCGACTACTGGCACGACCTGCATCCGCACACGGTCGGTGGGTCGTATATCAACTTCATGATGGAAGAAGGCAAAGACCGGATTCAGGCCACCTACGGCGACAACTACGAGCGACTGCGGGAGGTCAAAGCCGAGTACGACCCGGACAACTTCTTCCACGTGAACCAGAACATCGAACCCGCGAACTGAAGGCTAGCGAATCGGATTTTATATTTTTGTAAAAGCGCGCGAGGGATGAGCGAACGAGCGACAGCAAGTGAGCGAATCGGTTGGGGAGGCGTGTGGCTGATTGCGGTGCGGTGGCGGTATGATTGGAGTCGTGACTTGCTATCGAAAACCCTCACCTGTCGTAAGTCGCGCACTACCAATTTCGTCGTGACGGGTATGTGGTGCGTGACTTGCTACTGGCCGTCTGAAGGTACCAACGATACTCACAAACGCAGCAGCGACGTTTCCACACGTCTTCTAAAAACTCCCCTCCGTATCACCTCATTTCTGTTCGAAAACCCACAGCAAGCGCGGGGTACCCTTCCATAAAAGGGGACAAACCTTTCATGGGCTGTGCGCCTGTGTAGCACATGAACCTTCGGGAGGCCTTCGACGCCCCTGCGCCCGCGATTATCCTCGCGGAAGGAGCCTTTGGAACCATGGACGGAAAGACGGCGAACGGGGTCGTCATGCACAGCGAACTGTTCGACGCGAAAGCGGTCATCGACTCGACGCACGCGGGAGAGGACGCGAGCGACGTTCTCGGGCGAAACGACGTCGAGAACGTTCCAATCGTCGCTTCAACAGAGGAGGCCATCGAACGCGCGCCGGACGCCGAAGCTCTCGTCATCGGCGTCGCACCCGCCGGGGGTGCACTGCCGGACGAATGGGTCGCGGACATCGAGGAAGCCATCCGCGACGGACTAGATGTCGTCTCCGGCCTGCACGTCTTTCTTTCCGACCAGTCCTCGTGGCAGTCGCTCGCGGACGAACACGGAATCCAACTCTTCGACGTGCGGAAACCGCCCGAGGAAGACGACCTGCGAGTCGGAGATGGAAACGTGGATGACGCGGACGCGAAAGTAGTCTTGACCGTCGGAACCGACTGCGCGGTCGGCAAGCGTACCACGACGTTCGAACTCTACCGCGCGGCAAAACGTGCCGGGCTGAATGCGGGGTGGGTCGCCACCGGCCAAACGGGAATCATGGTCGGCGCACACCGCGGAGTCGTCATCGACCGCGTCCCGGCGGATTTCACCGCCGGAGTCGTCGAAGACCTCGTATCCGCCGTCGCGGAAGACCAAGACATCGTTTTCGTGGAGGGACAGGCCGCACTCACCCATCGGGCCTACTCCGGAGTCACGCTTTCGCTCCTGCACGGCGCGTGGCCCGACGCCGTGGTGCTGGTCGCTGAACCAGACCGCGAACGACGAACTCACTTCGAACAGTGGCCGGTCGCGGGCATCGAGACGGAAATCGACCTCGTCACTGAACTGTCGGACGCGACAGTTGCGGGGATTTCGACGTGGACCGACCCGGAGAAAGCAGAGTATCCCGTTCCTGCCGCAAACGTCTACCACGAAAACGGGCCTGAAAACCTCCTTTCGTCGGTTCGAGAGGTGCTGTGAGATGGACAATCGGACGACGATACAGAACGCCGCAGTCTCGGCGCTCGATTTGCCCCTCCGCGAGCCGTTCGAAATCTCGCTTGGGACACAGCACCACGCGAACAATCTGCTCGTGACGGTCGAAACCGAGAACGCGACCGGATACGGCGAAGGCTCACCACTTACGCCCGTCACGGGAGAAACGCAGGAGGCAGCGCTCGCAACTGCTCGCGCCGCCGTCGAACTGCTGGAAGGAAAAAATCTCGCGGACTACCGGGAACTGATTGCTGAAGTCCGCGCTACGTTTCCGGGGATGGTGTCGGCTCTGTTCGCCGTCGAAACCGCGATTCTGGATGCCTACTGCCGGGAACGGAAAACGCCCCTTTCGGAACTGTTCGGCGGGTCGCCACGGCCAGTCACGACCGACCTCACGATTTCGATTCTGCCGCCAGAGGAGGCGAACGACCGTGCCACTCGCGCGGTCGAGGAGGGATTCGACTCGCTGAAAATAAAAACCGGAACCACCGTCGAGCGCGACGTTGCCCGCGTCGAGGCGGTTCACGACGCCGCGCCGGACGCGGAACTGGCGGTTGACGCGAATCAGGGGTGGACACCCAAGGAGACGATTCGGTTCGCCGAGGAACTCGAATCGCGTGGCATCGACTGCTCGCTCGTAGAGCAACCGGTTCCCGCGGACGACGTGACTGGACTCGCCCGCGCCCGAAACGCGGTTTCGTTTCCTGTCGCGGCGGACGAGGCCGTGTTCACGCCGGAGGACGCGATTCGCGTGATTCGTGAAGATGCCGCGGATGTAATCAACGTCAAACTCGGGAAATCGGGACTGCTCGCGGCGGCGGACATCGCGTCGATTGCGGAGGCCGCGAACGTCGAGTTGATGGTTGGCTGTATGCTCGAAAGTGCGATTGGGATTCATACGAGCGCGCATCTCGTCGCCGGAATCGGGTCGTTCTCGCACGTCGATTTGGACGGGAATCTCCTACTCGCGGAGGATGTGATTTCGACGGAACGAGGGCCGGAGATTTCGATTGGTGGGCCGGGACACGGAATTACGCCCGAGTAGTCGTTTTTAGGCGAGGCTGGCTCTGTCACAATCCACAACCAGTGACGTGGCCGTTCTAAACACTGGGCGCGTATCTTGCATCCGAAGCCATAACGAATTCATCCATATCTACGTCCGCGTAGTTATCGAGGGCGATCATCCCGCTTGAATCGTGCCTACGACTCCCGTCCCTACCGCAATCGGGGCAAGTACTGCTGCTCGTACTTCGATGGCTAAAACGACAGCAGGTGGAATCTCGTCACGAGGAGTCCGATGGTGAGATAGATCGATGGCCCGACAAATCTCCAGAGCGGATCGTCAACCCGGAAGAGATGTGTCAGGATGGCCCCGGCCATCGTGGCGACGATTAACAGTCCGCCGAGAACAGCGAGAATCGGCGCGAACACGAGACCGACGAGCAAGCCGAGACCACCAAATGCCTCGATGCAACCAGTAACGAATCGGAACCACTCTGGATAGCCGTATCGGTCGAAATCCGCTACCACGAGGTCAATGCCGATTAGCTTCGCAATGCCCGCAGCCAGCATAATGAGTCCGAGCAACCCTTGCACGAGGAGGATGACCGTTTCAATTGTGCTCATAGTCTACTACTCTTACGCGATTCGGACGAGTGTTCATTCGTAACGTTCTGTCCTTGTCTCCGACGAGAGGCATGGATTTACTACGATTGCTGAGACTACGGATTTAATCGTGAATATATTCACCTTTTTAACGCGCTGGGAAGTCTGTTAAGCCACTCGCCAGCCAATTCTGATAGTATGGTTCGTGTACATCTGAAGGTCAACATCGGGGCAGACGGCGACAACTGGCTGGCTGGTGTCTCGACCGACTTCTCGGACGCCGAGTTCAAGATTCTGACGAGCCAGCCCGTAGACGACGGCGTGCTCGAACTGATCGAAGTAACGACATCGGATGGTGACGCCATCATTCGCCGGTTCGACGACGCACCGGAGGTGCGCTCGTACGAAGTGCTCCATTCCAGCGACGGGACAGTAATGATCCAGTTGGTGTTTCCGATGCCGTCAACGTATGAGGCGAGACGTTCGATGGGCATTCTCCCACGATTTCCTATCATCATCCGAGATGGGTGGGCATCGGGTGAACAAACTACTTCACAGGAGCAGTTGTCGGAGTTGACTACCGAGTTAGCGGCGGCTCATATTCCGTACGAGATACTGTCGTTAACCCATTCATACGACTCGAACGGGCTTCTGACCGAGCGCCAGCGGGAGGTCATCACTGAAGCAGTTGAACGGGGCTATTACGACAGCCCTCGCGGCTGTACGTTAGTCGAACTTGCAGAAATATTGGGTGTCAATCAATCGGCGGCTAGTGGTGTCCTCCATCGAGCTGAAGGCCGGATTGTCACGGAATTCATCTCGTAGGCGGCAGAGGTAGATGAATCGCTTTTGTCTCATCCGGTTGCCGAAGGACAACCGATGACGAATTTACCGAGAACCACACCGTTTGTCGATACTACGTTGCTGAATGCATCCTCTGTGTCCAGCATACCATTCCTATCTCTTAGCGGGCGAGTGCGCCGAACTCGCCCGCCTGCTGTTTTAGCTGGGAACGGGCGAACGAACGCTGGAACGAGCGGCTTTGCCATGAGTGACTGCGTGAGTTCGGGCGTGGCTTACGACTCGTGCGTTCTGCGGTGTCGGTCGCACTGGTTCGTGCAGTTGATTCAGTACCTCTTTTTTCTTTTTCTTTTCACGCCACTCGTTACCATTCGACAAACGTGTCAGCGTTTGAAAACTCCTTTACCCGCGGATTGCCCAGTCCGGCCTAATGAGTTACAAAATCGGACTCGTCGGGAAGCCCTCGGTGGGCAAATCGACGTTCTTCAACGCCGCGACGATGAACGACGTGCCGGAGGGTGCGTACCCGTTCACGACAATCGACCCCTCCGTGGGAGAGGCCTACGTGCGCGTGAAATGCGCCGCGCCCGAGTTCGATGAAACCTGTACCCCAAGCGTCGGTTTCTGCGAGGAAGGGACGCGATACGTCCCGACGAAACTCGTGGACGTGGCGGGCCTGATTCCCGGCGCGCACGAGGGCAAAGGGCTCGGAAACCAGTTCTTGACCGACCTGAACGAGGCCGACGTGCTGGTTCACGTCGTGGACTTCTCGGGAACCACCGACATCGAGGGCGAACCGACCGAGGGTCACGACCCGCGTGACGACATCGCGTTTCTGGAAAACGAACTCGACATGTGGTACCTCGAAATTTTGGAAAAAGGAATCGAGCGCTATCGCTCGGGCTACGACGGCGACGAGAAACACATCGAAATCGACCTCGCAGAACAGATGTCCGCGTTCAAAACGAACAAGGACGAAATCAAGCAAATCATCCTCTCGCTCGGACTCGATTTAGACCCCGACGAGTGGGAGGACGACGACCGCGAAGACCTCGCCCGCGAAATCCGCAAACGCACCAAACCGATGGTCATCGCGGCGAATAAAATGGACACGCCCGAAGCGCAGGAAAACTACGACGACATCACGTCCGACCCGGAGTACGAACACCTGACCATCGTCCCGGCCAGCGCCCACGCCGAGAAGGCCCTGAAGAACGCCGCCGAACAGGGCGTCATCGACTACGACGCTGGCGACGAGGACTTCGAAATCACGGGCGACGTGAGCGCAGAGCAGGAAGAAGGCCTCTCCCAGATTCGGGAGTTCGTCACGGAGTTCGACGGCACTGGCGTCCAGAAAGCAATAGAGGTCGCGCTGTTCGACGAACTCAATCTGATGGCCGTCTTCCCCGGTTCGGCAAACGGCAGTGCCAGCGAGAAGGGCGTCTTCCGCGACTGTTTCCTCCTCCCCGGCGGTTCCACCGCGGAGGACTTCGCGTACCACCTGCACAGCGACATCGGCGACGGGTTCCTGCACGGAATCGACTGTCGGAGCAAGCGCCAAATCGGTTCGAGTACGAAGTTAGACCATCGGTCTGTTGTGGAAATCGTCTCTACGAATTAGTAGATATCGAGTTTGAGGCAATTTTTCAATTTGCTATTTTAAGTGTTTGACACTGGTTTTGACCTATTCGACAGACTTCGTAGGAAGTTACCAATTCCAATCAGACCGTTCTAAAACCGCCACCAAGTAACTGGTTTGATGTTCAGGTGCAGGTAGCCATTGCCGACAACAAATAACCGCCGCCGCACCGCACCCGCCCACACCCCTCCCCAACCGACTCGCTCCGCTCGTCCACTGTCAGAGTTTGCTCTGACAAGCCGTTCGCTCGCTGTCGCTCACGAAGACCTCGCGCGCTTTTATTTGCCTTCTCGGACGACCGTATCATCGAAGGTTCGCCAGCGCGCGCCATCTTGCTTGATTAGCCAACCACAAAGGTGCGCCAGCGCATTCGCACGAGAACCGAACGCCAGTGAGGCGTGAGTGCAGTCCTGCGATGGCGGGGAGGGATGGGGAAACTGTGGTTGCGGTGCGGTGGCGGTTTCAGTGGAGTCGGGAGTACCTAGCAGTACTGCTAGCACAGGAAATAGAGGTCAGCCGATTTGTCGCAAACAGGTGTCTCAAAACCACGTATTCGACCTCACACGAACCTTTATATACCAGAAAGCAACCAAACCCGCCAGTGCCTGAGAACAGCCATCAAAAAATAACCTCCCAAAACTACCACTTACGAGAAGAACTTCAACAGGTCGTCGCGCTTCTGGTCGTGCAGATGCTCCTTCACCGACTCGTTCAGCGAATCGATACTCCCGCGCTTGGCGGTGATGGGCGCGATGGTGTCCTGCCACTGCTTCCACGGCGGGTGCAGTCCGAGACGGTCACAGAGGTCGTTCAGACGGTCATCCTTGTCATCCACCTTGTCCATCTTGTTCACCGCGACGACGACCGGGATGCCCACGTCTTGGAGGAAGTAGAACATCTCCACGTCGTGCGGGATTTCGTCTTCTCCGGAGTGGCGGTCGATGATGTCTACGACGCTTTTTCCGTCCACGACGAGGACGCCGAGCAGAATCTTCTCGGCGTTGTCCTCGATGTAGTGGACGATGTCGGTTTTGATTTTCTCCCTGTGCTTGTCGCTGACGCCGGACATGAAACCGAATCCCGGCAGGTCGGTGAGCATGAAATCCTCGCTCGTCCAGTCGAAATGGTTCGGTTTGCGAGTGACGCCGGGTTTGCCACCGGTTTCGAACTTGTGTCCCGTCAGTTCGCGCATGAGGGTGGATTTCCCGACGTTCGAGCGCCCGACGAAAACGATTTCGGCATCTCGGTCGGGTCGGTTGTCGAACATACTGTCCTTTTTTTCCGATGGGGCTTAACGGCCGTGTTTTCTGGTTCGAGCCAGCGATTATATCAATCTGCGAACCCCACCGGGAACTATGCGACTCCTACAGGTTTCTATCCCGACGGGCGAGCGCGAGGCGGTCGTGCAGGCGCTCGACGCCGAGGGAATCGACTTCTTTCTCACCGACGAGACGAGCGGGCGAAAATACACCGCAATCGCTACGTTTCCACTTCCACCGAACGCGGTTCAGCCGGTTCTCGACAAACTCCACGACGCAGGATTGAGCGACGAGGCGCACACGGTCATCATCGACGCCGAAACCGACACCTCGCGGCAGTTCGAGCAGTTAGAAAAGCGGTACGACGCCGAAAACGGCGGCGACCGAATTGCCCGCGACGAAATTCTCACGAAAGCCCGCGAGATGTCGCCTCGATTCCGAACTTTCATCTTCATGACCGTGGTGAGTGCCGTGGTTGCGACGGCGGGCCTCCTGCTCGATTCGCCCGCCGTCGTCGTCGGGTCGATGGTTATCGCTCCGCTGGTCGGCCCGGCATTGGGTGCGGGGGTCGGCACCGTCTTGGACGACCGCGACCTGTTCGTTCGCGGTGTCAAACTCCAACTGCTGGGTGTCGTTACGGCAATCGTCAGCGCGACCGTGTTTGCCTTACTCGTTCGGTACCTGTACCTCTTTCCGCCGAACACGGACGTTACTACCATCTCGCAAATCAGTGGACGATTGTCCCCTGATTTCCTCTCGCTCATCGTCGCACTCGGTGCCGGTGCGGCGGGTATCGTCAGCCTCGCCGCAGGTGTGTCGGTTGCACTCGTGGGCGTGATGATTGCCGCGGCGCTTATCCCGCCCGCCGCCGCCGTCGGCGTCGGCATCGCGTGGGGCGAACCGATGGTCGCGCTCGCGGCAGGCGTCCTCGTGCTGGTGAACGTTCTGTCCATCAATCTGTCCGCGATTGCGACGCTCCAGTACATGGGCTATCAGCCCCGCAGTTGGTTCAGGCTGGAGCGTTCCCGGGAGGAAACCATCCGTCGAATCGGATTTTTGGTTTTCTCGCTCGCCGTCCTCTCGATTTTTCTCGGCGGTGTGACCTACTCCACCTATCAGGACGCACAGTTCGAAGAAGGGGCGGATACGGCGGTGACGGAGGTATTTTCCGCGTCTCAGCTTCAGCAGGCGGAACGATTGGACATGCAGGTACAGTACCAGCAGAGGTTCTCGATGGGGGAAAACACGTACACGAGCGAGTTGCCGTTTCGAGAACCAAGTCGAGTTATCGTCATGGTCGGGCGACCGCAGGGTGAACGCTATCCGAACCTAACCACTCGACTCCAAAATCGAATCGAGCGCGAAACCGGGCGCGAAGTGGCGGTGCAGGTACGGTACATCGAAATAGAAGAAACGTCGGCCTGAACCCTGCTCGCAATCTGCCCGAATTCTATTCACTTCCTGCCCGAGCTATTTGGTTCTCGCCCTCGTCTCTCGTTCGCCATGCGACGCGCAGTCACGACAGCACTGGTGGTTCTCCTCTTTTTCGGTTCCATAGGGGCTGGAGCCAGTGGTGCGGCACAGAGTGAGAGTAGCGAATCGAACACGACGATTCGAGTATCCGCGGTCGGCGAAGCCGAATCGGAACCGAATCAGGCAGTCGTACTGCTTTCGGTCGTTCAGTCCGCGAGCGATGCCGAAACCGTTCGGGAGCGGCTCGCGCAGAACTCGTCCCGAATGCAAAGCGCACTCCGAGAAACCAATATCGGCGACGAGCAAATTCGAACCGTTTCGTTCGATATCTCGGAAGACCAATCCGGAGACGAAAGCCAACCCGAGTTTCGCGGGATTCACATCTTCGAAATCACCGTGAACGATACCTCTCGTGTCGGAGAAATCATCGACACGGCGGTACAGAACGGCGCGAGCGAAGTGAGCGGCGTCGAATTTACTCTGTCGGACAATCGAACCCGAGAACTCCGGGCGACCGCACTCGAAACCGCGATGCAGTCCGCCAGAACCGACGCGGAAACGATTGCTGGCGCGGAGAATCTGTCCGTCGTCGGCGTGCGAAACGTTTCGACCGTCGAACCCTCGTTCGTTCCGGTCGAAGCACGGACGACCACAGCGGCAAACGCTGGCGGAGAAACCAACGTCGAACCCGGGCCGGTGACGGTGTCCGTGCAGGTGGTCGTGACCTACGAGGCGCGGGAGAGCGATACAACTCGACAGGCGGCCTGAACGCTTTTGCTTCGCTGTCTTGTTGTGCGTTCGTGCGTCTAGTTCACGTTTTCGTCTCGGAAGAACAGAAAGAAGCGGTCTTCGAGGTACTCCAAGACTGCGAGGTCGATTACGTCACCACCACTGCATCGAGCGCCGCAACCGGCGGAACGCTGGTGGAGTTTCCACTCCCTACTGACGGCGTCAACGACGTTCTCGACTCGCTCCGCGAAGTGGGTCTGGACGAGGAGTCATACGTCGTCGTCGGTTCCGCAGAAACCGCGAGGACGGGGACGATGGAGCGACTGCAAAACCGGTACGCGAGCGATTTTTCGCCGCTTGCGACAGCCGAACTCCGGTCGAAATCTCGGGATATGTCCTACGATTTGTATTCGTTCGTCTGGCTGGTGGCTGTCTCCGCGGTTATCGCCGCCGGAGGATTGCTCGTCGATTCGCCCGCCGTCATCGTCGGGTCGATGGTCATCGCCCCGCTGGTCGGGCCGGTTCTCACGACTGGCGTCGGCGTCGTCACCGACGACCGAAAAATGATGTCCGACAGCGTTCAACTGCAAGTCGTCGGCCTCGTCGTTGCCATCGTCACGTCGGCGATGTTCAGCTTGTTTCTTCGCGTGACGGGATTCGCTCCGGCAGGGCTTGCAATCTCCTCGATAGAGTTGGTGAGCGTCCGCCTCGCACCGACGCTGATTACGGTCGCCATCGGTCTTGGTGCGGGGTCTGCCGCCGCCTTCGCGCTCACGACGAAAGGGCCGACGGCGCTCGTCGGCGTGATGATTGCCGCGGCACTGCTTCCCGCCGCCGCGACGGTCGGTATCGCCCTCGTCTGGGGCGCGCTCATCGTGGCGTTGGGTTCCGCTCTCTTGCTGACGATGACGCTCATCTTCATCAACCTCGCGGTCATCGCCACGCTTCGGTATCTCGGCTACCAGTCGGACGACCACGATTCTGAGACGGATGCGGGTGAAAATCATCCGTCGTGGACGATTCCGCGGTTCGCCGCGGTTGCCCTGCTCGTCCTCGTCGTGACGGGCGTTTTGGCGGGAACGTTCATTCAACTCTCGTTCGAACGCGAGGCGACGACAAGCGTCGAGGAAGTTATCGACCGACCGGCGTACGACGGGTTGGAAGTCGTCGCAGTCAGAACCCAGTACGACGGTCGGCCGTTCGATTCCGCTCGAACCGTCTCGGTCACGCTTAGCAAATCATCGAACAGAACGTATCCGGCCGTTGCGGCCGATATTCAACGGCAGGTTGCCAGTCGAACGGGAGAAGAGCCGGAAGTTCGAGTCCGATTTCAGGAGTATCAGGTCGCTTCTCCCAACTCTCGACTCGCGCCAGATTAGCCGTCGAACGGCAGTTCGGGTTCGTAGCCGATGGCTTCCACGGCGGCATCGAGGGTTTCGGTGACGTTGTCGTCTTCTTCGATGCTCATGTACAGGTCTGCCTCCACGTCGGTCGAGAGGTCTGCTTTGTTGCACACCGTGAGCACCGGCACATCACCGAACTGTTTTTCCACCGAATCGCGGAGTTCGAGTTGCGCGTCCAATGGGTAGCCACAGTACGCGCTAGCGTCCACCATGAACAGGATGCAGTCCGCGACGTGTGTCAGTGCCGACACCGCCTGCCTTTCGATGGCGTTTCGCTCGTCCTCCGGCCGGTCGAGGAGGCCGGGTGTGTCCACGATTTGGTATCGGATGTGGTCGCGCTCGAAGTGGCCAACACGGACACTTTTCGTCGTGAACGGATACTTTGCAATTTCGTTCCGTGCGCGGGTGACGTCGTTGACGAACGAGGATTTCCCCACGTTGGGGTAGCCCGCGACGACCACGGTCGGGTCGTCGGGATTGATTTCGGGCAGTTTCCGCAGGTCGTTCCGTGCGGCACCGACGCGGTCTAAGTCGTCCTCGACTTCCTCCACGATGTCCGCGAGGCGGGCGAACCCTTGCTTGCGAACTTTTCGGGTGTAGTTGATGTCGCCGCGGAGTTTGCCTTGGTACTCGCGGCCGATTTCTTTCGTCTTTCGTGAGGCCCACTGGATTTCCGACAGGCTCTTTCGAATCTCGTCTACTTCCACTACGGCGTCCGCGAGTTCGTAGTAGAAGGGGTCTACCTCGCCGAAGTCCGGCCACGCGGTGACGACGTTCTGCAGGTTATCCGAAAGCACGTTCGAGGCGGTCTGGAGCATGGACTGCTGGGCTTGGATGCCGCTTTTGGCCCGCCCCGCCCGTGCCGCCCGCGAAAATGCCTTGTCGATGAGTTCCTCCGACGTGGGCGTTGTCGGTAGGGTCTCGAAAATCATGGTCATCCGTATGGACTCCCGGGTTAAAAGGGCGTCCATAGCGTCGTTCGACTCCATTTTGTGTTCAACTCTGTTTCGAATCGACTCCGTCTCGCGCTCTGCCCGTTTCGGCGGGAGACTTTTGCTCGTCCGAGGCCTACGGAATACATCATGACGAACTGGTACGCAGTTTTCGTCGGCTTCGTCGTCTCGGTTATCGCGGGCGTCGTCGCGTTCGCCGTTCCCGGAATCGGCCACATTGGTGCCGGACTTATCGGTGGATTCGCCGCAGGCTACGTCGCAGGCGGTGGGTTGGGCAGTGGCTTCTGGCACGGCCTGCTCGCAGGGGCGCTTGGCGGAATCGTCGTCGCCCTCTTTTTGGGCCTCGCCGGAACCGTCGTCGGCGGACTGGCGGGCGGCCCCGTCGGGTCGCTGTTCGGCGGCATCGGCATCTTCGCCGCCGCGCTTCTCGTCGCGTTCATCATGGCGCTCGACAGCGCGCTCGGCGGGATGGTCGGGTCGCTGTTGAAAAGTTAGCGTATTTTTGTCCACGGGCCGAATAGCCGGTATGGCCGAAATCGACGCCGACACCGTCCTTCCAGCAGAGCACATCCAACAGGCAGTCGCCTCCGGGCGCGTCTCGCAGTTGCACCGCGGCGACCAGTACGCAGACGAGGGCGACACGTTCGACATTTCCGGCAAGACATTCGAAGTGGTCGAAGTGACCGAGCGAAAACTCGGCGATTTGACCAACGAAGATGCGCAGGCCGAGGGGTCGGAAGATTTGGATGGCTACCGCGAGCGTCTAAACCACGCCCACGATCATTTCGAATGGGACGACGATGTGACCGTCTACCGACACCGATTCGAGCGACAGGAGTGAACACGGGATTCGCGTGGTTGTTTTGTAAATTGGTACTGAGTTGCTTTTGCCACTGTGTTGTGAACAGACTGCATTGCTTTTGCCACTGTGTTGGAACAAATCACGACAACAAATACCGCCACCGCTACAGCAACCGGCCACGCCCTCCCCAACCGATTCCTTCGTCACTGCGTTTCTCAGTCATCCCTCGCGCGGGCGAACCACGGTTCGCCTTCGCGCGCCATATGGAACATTCGGGTTTTCTATTCGATACAAACCCTGTGGCGCGTGCGTCGGCAGACCCTCGGACTCTTCGTCCGAGGGTCTGCCAATTTTCGCGCGAGGGATGAGTGCGCGAACGAATGTGAGCGCACGAGTCGGTTGGGGAGGGAGTGGCCGGGTGCGGTCATGTATTGTCGTGATTACCTAGCGTTACAATGAGGTAAATCACACAAAACCGAACCAGTACTTATCGCCCGATTCTCGCTTAACCGTTCGAAACCTCCCATTCCCGCCCTTATCCCCGCTCTGCCAACTCAGACCGTAAATCCTCCAAATCCATATCCTTCATGGCCAGCAACACCAACAGATGATAGACGATGTCTGCGCTCTCGTGCGCGATTTCCTCGTAGTCGTCGTCCTTCGCGGCGAGGACGAGTTCCGTCGTCTCCTCGCCGAGTTTTTCGAGGACGGCGTTCTGGCCCTTCTCGTGGGTGAACAGCGATGCGGTGTAGGAGTCTTCGGGGAGCGTCTCCTTTCTGTCCTCGATAACGTCGAAAAGGTCGTCTAGTACGTCGTCCATGGCTCTATTTCGCACCAATTTGGGCAACTTCTCTGATGTCCTGTAGTTCGTCGAACTGCTCGCGCTCCTGTTGGCCGTGGTGGAACACCTCGTCCGCGACTTCGATGGGCGCGTTGGTGCGCGATGCGAGCGCCAGCGAGTCACTCGGCCGAGCGTCAACGACTTCGGGGCCGCGGGGCGTCTGAATGTGGAGTTCGGCGATGTAGGTGCTGTCGTCGAGTTCGCTGACGACGACGCGTTCTACGCGCCCGCCGAGTTCCTCCATCACGTCGAGCAAGAGGTCGTGGGTCAGGGGTCGCCCGATGTCCTCGGCTTCCATCCCCCGGGCGATGCTGATACCCTCTTCGAATCGGATGAAAATAGGAAGCACGTCGTCGCCGTCGTTCGGCGCGAGTACGACGACCGGGAGCGGCCCGTCCCCGGTCGCGGCGACGCGCACCGCGTCGATTGAAACGTCCATAGCCAAACGGAAGCGACCCAGTGCCAAAAACTCTTGCTCACTGCGGTGCAGGGTGGGCCGTCAGTCGCCGAAAAACGCAAGCCCGTGAATCCGACTGTCCGGCGTCAGCTCCGGATGGAACGAGGTTCCGACGACGGGGCCATCTCGCACGGCCACGGGTCTGCCGTCCCATTCTGCCAGCACCTCGGCGTCCCCCACTTCGCTGATGAGCGGTGCCCGGATGAACACGGACGGGAACGGGTCGGAAAGATCGGTCACGGAAAGCGGGGCCTCGAAACTGTCCTTTTGGCGTCCGAAGGCGTTGCGCTCGACCGTCACGTCCAGCAGACCGAGGTTTTCCACGCGGTCGTCTCCGGCATCCGCGGCGGCCACGATAAGCCCGGCGCAGGTGGCGAGCACCGGTTTTCCGGCCTCGACGTGCGCCTGAATTTCCGGGGCGATTTCCTCCGACTGGAGCAAGCGCGAGATGGCGGTGGATTCGCCACCGGGCATGCAGAGCAGGTCACAGTCCGGGACGATGCCGGATTGGCGGATTTCGGTGACATCGGCCGTCTCGCCATGGGCTGTGGCGGCCTGCCGAATCGCGTCGGCGTGTTCGCTCACGTCGCCTTGGACGGCGATAACGCCAGCGTTGAGACTCATACCGGGAGTTGGAAACACGTCGGCAAAAGGGACTCGTTTAGATTGCGAGGACGTTCAGCACCATGATGAGGATGCCGAAGAGGATGCCGAACGCGAAGACGCTTTTCGGATTGATTCGAATCGCGTTCCGGTCTTCCGCATCGAAATATCGCACGAGTCCGGCGCTGGACATCAGTCCGCCGGAGTTTTGACCACTGCTCATACGTTCGGTTCCGATAGCATCCCGGGTAAACCTTTCGCAACGATTGTCGTCCGATGGTTTTCGGACGAAACCGGCCTCCGCTGCCGTTCGATTGTTCTAAAATGTCACCGATATTTCTTTATCGGGAACGCACAACATCGCTCCATGGACGAACAAATCGCGTCGGTGCTCTCCCGCGCGTTCTCCGACCGCGAGGTTGCCGAGGTGAAGTCTTCCGGTCCGTCGTGGAACGACCAGAACCGAACCGTCGGCATCGATTTCACCGACGGTGAGAGCATCTTTCTGAAGATGTCGAACGAGGGTGACGGAACCCGAATCGACCGCGAGCAAGCGGTCATCGACTACGTTCGGGAAAACTGCTCGGTTGCCGTGCCGAAAGTTGTCGCCTCTGATTCCGAAAACGAGATTCCGTATCTCGCTACTGCACCGGTATCCGGAGAGAACTTCATTCACCTGTGGTCGGATGCGAGCGCGACCCGGCGGGCCGCGCTCGCTCGTCAAGTCGGAAAATCGCTTGCGACCGTTCACTCGCTTCGTTTCGAAAATCACGGCCACATCGTCGGCGGCGATGCGACCGTCCTCGAACTCGAAACGGGGCCATGGACGGACGTTCTCATCGACACGGTTTATGAACTACGGGAAATCGCTTCCTCGAACCGTTTCGACCACCATTTCGATGCGGTGGTTTCAGCCGTCGAAACGAATCGTGAACTGCTGGACGAGGCACCCGCCGCACTCCTTCACGGCGACCCTGCCCGGCCGAACTGCTTCGGCACCGACGGCGGAATCGGCTTTCTCGACTGGGAAATCGGGCACGTCGGCGACCCGGTTCGGGAAATCTACCGCACCCAAAATTTGCAGTTCGGCTCGCTTCGCGCCGACGCTCCCGAAGAACTCGTCTCCGCGTTCTACGACGGCTACCGCGAGCAAGCAGGCGGATTTCCGCCGGGATTCGAATCCCGCCGTCCGGTTTATGCGGCGGTTCGGTTCCTCGGCCATTCCGGCGTTTTCGACAAATGGGCGGACTTCCTCGATGAGTCGCCCGAGGAACTCGCGGCGTGGATGGACGAAGAGATGGAACGACGGCTTGCCGAAATCGACTGAGTGATTTGTCGTCTCCTTTCGCTCTCCGTTTCAGCAAGTACCAACAAAGAATTTCAATTGAGACAACTAATCGGCCACTCTGGATGTTGAAATTTAGCCCGACGATGCACGGAGACGACAGCGGATGACCGAATACGACGCAGTCATCTTCGACAACGACGGCGTCCTCGTCGAACCACCTGCTTACGACACGCAAGCCGAGGCTACACGAACCGCGTTCGAAGCGGTTGGCGTCGCGGACGTAGACCGAAACTATCTCGATGCGGTCATTAGCGGCATCACCGTCGATGGACTCCGAGAAATCTGTACAGCCTACAACCTCGATCCGGAGTCCTTCTGGGAAGCGCGCGAATACCACGACGAGCAGTCGCAACTGGAGAAATTCAGAGCAGGCGTTCGAACCTGTTACGACGACGTTTCGGCACTCTCCGCGCTTTCCGACCACCCAATCTCCTGTGCCCTCGTGAGCAACAACCACCACAGCACTATCGAGTTCATCTTGGAGTTCTTCGAATTGCACTCTTTGTTCGACACCTACTACGGTCGCCCCAAGGCCATCGACAGCCTCCGGTGGAAGAAACCGAATCCGCACTATCTCGACAAAGCACTCGCCGACCTCAACGCAGAATCCGCACTCTACGTCGGCGACAGCCAAAGCGACGTGGTCGCGGCCCACCGCGCGGGCATGGATTCGGCGTTCGTCCGCCGAGCGCACTGCTCCAACCTGAACCTTGCCGTGACTCCGACTTACGAGGTGGAGACGCTCCACGATGTTACAGCAATCGTATCCGACTGAAATATGTCAAAATCGGACGGTAGAACCTTATATCCGGGGTTTCAGTGTTCGTCGCATCATGAAAACAGGCGGCAGAGTTGGCAGAGTGAGAAACCCTTATGCACGCGGCGACGGAATCTCGACAGAGAGACGATGACCGTCAAGCTACTCGACTTCTACGCAGATTGGTGTGGCCCGTGCAAGACGCAAGACCCAATTCTCGACGACCTCCAAGAGGACTGGGGAGACGTCGAGTTCGAGAAAGTGGACGTAGATGAGCATCAGGACGTCGCCAACGAATACCAAGTGCGCTCGATTCCGACCATCGTCATCGAAGACGACGAGGGCGTCGTCGAGCGATTCGTCGGCGTCACCCAACGCGACGACTTGGAGCGCGTCCTCGAAGAAGCAGGCGCGTAAGTCGGAACATTGAAAAGTCGAAAATCGGCAATCGATAACCAACAACCAACGTTTTTCGGTTCGCTACTCCCTGAGCGACTGTGTCAGTTGAATCGGCAACGGTGCGCTATTCGAACCTGACGCCCACGTCGTGCAGTCCTGCGTTGTTCATTGCGAGGTTGATGAGCAGTGGCGTCATGCTCTCGACTTCCGCGCTGTTTGCCAGACCACCGGCGTCCAGTGGCCGCAGGCCTTCGATTCCGTCTGCGAGCAGTTTGACCGTCTCCTTTGCGTCCTCGTCGTCGCCCACGAGGAGCGTGTCCTGCGACAGTTCGGCTTCGAGGTCGGCGAGTCGCCCCGCCGAAAGACCGTGGAACGCGCCGACGACCGGGACATCCTCGGGTGCGGTTTCGGCCACTAGTTCCGTCACGCTCCCTGCTTTCGGCGGTTTGTAGTGGAATCCGTCTTCCTCGCGGTTCATCCCGACTGCGGGCGTCACCAGCACGTCCACGTCGTCCAGTCGGTCGGCCACCGATTCGACCGTATCCCGGACGTGGAACGGCGGCACCGCCAGCACCACGACGTCTGCGCGTTCGGCGGCCATCTCGTTGGCGAAGCCGTTAATCGAGCGCGAGACGTTCAAGCTGTCGAGTTCGGTTTCGTACTCGTCGGCCTTCGTTCGGGCCTTTTCGGGGTCGCGCGACCCGATGACGACCTCGTGGTCGGTGTCGAACGCCCAGCGGAGCGCGAGTCCCTGTCCGATGTCGCCAGTCCCGCCCAAAAGTGCGATTCGCATACACGAGGTGTCTGTCGGTACCGGGTTAAGTACTGCGAAAGGGATGTTTTCGTCGTGGATTTTTGGGTGACTTTGGTGGGTTTTGTGGTCGTAATTTGCTCGGGGAATGTGTGGTGTTGATTTGAATCGATTCACAGCCTGTAGTGGGGACCGAAGTTGCTGACTCCAAACGAAGCCCTCAGTCGCTCACTCCTCGCTCCGCTCGTCGTTCTCTCCTTCGCCCTTCATCCGCCAAGGCCCGCCACCGCAGTCTCCCCAGACCCCCCCGCCAGCGCGGGCTTGCACTCACGCCTCACTGGCGTTCGGCCCTCGTGCGATTCGCGCTGACGCTACCTTGCGACTGGGTAGTCAAGCGATGTGGCGCGTGCTGGTGCAGAACCGAGGACTCCACGTCCGAGGTTCCGCACTAAAATCGCGCGAGGTCTTCGTGAGCGACGGAGGAGTTCTCGTGAGTGACGGAGGAGCGAACGAGAGCACGGAAGAGCTGTGCTCTTCCGGAGCGAGCGAATGGCTCATCAGAGTTTGCCTCTGATGGTGGATGACTGAAACGAGCGACAGTGGGTGAAGGAATCGGTTGGGGAGGGTGTGGGCGGTGGCGGTCTGATTGGAGTCGTAACTTGCTATCTCCAAGCCTACACCAATTCGATTGACAATGCCTCCTGATTCCACAAATTCCACTCCACACTACTGGTTTCGAATCCCGCCGGAATTTCCGCCGCCACAACCGCTTTCCTATTGCTCGCCCTTGCTGTGAATACGATGTCATACGATGATAGCGACGGCATTCCGAAACTCGGACTCGGAACGTGGCAGAACACCGACGGCGAGGACTGCGCACACAGTGTGAAATACGCCCTCGACCTCGGCTACGAGCATATCGACACGGCACAGGCCTACAGCAACGAGGAGTACGTCGGCGAAGGAATCGAAGAATCGTCCGTCTCCCGCGAGGACTTCTTCCTCGCCACCAAGGTCTGGATTGACAACTTAGAACACGACGATGTACTGGAAACGACCCAAACCAGCCTCGACAAACTCGGGACGGAGTACGTAGATCTGCTCTACGTCCACTGGCCCGCCCGCGAGTACGACGCAGAAGAAACCCTCGCGGCCTTCGACCAACTGTACGACGAAGGCAAAATCGAACACGTCGGCGTGAGCAACTTCGAACCAGAACATCTGGCCGAGGCGCAGGAAATCCTCGACGCACCTCTCTTCGCCAATCAAGTCGAGATGCATCCGCTGCTTCAGCAGGACGAACTCCACGATTACGCGGTCGAAAACGACATTCAACTCGTGGCCTACTCGCCGCTCGCCCGCGGCGAGGTGTTCGACGTGCCGGAGCTGAACGACATCGCCGAAAAACACGGCGTCAGCGAAGCACAGGTCAGCCTCGCGTGGGTGATGCAGAAAGAGAACGTCGTCGCCATTCCGAAGGCGACCGGCGAAGACCACATCGAGGACAACTTCGCCGCACTCGACCTCGAACTGGACGACGAGGACGTGACGAAAATCGACGATATCGACCGCACGAGCCGAGAAGTTGACCCGAATTTCGCCCCGTGGTAATCATTCCGCGAAAAACGAACTGAACACCTTCGATTCCGCTTTTCGTAGATGTTGGTGGAGCGTTGGCGACGAGATGCCGAGCGCGTCGGCGACGTCCTCGGCGGTGCTGGCACGCGGCCAGTCGAAATATCCGGCCATGTAGGCCGCCCGAAGTGCGGCCAGTTGACGCTCGGTGAGGTCGCCTTCGAGGTCGGCCACGAGTTCGTCCACGGTCTCTGTGGGTCGCTCTCGTTCGCGCTTTCCCATCAGTTCGGACGACGGAAACATGCCTTTGAACGTTTCGACGACGTTCCGAACGTCCACGTCTGCGGGCAGTTCGGCGACGATTCGCGCCGCACCGTCCTCCACGACCGCCTCCGTCACCGATCCGCCCAGTTCCGTCAGCGTCAGCACCGGCGATGCTCCGACTACCGTCATCTCGAACAACGTCTCGTCGATGGCTCGAATCCGCTCGATATGGTTGGACTCCTCACCGCGTTCGAGTACGTCGTCCGTCGGTATACCCTCGATGCGACCGTATTCGAGAAGCGTCCCGGCCTCTCCCGGAACTATCTCTTCAAGGGCGCAGGTGGCACCGAACTCCTTCGACAGGGAGACGAAAAATGACCGTTCGTCGGTGACGCGGAACTCCAGTTCGACCACCCTGTCCGCGAAGAGCAATCGTTTGCTTTCTACGGCGTCGATGACGAACCCCACGAGTTCACCGAGGGCTTCGAATCCGACTGCCTCGCGCTCGCTGAAGGCGTCGGTTCGGGTGGCGTAGACGGCGAGGACGCCGTAAACCGTCTGGCCGTGCGAGAGGGGGAGCGCGATTCCGGAGCGAACCGCGCTATCGGTGATGGTTCGCCGTACCGACGCCGGAAATCGCTCGTCGGATTCGATGTCGTTGATGACGGTTAACTCCCCGGTGTGGAGGACTTCGCTGGCCGGGCGTTCCCAGTCGTTTTTGCTATTCGCCGCTTCGAACAGTTCCCGCGCACCGTCGTCGATCCCGGCTTCCGTTCTGACGGCGACACCGCCGGTATCTCTGTCTCGTTCGCCAATCCACGCGAACCGATAGAGATCCGAGTCGGCGAGATAGTCGCACACTGTTCGTTCGACTTCTTCGCGTGTCGCTGCCGAAACGAGTGCCCAGACGAGTTCGCGGATGACGACGTTGATGTGGTTCAGTGTCTCCAGTTCGTCACGGTGCTTGCGGAGCGTTCGCTCGCGGCGCTTTCGCTTGCTCACGTCGCGGACGACGCCGACGACGGTTTCGGCATCGTCGGCTTGGAGAAGGGCAAACCGCGTTTCGACTGGGAGCAGTGCCCCGTCTTTTCTGACGAGTTCGGAGTCCAACGCCGCAACGTCTTGCTTGCCGCTCGTGATTTCGACCGCCAACTGTTCGCCTCGCTTGAAATCTTCCTCGGTGCTCAGCACCGAGGCATGCAGGCCGAGCAACTGGTCTCGGTCGTACCCGGCCATCGCCGCGAATGCGTCGTTGACGGCGGTGTATCGGAGGTCTGCATCGAGGACGAACACGCCGTCGTTTATCGTCTCGAACAGGGTTTCGTACTGCTTGCGTTCGTTTTCGCGTCGTTTTCGCTCCGCGATGTTTCGGGCCGTTCCCGCGAGTCCGACGACGGTTCCGCTCTCGTCCGTGATGGGTGACCCGTTGAACTCGTGTGGAATCCGCTGGCCGTCCTCGGTCAACAGATGCGATTCGACGGTTTGGGTGACTCCCTGTTCCAACACTTTCCGCGTTGCTTTCTCTAACACCGGGCGCTCGTCCTCGGGGACGAGCGCCAGCGGACTCATCTCGGCAAGTTCGTCGTCGCTGTAGCCGGTTCGTTCTGACAGGCGGTCGTTCCACCGCCGGAGTCGAAACTCACTATCGATTGCATAGAACACGTCGGAAAGGGCGTCACAGAGGTCGCTCTCGAATGCATCAAATTTCTGATTTCGTGGTCGTTTTGGTTCTCGCTTCGTCATTCCCCTCTTCGCCGCTCGTATGTAGTTAGCTAACAAACATTATACTTTGCGTCGATTCGGATTTTCACCGACAATTTTTCGTCTACTGCTTTCTCTCCGTTGTCTGCTAGTTACACTCCGTTACCTGCTATCTCCTCTCTATTACCGTCTTCACTCCTCCACCAGCACATCCTACCGGGCGAACTATGCGTTCCGCGGACAATGTCGCGCATATGACCGACCTCGTGACGTTTGGCGAGACGATGCTGCGCCTCTCACCACCGAACAGTGAGCGAATCGAGAGTACTTCGACCCTCGAACTCCGGGCCGCGGGCGCGGAAAGCAACGTCGCCATCGCGGCAAATCGCCTCGGTGCGGAAACGATGTGGACATCGAAACTCCCGGACTCTCCCCTCGGTCGGCGGGTCGTCGCCGGACTCCGGCAGTACGGCATCGACACCGACATCGCGTGGACTGACGAGGGACGACAGGGAACCTACTATCTCGAACACGGCACCGACCCGCGCGGAACCAACGTCATCTACGACCGGGCCGACGCCGCGGTAACCACGACCAAACTCGACGACCTCCCGTTGGGTTCGATTCGAGACGCGAAAATTTTCTACACCTCCGGCATCACGCCCGCCCTCTCTTCGACCCTCGAATCGACCACTCGCGAGGTGCTTCAGGACACACAAGCCACCGGAACGACGACCGCTTTCGACGTGAACTATCGCTCGAAGCTCTGGTCGCCTGTCGAGGCTCGCGAGAGCCTGACCGACCTCTTCCCGGCAATCGACCTGCTCGTGACGGCGGCGCGCGACGCCCGCGACGTGCTCGGACGCTCCGGCGACGCCGAGGAAATCGCCCGCGGACTCGCCGCCGACTGGGACTTCGAAACGGTCGTCGTCACCCGCGGTTCTGCGGGCGCGCTGGCGTTTCACGACGGCGAGGTTTTCGAGCAGTCGGCCTTCGACACCGAGACGGTTGACCCGATTGGCACCGGGGACGCTTTCGTTGGCGCGTTCCTCGCCTGCCGACTGGACGGGGAAGACGTGCAAACGGCACTCGAATACGGTTCCGCGACTGCGGCGCTCAAACGCACGATTCCCGGCGACGTGGCCGTGGTGACGCGAGAGGAGGTCGAACGGGTCGTTGGATCCGATGTGAGCGAAATTTCACGATAGCGCTCACAAGCTGAAATTTTCGATCGTTTTTCTGAGTCTGCTGTTTGATTCGTTCTTATGTCAGTAGACAAAAACCGGGTTGGATTGTGATACAGAAATCACGATTCCAATCAGACCGCACCGCCACCGCATCCGTCTACACGCTTCCCCAACCGACTGCGTTCCTCGCTTCGCTCCCTGCGAGGGATGAGCATCGCAGGGAGCGAAGCGACTGAGAAGCGCAGTCGGTTGGGGAGGTGTGTGGCCCGTAGTTGCGGTGCTGTGGCGGTTTTCAGTGGAGTCGTGATTACCTAGCACCAAATCTCCAAAACTCCTCACATCAAATCTCCAAAACTCCTCGGTACCAAACCTCGACAAACTCTTCTGCTCCCACTTCAACGAACCAATCTACCCGCCATCTGAACCGACACCTCAAACGATAATGTCCCAGCACACCTTGTCACACCCATATGACCATTCAGGTCGCAATAATCGGAGCGTATGGAAGCGCGGGGGTCGCAGTCGCCGACGAACTCGCGGACGAACCGGGGGTTGAACTTACCCTCGTAGACGACGGCGAACCCGGCGGTGGCCTGTGCATCCTCCGCGGGTGCATGCCCTCCAAGGAAGTGCTGTCGGCCTCGGCGCACAAGTTCCACGCTCGGCACGACCCGCGACTGTCGAGGACGCCGGAGGTGAATTTGCAGTCAGTCGTGAACACGAAAAACGAACACATCTACAGTTTTGCGGAACACCGCCGGGCCGCGGTGCGCGACCTCGCGGAACGTGAGAACGTCGAATTCTACCACGATTCCGCCCGCTTCGTGGACGACCACACGATTCGAATCGGAAACGAAAAAATCGAGGCGGACTACGTCGTCATCGCCACCGGGTCGGTCGTGAACGTTCCCGACTTGCCCGGGATCGAGGACGTGGATTTCATGACCAGCGCGGACGTGCTGGATACGACTCAGTTCCCCGACTCGGGCGTCGTAATGGGATTCGGCTACGTCGGATTGGAACTCGTGCCCTACCTCACCGAGGCGGCGGGGATGGACATCACCGTCATCGAGCACGACGAGCGACCGCTGGACGAGGCCGACCCGGCGTTCGGCGACGAACTGCTCGACATCTACCGCGACCATTTCGGCGTCGAAATTCTGACCGACACGGACGAGAAGAGCGTCGAACCCACGGAAAACGGAATTCGGCTCCACGTCGAACAGGACGGCGACGAGCGCGCCATTGGGGCCGACGAACTATTTTTGTTCACCGGCCGCCAGCCCAATCTCGGCCGACTCGGACTGGAGAATACGAGTCTCGAACCCGAATCGAGGTGGGTTGAAGACACCATGCAGTCCCGCGACGACCCCCGAACATTCGTCGTCGGGGACGTAAACGGTAAAGAACCGATTTTACACGTCGCCAAAGAACAGGGATTCAAAGCCGCCGAAAACATCCTCGCGCACGCTCGCGGAGAGAGTCTCGAACCCTACGAAAACGTTCACCACCACGTCATCTTCTCGGCAACTGGCGTGTATCCGTTCGCTCGCGTCGGCTTCTCGGAAGAAGCGGCGAAAGCGCAAGGCCGCAACTACGTCGCAGTCTCACGGCAGGCCAGCGACGACGGCGTGTTCAAAACGAAACAGGCCACGGAAGGACTCGCAAAACTCGTCGTGGACGCTGACGACGGCACGGTTCTGGGCTATCAGGGGCTACATTACCACGCCGACGTGATGGCGAAGACGATGCAGGTGGTCGTGGAGCAGGAAATGGATGTGCGAGAGATTCCAGACCGGGCGTATCATCCGACGACGCCCGAGATTTTGGACGGACTGTTTCGGGATGCGAGTGCGGAGATTGGGGAGAAATAGCGAATCAGTTCAGTCAACAACTCGAATCGCAGGTAAGGCTAAAACCCGGGGTGACATAGAGACAGATATGAAGGCCAAGCGGGAGTATCGACGCCGCACGGACATCGAAGTCCGGGTACTCGACGCCCTCGTAGACCGGCACGAGGAGGGGATGACGGTGTTCGAACTTCGGACGCAGGTTGATGTCGATATTGACGATTTGGAGGACGCGCTGGGCAACCTCAAAGAGGACGGCCTCATCGACGCCGAGAAAGAAGACGGAAGAACCCTCATCAAACCCGACGAGCGCGTCATTCCCGACCCGGAGGAAGAAAGCGACGAACCGACAATCGTTGACCGCATCATTGACCGATTACCGCTCTAATCCGAACACATCCGACGTTTTTACCCGGCCACGGCGACGACTACGACCATGCACGTAGAAGACCTGCACGCCGACCACGGGGCGACGTTCTGCTCTGTCGGCAACCGACGGGTTCCCCGCGATTACGGACGACCGGAGCGCACGCACCGCGCCGTCAGAAACGGCGTCGGACTCACGGAAATGCCATACGGTGTTCTGGTCATCACGGGCGACGACCGAATCGAGTACGTCGATAACGTCGTTTCGAACCGGATTCCGACGGAAGACGGTGAGGGAACCTACGCCCTGCTCCTCGACCCGCAGGGCAAAATCGAGATGGACATGTACGTCTACACGACGGACGACAAACTCCTCCTTTTCACGCCGCCCGGCAAGGCGACTCCATTGGCCGAAGAGTGGCGCGAGAAGGTGTTTATTCAGGACGTGGAGATTACAGTTGCGACCGACCAGTTCGCCGTCTTCGGCGTCCACGGCCCGCACGCCACCGAGAAGGTCGCCAGCGTGTTGAACAACGTGAGCACGCCCGACGAACAGCTAACCTTCGTTCGCGGGAAGATGGCCGACGTGGGCGTCACGGTCATCCGAACTGATGCACCGACCGGCGAAGAAGGATACGAAGTCGTCTGTACGACGGGCGAAACCGAGGACGAAATCGGTCGTCCGCGCCCGAACGTCGAACTCGTCTTCGACGCACTGATTACGCACGGGATGAATGCCGCGCCGTTCGGCAGGAAGACGTGGGAATCGCTGACGTTGGAGGCTGGTACACCACTGTTCGAGTTCGAACTGGAGGGAGAAATTCCGAACGTTCTCGGTATTCGGAACGCGCTCGACTTCGAGAAAGGCTGTTTCGTCGGACAGGAAGTCGTCTCGCGCGTCGAAAACCGTGGCCAACCGAGTCGCAAACTCGCCGGACTGGTTCCCGAATCGGTGCCCGAACAGGGCGCGGCGGTCTTCGACGGCGACGAAGTCGTCGGCGAAGTCACCCGCGCAATCGACAGTCCGTCCTGCGAGGAACCCATCGCGATGGCGCTCGTAAATTACGCCGTGGGAACAGACGCCGACCTATCAGTTCGCATCGACGGAGAAGACGTTTCGGCGGAACTGGTGACGCTCCCGTTCGTGGAGGGTAGCGATTCGTCGGGTCGGGTGCCGCAGTACGACTGAGAACTGTTTTTTTGAACAAACTACGCAGGACGCCACCTGATTGCGGTTTGCGGATGGAGCGGATTCGCGCCGAGAACGTCGTAGTCGGTGTGTGTCACAGAAATATCGGGATGTTCCCGGAGAATTGGCAGTAGGTCGGTGTCGTACCCGCGAATATCGGCGTATCGCCGTCGGAGTAGTCCGAGAACGGTATCTGTCGGGTGTGGCCCTGTCTGTTCGAGGTGGACACCTGCCGCGATTGTTCCCGCATTTGCTCGGGAGACTAATCGGTCAACGACCGATTCGACTTTGTTCAGTGTCGTTAGGGCACCACGAGTGAACACGACTACGTCCTCGTGTTCATCAAAAATACGCCACTCGTCGTGGAAGTCGAACTATTCGGCAGAAATCCGATCGTCCTCCGCGTGTAGTTCGCGCGAAATTTCGACACCCTTCTCGGTGATTTCGCCGCCGACGACTGTTACGTCGGGAAATCCATCCGCGATGATGCCGAGGTTTTTCCCCCACCCACAGCCGAGCGCGAGGACGGTTTCGCCGCCCTCCAAAACCGGTCTGAGCGCCTTGCGCACGACGTCTTTTTCGCGCGAATGGAGTTCATTCGAACTGGAGAGAAACAGTTCTTTTTCGACCGAAATGACATCCGGTTCCTCGCGCCCGCGAGAGCGAGTTTCGACCGCGAAGCCTTCGCGGTCGAGATTCGTTTCACGATAGTGGTTCAGCACATGGCCGTAGATGTCGTCGTACACCGCCGGGTCGGTGTAGGCGTCGAAATCTCCCGGTGGGTCGCGGTCTGTATCGAGAAGGTAGCCCGACCACTCCGACTGCTGTGGCAGTTTGTCGAGTGCCAGTGGTTCCATTGGATTCGTAGCCTGTGAACGATTGCATAAATAACATTTCGATTGACGAGTGGCCACGTTTCGTTCGCCATCTTCGTACCACCAACAGAGGGAAACGGTTTTCAACAACCTAGTAATATCACTAGGTGGTATGCACGACTTCGACGGATTCGCGGACGTTAGCGAGGCGGAAGTAACGCGAGCAATCGGCACGGCGTGGAGCGACGAGTTCACCGAGTTTTCCGAAAGCGAGGTCATCATCGTCGGCGGCGGCCCGTCCGGACTGGTCGCCGCAAAGGAACTCGCGGAACGCGGAGTGCAGACGATGGTCGTAGAAAAGAACAACTACCTCGGCGGCGGCTTTTGGCTCGGCGGATTCCTGATGAACAAGGTCACGGTTCGTGACCCGTCACAGGCCGTTTTGGACGAACTGGGTGTCCCCTACGAGGAGTCGGACGAGGCGGAGGGACTGTACGTCGCAAACGGGCCGCACGCCTGTTCCGCCCTCATCGAATCGGCCTGCGCCGCGGGCGCGAAGATGCAGAACATGACCGAGTTCACCGACGTGGTCGTCCGCGAGGGCCACCGCGTCGGCGGCGTGGTGATGAACTGGACGCCGGTTCACGCCCTCCCGCGCGAACTCACCTGTGTTGACCCAATTGCAGTCGAATCCGACCTCGTTATCGACGCCACGGGCCACGACGCAGTCGTCGTCTCGAAACTCCAAGAGCGCGGCGTGCTGGATGCCCCGGGACTTTCCCACGCAAAGGAGTACAACACCGGGATGGACAAAACCGAGGAAGGAGAGTACGGCGCACCCGGCCACGACTCACCCGGCCACGATTCCATGTGGGTCGCAAAGAGTGAGGACGAAGTGGTCGAACACGCCGGGAAAGTCCACGACGGCCTCGTTGCGACTGGCCTCGCAACCGCGACGACCTACGGTCTGACCCGAATGGGGCCAACGTTCGGCGCGATGCTTCTGTCCGGTAAACGCGCCGCACAGGTTGCGTTGGACGAGTTGGATGTCGGTGGGACTGTAGAAATGGAAGGGAGTTCGTTGACTGCGGACGACTGAAAACCTGAAAAACCACACCTTCGCCTATTTTCACACTGGCAATCGCCCGCCGGTAATCCGAACCACACCCAGCGCGTGTTCGCTGTCGTTCGTCTCGACTGCGCGCTCCGACAGCGCCCGCCGCGCTTCCGCGACTCGGTCGTCAAGCACGTTCCACGGCGGTTCTTCGAAGTTCTTCCCCCTGCCGGGAGTCGAAGCGACGACCAATCCGCGGAAGGCCTGATTGACGGCCCACGAGTACGGATGCGTGCTTTGGCCTGCGTCGAGCAGTGCGAGCCCACCGCCCGGACTGATGCCGTCCAGCCAGTAATCGACGGTGGTGTAGGGGTCGTCCAGCATCCCCACGACGAACGTGGCGAGGACGGCGTCAACCTCCTCGCGGAGTTCGAACGTGGCGGCGTCGGCCTGCACGAGGTGGACGTTGTCCCAGCCTTCGCGTTCGACCCGCCATCGAGCTTGTTCGAGCATTCCGCGGGTAAAATCGACGCCGACGACGGTTCCGTCCGAACCGACGCGCTCCCGAAGATGGGGAAAGTTCGCCCCCGTACCACAGCCCATTTCGACGACCGTATCGCCGGGTTCGAGGCCGAGTTGGTCGGCGACCCGACCACGTAACTGGGAGAATCCGGGCGTCGCCGACGCGAGGAAGTCATAGAGCCGCGCCCACCGCCCGTAGAACTGCTGGGCAGCGGTGGTTCTGCTCTGGGACATGAATGCAGATACGACCGGTTTCGATAAAAGAGACGGGGCTGGATATGCACGGTGGCATTATATCTTGTGGACGAGATTGCTTGGAAATTTAACGAACGACCGTTCGAACTCGGTATTTACGGTGGTATCGAGTCAACAGGCTCCTGCCAAAACCACGCTAAAACGGCCAGAGTATTCAATACATACCATAAAAATTTCCATTATTATATTATATATCAGACCGCTCGGAGACGGTGAAAAACGCGTCGTCAGGGCGAGTACCGTCTCATCAGTTCAAACGGAAACGACGAAAATACATACCCCGTGTTCGAAGTATCTGACGAGAACAACGAGGACACGGGGATCGGTTCACAGACCCATAGCTACGCTGTCTGTGTCTAAAAAATAACCTCGTGTACCCCTACCCGAGGTAACTGAACAGTAAGACCGGACTGGTATATACTTTGTGTGTGCCAGTTCCGTTGGACAACATAAACTACCTGCGTGAGTAGGCAAGAACTAAACGAAATGAGAACGATACAGAAACAATACAGCATGCAACCACTGCCTAAGACTAGTGATATTCCTGCCGGATGGGAGCAGTCGCCAATCCGTGGCGACGAAATCGAACTCCGGCATCAGAACGGAGATATCGCAGTGAAGGCGGTTCGTGCGACGAGTGCGGACGAGTGGGAACTCGAAATGGAGGACAGCATCGGCAACCGATACACCACGATTCGACCGGTTGGGCAAGCCGACACGAAAACCCAAGCCGTTTCTGCGCTCGTGGCGCTTGCCGAGGCGGTTTCCGACCTTCGAAATGAGCGCGACGACATGCTTCCCCACGACATCGTTCGGGAAGTGAAACGCGGGCAGCGAGTGCCGGTGTAGTCGAGTCGAATCGAGTTGTGACGAGTTGAATTAAGTCGAATCGAGTCGGGGGACTCGATTCACGAGACGGACAACACGGAACTCAGACGATTTTCCGCGCTATTTCCGCCGTTTCTTCGGCAGTCTCGCCGAGAATGTACGTAATCGGTTCGATGCCGTAGCTTCCGGTGTGGTACAGAATCGTCGCATCGGGATTCTCCGCGAGCGCGTCTCCCAGCGTTTCGCCGAGATTCTCGTATGTTGCATCGAACTCCGCGGTTTCGTAGCCCAGTTCATCCAATCTGCTGATGACGTCGGGGTCGTACCGAATATTGAGTGCTGCGCGGGCGCTAGCGCCGTTTTCGCGCGCCGAAAGCAGGATGGAGGCGACGTGTTCGCTGACGCCGAACTCGGGTTCGGCCGGAATCGTCGCGCGGCCTTTCACGTCGAAAATTCTGCCCGGAATCCCGGCAACGTCGTCAATCGCATCCGCGTCGGGGAGACACTCACAGAGGTTCGACCCGACGGCGGGAATGAGCGACGAAAAGCCGCTCGTCTGTTCTACGATGCGAATCGCCCGGCGCATCGAGGTGAGAACGCGCTCCGTCGCCCGAAGTTCGTCTTCCGGGTCGTGGATGTTGAAGTCGCCGCCGTGACCTTTCAGTTTCGGCATCGATTCCTCGTGCAACTGCGCGATGAGGTCGTGGTCTTCCAGTCGCCGGATGAGGACTTCGACTTCCACGAGGGCCTGCACCTGACTCATGCTTCCCGTCGCCAACCCCTCGCCGATTTCGTCCACGAGACGACTCACGCGCTCGTCGTCACGAATACGGTCGTTCTGTGCAACCTCTCCGTGGGCGTATTTCGACACCGCACTCTGACTGATGCCGAGCGCGTCGGCTACCTCGCTCTGTGTCAATCCGCGCTCGCGGAGATCTTCGGCGAGCATCGAACGAAACGTGGGGAGAAACTCTTCGACCACGATTTCCTCGGCGAACTTCATGAGTCGTCTCCCCGCGACTCTCCCCCGAAATTCTGCTCCCCGCCGAACTCGTGGTCGCTACCGATTCGGGAGGCCTGTGGCCCGTCTTGGTCTTGATATTTCGACCCGCGTTCCGACCCGTATGGTCGCTCCGCCGAATTTTTGAGCTCCGTGAAAATGAGCTGTGAGATTCGCGTGTCGGGTTTCAGCGCGACGGGTGCCGTGCCGAGATTCGACAGTTCGAGCGTGATTTGGCCGCGATAGCCGGGGTCAACGACGCCCGCAGTCGCGTGGACGACCACCGCGAGTCGGCCGAGCGACGATCTCCCTTCGACGTGGGCCAGCAAGTCGGCCGGAATCTCGACCCGCTCTTTCGTCGTCCCGAGGACGAAGTCGCCGGGGTGGAGGATGAACTCGTCGCCGTCCTCCACGATTGTTTTGTCCACGTAGCTATCGACTTCGTCCTCGCTGTCCGGATGGATGCAGGGAATGTTCGTGCGCTGAAATTCGAGGAACTCCTTTCCGAGGCGGAGGTCGATGCTCGCCGGTTGTATCTGCAGGTCGGGTTCGTCTATCGGTTCGACGACTAGCGACCCCGATTCCAAACGGCTGCGAATATCGACATCGGAGAGTATCATGTCGGTAGAACGGGCGGGGGTGAGTAAAGAAGATTCGGTCGTCAGGCGCTACCGAGAATGGTCAGATAGAAGAAAGGAAGGCGACGGAACCTGCTGCTGCCGTCGCCTTCGGAAGCGGTTGTGATCGCTTGGCTAAGCCACCTACCCATGATACCAACTGCGGCAGACGTACTGATGGCGACGAAGAACACGATCGTGAATGTCTGCGGAAACGGCAGTTTCGGCGTTCGCTCACGGAAAAATCGGTCAGGGTTCCGGAGCACGTCTCGAATCATGTCCGAAATGTTAATTTTAGTTACATAACAGCTTCCAAATCGAGTAGCCAGCGTTTTACTCCACCACTTCCACCACTGCTCATGAAACAGACCATCGTCGCGCGAACTGACATCGGGATGGGTCGCGGCAAGCTCGCGGCACAGGTTGCACACGCGTCACTTTCCGCATACGAGGATACGGGACGCAAAGCACGAAAACGATGGAAGGGAAGCGGCCAGAAGAAAGTCGTTGTAAAGGCCAGTGGTGAAAAAGAAATCTTCCAACTCGCGGAAAAAGCGCGCGCAGAGGGACTTCCCCATGCCATCATCCGCGATGCAGGCCACACCCAACTTGACCCCGGAACCGTGACGACGCTCGCAGTCGGCCCGGCGGACGACGACCTCGTTGACCGGGTTACCGGCGATCTCTCTTTGTACTAAAAATTATACCTACCGAAAAATTACCAATTTAGAAACACTTTAGCGACTCGGCGACCGATTCTCCCGATACGCTACGCACCGTGTTAGCGATTGACTCATGAGGACGGTAATGGACGAACGAACTGTTCGGGCAGTTCTCGACGCGCTCCCGGATGTATTCTACGCCTTCGATGACGATGGGTCACTCGTACAATGGAACGATCGTTTGACGGCGCTCACGGGCTACGACGATTCGGAAATCGAGGGGATGACTCCAGAAGATTTCATCCCAGAAGAAGACCAAGAAACGATATTTGCGGCTATCGACGCCGTTCTTGCAGACAACCAAACCGAAACACGACAGTCCGCACTGTTGACGAAGGACGGCAAAAAAATTCCGTTCGAATTTAACGCACGGCGGGTTACCGACGGGGATGGCACCGTTCGCGGATTCGTCGGAACCGGTAGAAACCTCTCCAAGCGCCGTGAGCGCGAGCGTGAACTCCGCCGACAGCGCGACGAACTGGAGACGTTCAACCGGATCAACGAACTCGTTCGAGAGGTCATTCACGCACTCGTCTCGGCGGCGGTACGCGAGGAAGTCGAACAAACCGTCTGTGACCAGTTAGTCGATTCCGACCTCTATCGGTTCGCGTGGGTTGGCGACTACGACGTTGTCGAGAATGCCATCGTCCCGCGAGCGACCGCTGGCGACGACGAGGGATACCACGAAGTGGTAAGTGAGCAGGTGAACGACGAGTGGGAGCGCCCCGCGGAAACCGTCTATCGAACCGGTGAGAGCGTCGTCGTTCGTGACATCTCCGAGGAACCCGCTCTCACAGCGGAACTCAGGAACGAAGGAACCGAGCGAGGGATTCATTCGGGAATCACGGTTCCGCTCTCCCACGGCCCGACGACGTACGGTGTTCTCGTCGTCTATGCGAACCGCACCGATGCCTTCAGCGAGCGCGAAGCGGACGGATTCAAAGCCCTCGGAAAACTCGTGGGCTTCGCCATCAACGCGACCGAAAGCAAGAAACTCCTGACCGCTGGCTCAATCGTCGAACTGGAGTTCGACGTAGCGGACGAGGACGCCGTGCTTGTTTCCCTTTCACGCCAAACTGGCGGAGTGCTCGTGCTCGAAGGAACTGTCCCACTGTCCGGTGGAAAGTTCCTCTACTATTTACGTACCGAGGGAGTCACGCCGGAACAAGTTACGGACGTTGCAGAAACGCTGTCTGCCGTGGACGAGTCGCGCGTCGTCTCCTCCCATTCTGACGCGGGGTTGCTGGTGTTGACCGTCTCGGACTCGCTGGTGAATTTGGTCGTCGAAATCGGTGCGAAGGTTCGAACCGCCAGAGCCGAACACGGCCAGAAACACCTCGTCGTGGAGGTGTCACCGGACGCGGACATTCGAACGCTGTTGGACTCTGTTCGGTCGTCACATCCCGACGTAGAACTCAGCGCAAAACGCGAAGTCGATAGGCCGGTCGAGACACGAAGCGATTTTCGCCAATCGTTCGCGTCCGACCTCACGTCCCGCCAACGGGCCGCCTTCCGCGCCGCCTATCTCGCTGGTTACTACGACTGGCCGCGCAAAAGCACGGCCGAGGATATCGCGGACACGATGGGAATCGCGCCCGCGACGCTTCATCAGCATTTGCGAAAAGCGGAGGGAAAACTCGCGTCTACGTTTTTCACCGATAACAGGGAGTGAGAAGACGCTCTTCCCCGTTTGCCTGCACTACCAACGCACGTAGGTACACAGTATTTGGTTACGACGTTCCACTACACAATCGATGAGCGAGAGACAGGCAACAGTAGACATGAAAGAGCGACACCCGGATGACGAGGTGAACTTGTCGGTCGAAACGCTCTTCGACGTGCTGGAGAGTTCTCACCGGCGATTCGTCCTCTCGTACCTCTCGGAGTCACTACCGCCAGTGAAAATCGACGACCTTGCGGAGTACATTGCCGCCGCGGAAGAAGGGACGGCGGATACCGACCTATCCTCGGAGATGACGGACGAAATCGAGATTCTTCTGTATCACGTCCATCTGCCGAAGTTGGAAGATGTCGGCTTGGTTTCATACGATTCTTCGGCAGGAATCGTCGAGCCCGGCGACGCAATCGGCGGCGCACAGGGCTACCTCGAACTCGCGGAACTTTAGTCCCGTCCGGTTCATTCTCCGGACGAATGCGCGAGGCACACCCCATCGAAACTGCGGTCGGTATGGAGTATTACGTCAGTGACACCGCGGGAGTGGGCGGTCACCTCCGCGACACCGACGAGGATTTTCGCGTTCGGGAAATCGAGCAGTTCGAGGTCGAACCGCTCGGCGCAGACCCCGGTTCGTATCCACACCTCGTCGTTCGGGCCACACTGCGCGGGTGGGACACGAACGACTTCGCCAAGCGCTTGTCCAGCGAGTTGGCAATCAGCAGGGAGCGCGTCTCGTGGGCCGGAACGAAGGACAAGTACGCCGTCACGACCCAACTGTTCAGCCTCCGAAAAGTAAATCCGGAAAACGTGCCCGAGATTCGAAACGCCGAAATCGAACCGCTCGGACGAGCAGGGCGAGCACTCCAGTTCGGTGATCTCGCGGGCAACGAGTTCGAAATCGTCGTCTCCGACCCCGAACGTCCGGAAAACGCAGACACAATCGCGGATGAACTCGAAAATTTCGCAGGTTCCGCCGACGGCGTCGCGGTGCCGAACTTCTTCGGTCAGCAACGGTTCGGCAGTTTGCGGCCCATCACGCACGAAGTCGGCCTACACATCGTTCGCGGCGAGTGGGAAGACGCCGTGATGGCCTACGTGGGCAATCCGTTCGAAACGGAACCGGAAGACACGCAAACCGCCCGAAAGCGCGTCGAAGAAGTCGCACCTGATTGGGACGCCGTCCTCGACGCGCTTCCGAGACGACTCGGATTCGAACGCTCGATGGCTCACCGACTCGTGGAAAACGGCGGTACCGAACCGGAGGATTTCCGCGATGCGCTGGAATCGCTCCCGACGAATCTCCAGCGATTGCTCGTGAACGCGGCCCAGTCGTACATCTTCAACCGAATCCTGAGCGAGCGACTGGAACGCGGGCTTCCATTCGACAAACCGGTCGCTGGCGACGTTGTCTGTTTCGCCGAGGAGGTTGACGGCCTGTTCATGCCGGATATGAGCAGAGAACAGAAGGTAACCGAAAACCGCGTAAAAACCATCGAACGCCACTGCAAGCGCGGTCGAGCGTTCGTCACCGCGCCACTCGTCGGCACGGAAACCGAACTCGCGGAGGGTGAACAAGGCGAAATCGAACGCGAAATTCTTGCCGACGTAGCCCTCGAACCGACCGATTTCAACTCGCCGGGAGAATTTCATTCAACCGGCACCCGCCGGGCGATTCTGGTTCGAACCGACTGCACTGTGGGACACGACCCGCTGTCGTTCGAATTTTCGCTTCCCTCGGGGTCGTATGCGACCGTCTTCCTGCGGGAGTTTCTGAAATCCGACCCGCTCGATATGGGGTAAAGTGACTCATCGTGACTACGATTTTTCCGCCGGAATCATCCTGCCGAGTAGAAATGCCGGAATCCCGACGAAGGTGACAGCGACCAGAATTACGCCGACGAACAGGAGCGAATAGAGGGTATAAAGCGACGTTCCGACGTACGTGATCGGTCTAGCCATCGCAAGCGAAACCGCCAGCATCGTCGGTGGGAGGGCAATTGCAACCCGCCGGTATCGCGGGTCGCTGACCGCATAACCCACGACGGCCATCGAGAGCAGAAAGAGGCTGGAAAACGCGGCGAACATGAAGTTGTTGACGGCGTAGTAATCAAGCGCGAGCAGTCCCGACACGACGTAACTATCGACGGCGATGGCGCTGGCAAACAGTATCGCTATGCCTGCTCCCCACGCGAGGAGGACGCCACCTGCAACGCGGGGGAGCGTCGGACGAACGTCCGCGAAGGTCAGGAGTGCCAGCACGGTGTACGCACTGCCTGCGATGACGATTCCTGAGGCGAAGCTACCGCCGTCCGCGATTCCGAGTAATCCGAAGAAAAGCGTCAGGACACCGAGTGCCATGACGATTCCCGCGAGACATTTTGCCGTCCGCTCGTCGCGCTTCACGGTTTTTTCGCTGAGCCACACGAATCCCACGAGAAACGCCAGTAAGGAAACAGCGGGCAAGAGAACGTTGAGGAGCAGGTTTCGAATCACGTTGTCAGCGAGTGTTTCCGAAACCGAGACGAAACTCCAAAATTCTCCGGCCACGCCGCCGGACTGCGTGAAGGTGACGAACGGGCCGTTGCCCCTCCCGCCGTCGTATTCGGTGAGTTCCAGTTCGTTCCCGCGCACCGTCGCGTCGCTCGGTGCGCGCGTGATGTGAGTTCCTGACGGCCCGATAACGGTCATTTCGTCGGCACCTAAGTCGGAAATCCTTCTCGTCCCTATCTCGCGGAAGCCATCGAATCGGAGGGTGTCGCCACGCGTTCGGACGACCTGCTCGTCGCTCCGGTAGCGGAGGACGGCCGTGTCACTGCCGACGATTTTCGCAGAGAAAAAGTGTATATCGCTGTAGCCTTCGGCACTTTCGGTGATTTCGGTGAAGGCGTCGTGGTTGTTTCGGAAGTATCGAACCGCACGCTCGCTCATGAGCTGATTTCTCACCGTCCAGATGGCGGTTTCGTTCTCGTAGACGCGAACAGTGACGGTGCTGTGTTCGACGCCCGTCGCCGTCTCGTTTACGAGGTTGGTATCCTGGCCGTACCACGTCGCGGCCTCACTGAATCCCTCTCCACACGGTTCGCAGACGGACTGTGGAGGGGGTGCCGCTATTGTTGGCGTCGCCACGAGAAAGACGAGAATGAGGAGGGAAATCGTCCGGAGACGGAAACGCTCCATATTCCAAATCATTTCTAATCAGATATGTTTCTTGCCCTCGGATTTCACTGTATCACGACTGCGAAACGCCGAGATTAAACGCCACGATTCGCAAGGAACGACATGGACTGTCGGCAGTGTGCGTCCCCGCTCGAACGCCCCGGCGACTACTGCCTCGTCTGCCGGACGCACAACGCCGACGCCGTGGTTCTCTCCCTCGACCGCGACCACGCCGAACTGACGATGCTGGGGGAGGATGCAGTCGTCGGGAAAACCGACGTGCGCACGACGCCAGAAGACGGCGATGCGGAGGTGGTCGAACTCCGAAACTTCGCGGGACGAATCGCGGACGACGTACAGCGAAAACGCCCCGAGGAGGTATTTGCCGCGGGCGACCGGGACGTGGTTCGCGCTGTTCGCGCGCATCTCCACTACGATTTCTATCGCGTCGGAAAGGAAAATCCAGTCGAGGACGTTCTTTCTCGCAGGGGTGAGCGTTCGCTCGAAGTCGTGGAAACCGCTCCCGCGGACAAACTCGGCGGGTCGCACACCACGCTCATCGGAAACCGCGACGGGATGCGCGTGATTCGGGAAATCGCGGGTCACCCCCACGTCAAGAAAATCATTCCCGGCCCAATCAGCGCGGGCGGCGCGAGTTCGGATTCGGGTGTCCGCGCCAAAGCTACTCGCGCGGACGAAAACGGAAACGTCCGACTGCTGTTGCGCGATGGGTCGAGCGTTCAAGAAAATCGCGTCGTCACCACCGCAATGGACAGGGAACTCGGCGAGCGAATCCGCGAGGATTTGAACGAAGCGCTAGCGGAAACCGGATTTCGGTAGATCGATTTTGAATCCAGTCTACCATTCTCGCCCCCCACTTAGTAGCCGCCCCAGCGCTTTTCATGCTCCGTAATTAGATGTAATTACATGGCCTCTCGCTACGACGCGGTGCTCGCAGCGATTCCGACGCTATCGGGCGGTGGATACATGGCAGGGCAGTTTACGGCGTTTCCGCTGACGGTGCTCGGACTGCTCGGAGCGGTGCTGGTCATCGGATATGCGCTGGCTCGCCCGCCGGTCTGACTCAAAGGCTTTATCTGTCCTCTCGGGTAAATCTCCGGTACTATGGCCGAAGACTCTAAATCACGAACCGGCAGTGCCGGTCGGTTCGGCGCGCGATACGGTCGCGTCGCCCGCAAACGCGTCTCCGAAATCGAAGCGGACATGAACGAGAACCACACCTGCCCGGACTGCGGAAGCAGTTCCGTTGACCGAAAGGGGACGGGCATCTGGGCGTGCGGTCGCTGTGACTACACGTTCGCTGGCGGAACCTACCGACCAGAGACGCCCGCCGGAGAGACTGTCAAACGTTCCATCCGCGCCGCGCTCGCTGACGAAGAATGAGCTACAAATGCTCGCGTTGTAAGCGAGACGTCGAACTGGACGAGTACGGCGGCGTCCGCTGTCCGTACTGTGGCCACCGCGTCTTGCTCAAAGAGCGGAGCAGGGACATAAAGGAAGTACACGTCCGATAGCGCCCGTGTCTCACGACGCGCTTTTCCAATTCGAGTACGAATCCGACGAGCGTGCACTGCTGGTTTTCAGAAGCATTGAACAGGAAATCGGCGAAATAGACGACGACCGCTCGCAGACGACCGTCGAACGAGAGGAAAACTGTGTCGTCATTCGTGTCTCCGCGGACGACCTCGTGGCGCTCCGTGCCGCGATGAATACGTGGCAGACATTAGTGGGGGTTGCGGAGCGGGTTTCCGGGTTCGACGAGTCTTCACCGTCTCTCGGTCGGTGACGAAGCCGACTTTCTGCACGCGCCACATCCGACGCCAACGAGTATCAGTTTTCACGCCATTCGTAGCCGTCCGGACGCTTGACGAGCGTCCCCGCTTCGCGCCACGCTTCGACTACATCCTGAAGGCCTTCCCGGTAGGTCGGATACGCAGGCTCCCAGTCGAACGTTTCGCGGAATTTCGCGTTCGAGGTCGGGGCCGAGTTCGTCAGCAGACGCACCGACGATTTGCCGACGAGTGGCCGTGCGAGCCATCCCGGAATCCGTCGCGGTTCGGGAGCGTCGAGTCGGTCAGCGAAGGTTCGTAGAAACTCGAAAAGCGTCACCGGTCGGTTGTCGGTGACGTGCCACAGTCCGGTTGCGCTCGATTCGGCCGCCGCCGCGAACGCTCGTGCGGCGTCTTCGACGTGAACTATCGAGAGCGTCGCATCCTTTCTGCCGAGGATGCCACCACCGAGAATCGGGAATTTGCCAGACAGTAGTTCGGCACCAATCTGACGGGTGTGTGCCGTTTCTGGTGCGTAGAACCAGCCACAGCGAAGGATGCCAACTTCGAAGCCGTATTCTTCGCCTCCTTGTCGGACGATTCGTTCCGCGTCGAGTGCAGACCGAGTCACCCGGTTCGGGTTCGGCGGCGCCTCTTCGGCGAAGGGAGAACCATTCGGTCTGCGAGCGAGCCACGTAATGCTTTGTTGAAGCAGGCGGTCTGCTCCGACTTCGTCGGCGACAGAGACGAGATTTCGTGCTCCTTCCGCACGCACTCGGTCGTTCAGCGTCCACTCGCTGTCCGCCGGTTTCGTACTGGTAGGAATCGCAGTTGCGGCGTGAATGAGCACGGCACAGCCTTCCGCTGTCTCGGCGAGTGATTCGCGGTCAAGGATGTCGCCACGGCGAGGTTCACCGCCGCACTCGGCGACGAGTTCGTCGCCTCGCGCATCGCGCGTGAGGCCGATGACCTCGTGATTTCGCTCCGTGAGGTGCCCGACGAGTCGGCGTCCAAGGACGCCGGTCGCGCCAGCGACGAAAACGTTCATGTCTCTTTGTTTGTCAGAATTGGCGATAGCTGTTCTGCCGCAGTTCTCTGGATGATTTATAAGAGGTCTGAAACTCGACAATCGGGCATGAAATATCTCCGACTCTCGCTCGACTCCGGCCAAACGACGATACATCCGGTATACGACGTTCTGACTCGCGGGGACTGCGTCGAACAAGCGCGCGGTCTTCACGGAAACGTTTCCGGAGACATTGCCACGCTCTTGTTTCACATTCGAGGAGATATGGGGCGATTTACCGCGATTCTCGACGACATCGAAAAAGTACTCGAATACGACATAACGCGCCTTTCCAACGACGAGTTCTACTGCTACATCTACAACGAGACGACCGCCGTGGATGGCGCGCTGTTCGCCGCGTTCACGCGCGAAAGCGTGGTGCAAATCTCGCCCGTCGAATATCACGACGACGGACGAGCCACGTTTGCGGTCGTCGGCCCGCCCGCTGAACTCCAAGACGCGATGGCCGACGCACCCTCCGGAATCGACCTCCGCGTCGAACGAATCGGTGACGGTGCGCTCCAGCGCACCGTCACCGCAGGGCTGAGCGAGCGCCAGCGAGCGGCCGCGGAAATCGCAGTCGAACTTGGCTACTACGACGTGCCGCGACGAGCGAGCCACGAGGACGTTGCAGATGCGCTGGACTGTGCACCCAGTACTGCCGCAGAACATCTCCGAAAGGCGGAATCGAAGGTGTTCACGGCCTCCTTCCGGTGAAAATCCATCGGTGTGTCGCGTGCCCTCTCACGAGTCGCAAAGAGTGGCTTTTTCCGTCCCGACCACGACGTTCTCACTATGCAGGGTAATCTTCCACCAGAAGCACAGGAGAAGCTCGAACAACTGCAAGACCTTCAGGACACGGCACAGCAGGTCGCCGTCCAGAAGAATCAGGCCGAAACGGAGCTGACCGAAGCGCAGAACGCGCTCGACGAACTGGAGGACATCGACGAGGACGCGACGATGTTCCGCGAAGTCGGCGAACTGTTCGTCAAGACGAACTTCGACGACGCACAGGAAAACCTCGACGACAAGGTTGACACGCTCGAAATCCGCGTCGAGACGCTCGAAAAACAGGAGAGCCGAGTGCAGGAACAGTTCGAATCGCTCCAGACCGAACTGCAGAACATGCTCGGCGGCGCTGGCGGCGGCCCGTCCGGCCCGACCGGCCCCGGCGGCGCTGGCGGCGCGTAAGCGATGGTCAGCGACGAAGAAGTCGTCCAGACTGCCGCGGAAGCGGCCGAGGACGTGATTTTCTCGCGCATCAAGCAGTCCCAAGTGAAGGACTTCGACGTGACGGTCACGTTCGAGGAGGGCGTCCTCGACGTTGACGTGTACGTCAACGCCCCGAACTCGGAACGGGACGAGGAGAAAATCGCAAATGATGCGGCGCTGGCGGCCCGAGCGGCGGTAGACGAGTTGTTCGCCGAGGAATCGGCGTAACCGCCGTCCGTGCCTTTTTCATCCCGTCCTTGAATGAGCAAGGACAAACACTACCTTCGTTTAGTCGTTTTAATTTAATTGTGACGTGCCATCAGTCACTGGCCCGCTCGGGGGACGACCGCCAAACGGCGGACTCGGCGCGCTTTCCTCGCGCCGTGAGACAGCGTCCCACTGGTTGACCCGCCCACCCGATACCCATCGGACAACCGATGGCCGGGTTCTTTCCACGGGCGAACCGGAACGCACCGAGCGGTGAAACGCCGAACATGATGGCCCGAAAACCCTCTCTGAAGACATCGGGGGAGAGTAGGTCTGTGAGCGGGCGTACATCCGTCCGCTGGTCTGTCACATCTGGGCAAACGGTTTCCGGGGCGGTCAGGGTTTGGATAGGTTCGGGGGAAACGGGGGTTTCCGGTGGGTTTCAGGACGGGTCTGAATTTATGCTGTTTTCATCGTGGCGGAGACGATTGTGACGAAAAAAAAAACGACTCCGAGGTGGCACGCTGTGTCACCTCGGTTCGAAATCACCCGTCGGTTCCTACTCCTCCGCTTTCAGATTTCCGTGCGCCCGGAACACGCCCTCCGGGTCGTATTTCGCTTTGACTTCGGCAAGTCGTTCTGCGTGGTCGCCGAACGGGATCTCCGAAGAGTCCTCTTCGAGCCCGGGGAAGTTGACGTACTGGCCGCGCGCTTCCGAATGCGCACGCATTTCGGCGATGCTTTCTCGCACCCACTCCACCGCGGCGTCGGTTTCTCTGGGGTCGTCCCAGTTCGCCTCGAAGTTGAGTCCGTAGGGGACGTTCCGGTACGGGAACGCGGTTTCGTCGGCATCGACGCGGGCGATTTCACCGCCACCCTGCCACACGTCTACGGTCGAAAGCGGCACCGGACAGCGTTCCGAGCAGGCGACGATGCTGTCGATGACCTCGTCGTTCAACTCGTCCAGATAGAGCGATTTCCAGTAGTAGTATCGCCCGTCCGGGTAGTCCTCGTCCAGCATCGACTGGAGTTCGACGTATAACATCGTACCGCTGAAATCCACGACAGGGTCGGCGAACTCCCGAACCGGGCGCAGTGCCTCCTCGCCTTCCTCCGGGTCGCCCGCGTAGCACCCGAGGAAGGCGATGGCCGAGTCCCCCCACGACGATTCGGGAAACTCCGCCAGTTCCGGCACCCACGCGTAGAACGGTAGGAGACTCACCTCGTCCGGCGTATCCTCGGTGTACTCCCTGAAGAACGTGAGGGCGTCCTCTGCCTGTTTCCCGTCGTACCAGACGAAACACATGGCCACCTCCGGCCCGACCGGATGGCAGTCGTATTCGAATGCGGTGACGATACCGAAGTTGCCGCCGCCGCCGCGGAGCGCCCAGAACAGGTCTTCGTGGTCGTCCTCGCTCGCCCTGATGAACTCGCCGTCGGCGGTTACCACGTCCGCCGAAACGAGATTGTCACAGGAGAGGCCGTACTTCCGGCGGACGTGTCCCATGCCGCCACCGAGTGTGAGTCCCGCGATGCCGGTGACGGAAACGACGCCGCCGGGAACCGCCAGTCCGAACTGCTGTGTCTCGCGGTCTACGTCGCCCCACGTCGCGCCAGCACCGACCCGGGTGCGGCGAGAATCGGGGTCTACCTGCACCCAGTGCATCGGTTCGAGGTCGATAACTAGTCCGTCGTCCACGGTTGCCCGCCCCGCAGCGCCGTGGCCGCCGCCCCGCACCGCGATTGGCAAGTCGTGTTCGCGGGCGTAGCGCAATGCGGCCTGCACGTCGGCGACGCCCTCGCACCGAGCGACCAGCGCGGGTCGCCGGTTTATCATTCCGTTCCAGACCCGGCGCGCCTCGTCGTATCTCTCCTCGTCTTCCGGCGTGATGAGGTCGCCGTTCAGTTCGGATTCGAGTGTCTCGACTGTCGAGTCTACTGTCTCTATTGCCATTTCCCCCACCAGAAGAACGTTAGTCGTGTGAGTCGATAAACAGGGTTGTAAAATCGGCGGACAGGTTCAGGCGAGGAAAAAGATGAGGACGCTGATGGACATCACGGCGAGAATGACCGCCCCCGCCAACGCGCCGCCCATTGCGATAACCGCGTTCGCGTGACTCGCAAGCGTTTCGGTGCGGTCGTTGCCGAAGACGGTCACTTCGGCGTACTCACTGGCCATGCCGCCTTCGACTGGTTCGAGGTCGGCTGTCGCCTCCTCGACCAGTCGATTCACGAGCGAGATGAGTTCGTCGTGGTCGATGGCTCCGCCGACTTGATTCGAGGATTCGACCATGTTCACGATATGCGTGTCGGTGGTCATCACCTCGACTTCGTCGGCATCGACCGCCGAGACGATTCTGTCCCGCAGTCCGGGTTCCATGTTGTTCCCGTCTACGAGAACGTAGGTCGTGCGCTGACCTTCGACTTCGAAGACGGACACTCGGATGCCGAGGGGGCCGATTCCCTCGGCTGGCGTCCACTCCGTTTCGTCCCACGCGACGCCGAGTTTCGGCGCGCCGCGTTCCGCGCTTTCGAGGTCTTTCGAGACTGCCTTTGCGGCCTGAATCATCTGGAACGAGCGTTCGCTCCCGGGATAGACGTGACCGAGGTCTTCGCCTTGGAGTCCGTTGTTGCAGTTGTGAGCGTCCACGAGCATCACGTCGTCCAGTCCGTTCGACCGCGCTTCCGCGGCGGTAGCGAGGCCGACCGAGTATTCCACGTCGTCGGCAAATTCGGGGGAGTAGGTCGCGGCGAGGAGTGCGTCGTCGCCGAAGCCCTGTCCGATGATTTTCGCGTCCCCATTTTGCGCACGAACGCTCTGGGTTGCGGTGTCGCTGTATTCGATTCGCTGGAACGCTGTTTCCGCAGTTTTGAGGATGGTATCCACTTCGCGCTCGGTGACGAGGTTAAAATCGTGTCCGGCGGTTGCGTGCGGCGGGAACGCGAGGCCGTCGGCCTGACTGGCCACGCGCCGCGGGAGGTTGCCACCGCCGATTTCACCCATCGGGCCGGGATGAATCATCGGCAGGACGAATCGGGCTTTCTCGCCCTCATCGGTTCGAAACGAGAGGACGGTGACGGGAACGACCGCTTTCTGTCCCATCTTTTCGAAAAAGTCCTCCAACTCGCGGGTGCCCTCCGCGATGTGGCCGATGAATCCGCGGACGAAATCGAGGACACTGACGCCGAGACTGCGCCGCCACGGACGGTCGATGACGACGAGGAAGACGTACACGCCGAGCGCGTACACGCCGCAGACGAGGGCAAGCAGGATAAAATCTCGCGGCTCGATGACGCCCAGTTCCGACGGTGCTTGGCTCCCTCGCGCAAGAACGTTCTGCACGAGCGGGCCGCCGACTTCGAGGACGCGAATCGTCTCGCTGTAGATGAAAAACAGGAGCGCGGCGGTTCCGGTCTGAATGCCTGCGGAGACGGACGAAACGAGAAACGAGGTGCGCGAAACTGCCATCACGACGAACAGTCGCAGAGCAAAGATAGCCGCGAGGCTGACGAGCAGCACGTCGAAGACAAACTGCTGGCCGATTCCCGTGAACGCGGCGAAGATTCCGGCAATCGTCATCACCGTGACGACGATTGCCTCGCACGCCAGCGCGAGCAGCGACGACCGGTTGTAGGTCAACTGGCCGCCGAGACGGCGGTCAACCGGCGTCGTCAGCACGCTCGCCACGACCGTCGGAACCCCGATGAAAAACATACCTTCCCACGCGTCCTGAAGGATGTATTCGGAGTCGAACGCCCCGATACCCGCGAGGGCCGCGATAAGCAGAGCGAACGTGACGCTCGCGTACCACTGCGGCGCGCGGAAGATGTAGCGGGACAGGCTCGCCAGGTCGCTCTGGGTCGCTGTCATTGGCAGAAAAGCTACGCCGCGAAGAGTTAAAAGATACTACTCGCAGATTTCTCGGAAGTTTTCGAACACTTCCTCGCCCTTCGCGGTGTGGGCGACTTCCGGATGCCACTGGACGCCGTATAGGTCGCGGTCGGTGTCGCTCATCGCTTCGATGCCACACACGTCGCTCGTCCCGGTTCGTTCGAAACCGGACGGAACTTGCTTCACCTCGTCGGCGTGACTCGCCCAGACGCGTGTTTCGGGGGAGAGCGAACCGATGAGCGGATCGTCATCTTCCGTCACTTCGACCGTCACGTCCGCGTAGCCGCCGTATTCGCCGCCGCCGACTTCGCCGTCCAAGACGTGCGCCATCACCTGCATGCCGAGGCAGATGCCGAGAACCGGAATATCGAGGTCGAGGTACTCCGCACAGTTTCCGATGTCGTCCATCGACGGGCCGCCCGAAAGCACGAGTCCGTCGGCGTCGATTTCTTCGGGCGGCGTGTCGTTGTCGATGAGGTCGGTTTCGATGCCCATGTCCCGAAGCGCGCGGTGTTCGAGGTGGGTGAACTGGCCGTGGTTGTCCACGACGAATATTTTCGTCATTGGCGGGCGATATGGAGGGCACGAATAAAAGCGCCTCGTCACCGCCGTGTTTTTGCCACGGAGTGTTCTACCAGCTAACCGTTTCTCACCTCATCGCTTGGCTACCGCTCCGCCCACGAGCAGAATGGCCGCAAGCGCCACGACGCCCAGTCCATAGGTTCCAAATGGCGTATCAGCCCCCGGTAGCGTGTTCGACTCGCTACTGTTCGATTCTCCGGATTGCTGGTTCTGTGTCCCCTCACCCGATGGGCCTTCATTGGGCGACGAACCGTTTTCGCCATCCTGAGACGAATCCGCCACCTGCACCGTCACAGTTGCACTGTCGGTGACGTTTTCGCTATCCACGACCGTCACGTTCGCCGTCTGTTTTCCAACACTTTCGTAGGTGTGCGTCGCGGTCGGTTTCGTGGTCGTTTCGTCAATCTCACCGTCGCCGTCGAAATCCCAGCGATATTCGGAAATATCACCGTCGGGGTCGCTCGATTCGCTCGCGTCGAAGGTCACTTGCTGGCCCGTTTGCACCGAATCGCTCGCGGTGAGGGTCGCCGCTGGCGGCGACCCGCATCCGCCGGGACGAATGGTCACGGATTGGCCCATGTCGAGTTGCGTTTCGTTCGGGTTGCTCACGCCCCCCGACAGAAACGCCCACGAGGTGACTGGTTCGGATTCGAACCTCGAATCGTAGAGCGTTGCTCCCTCGTTCCACGACGGGGAGACAGTCAGTCCGTACTCGCCGGACAGTCCGCGGAAGACGGCCCCGTCAACGCGCGACCCCGTCCACGTCCAGTCGATTTGGCTGCGCGACCACTGGTCGTCGCGGCCATCGTAGGTGTCGTCCATCAGTATCCACGCTCCCGATTCGGGTAGGCCGTCGAACCCGAACGATGCGGCGCTCATCGGGAGTTTATCCCCAGTTCGCTCCTTTCGCAGTTGGTCGTGGAGCACGACGAGGCTGACCACCCCGCTCGGGGCTTCGTACAGAAACATCGTACTTCCGTTCTCCCGGGTGAGCGAATCGGGTGCGAAGGAACTGTACGACCAGTCGCTCGGTTCGGTGTAGGGATTCCGGTAATCGTAGAACGCAACCACGTTTTCGTCGCCCTGAATTGGATTCACCGCGACACAGGTGTCGCCTTGTTGGACGGAATAGGTGTCGTGTTCCGACGCAGGCGTGTCTGGAAGTGTGTCACCGGGCAGTCCGGGCGGCGGAACTGCGGTGGCGATACCGAACGTGGAAACGACGAGCGTAGCGAGGAGGGCGGTCAGTGCAGTACGATTACTCATCGTTCTGCAAGCGTTCGCTTGAACCTTTGTTATGGCCCGCCTGTGGTTTTTCGCTCTCCTTTCAGGCACCGCTTTCTTCGAGCGCACGGCCCGATTCACGAAAGTACACGACCCACGCGATAATCGGGAGCATGGTGGTAACCCACGCGAGACGAACGCGGAAGTCGATGATTCCACTGGTTAGCAGGTTCGCCACCTGCAAGCCACCGAATATCACGAGTCCCAAGCCGAAACCGAACGCGACGTGCTGATTTCGTTGGGGCTGTCGCTCCAGAACGAAGTAGACGAGCGGGACACAGATAACGAGTAGAATTGGCGTAAAAACCACCTGCGTGAAGGGGTCGGGCGGTCCGAATATTCCACCAAAAACGAACGCCAGAACCGTCCCGTATTTGAGCGCCGAAACGGCGCGTTCTGTGGCAACCATACCTGCCAATCCTGCCCGGAAAATATCATTCTTCCGAAAATAACCTCTCTACTATTTCGCGTTAATCAGCGTTCCGCGAGCAGTTCGGGCAAATCGTTAATCGAGTCGATGACCGCCTCCGCACCGTTCTCTTCGTATTTTCGCCTCCCTTCTTCCCCGGTCAAACCGCCGGTCAAAACACCGATTCCGAAATACTCCCGCGACGAATCGGCGTCCGCCGCATTCGTCGCGGTTCGAACGTCGTCTAGCGTGTCGCCGACGAAGACGACTCGCTCCGCGTCGAATCGCTCCGCGAGCGTCAGCAGGGCGTGTGGGTGCGGTTTGCCCTGCTCCCAGTCGTCCATCGTAAAGCGGTGGTCGTCCGCCACGTCGAGTTCGGCGCGGGAGAGCGCGATGTCGGCCTCTGCGGACGGTCTGCCAGTCACGATTCCCACCGGGTAGTTTTCCGTGAGGGTCACAATCGTTTCCGGTTCGACCAGCACGGGTTCGTCGTTGATGTAGCCTCTCGTGGCAAGGGTCGGTTCCCCGCCTTCGAGTTCGGCGTACAGTTCCGACCCGAGATAGAGTTGCTGGAACACCGCATGCAGTTCTTCTCGGTTCCAGTTTTCGAAAACCCGCGTTCTTGCGTCTTCCGGCAGAGCGTCGGCCACGACTTGCTCCGCGGCGTCGAGTCCACCGCCTGCCTCCGCGATTTGGTCGGTGAACTCCGCGATTGAGTGGTCGAGTTCCTCGCGGGAAGCGAGGACGTACAGTGCCACGGCGTAGGTGAGTTCCCAGTCGTTGTTGAACCCACCGGCGTCTTTGAACGCCTGTATGTCGGCTTTCGGAATAGTGTCGTCGTAGACGTGCGAGACGGATTCGATAATCGCTCTCCGGTAGGAGTCTGCCACGTCTACCAGTACCCCGTCGATGTCTAGCACGACAGCGTCCGCATTCATGTTCTCGGCTTCGTTTCCGGAACCATGGGTCTACCGAATCGACTATGGTCATCGCGCGTGATGGTTAGTCCATGCAGCACGAGGAACTCCAGCAACTCTACGGCCACGACGAATATTACTGGGGCACGGAGCCGAACGGGTTGGCAGAGACGATACTGGAGTTCGCACCGGAACGGACGGCCCCTGCCGCAGTTGACATCGGTGCTGGAGAAGGTCGAGACGCCATCTATCTCGCCGAACACGGCTACGGCGTCCTCGCCGTCGATCCGATTCACAACGGTTTGAAAAAGGCCGAACAACTCGCGGAAAAACACGACGTCGTCATCCAAACGCGGGAAGCGGACGTAAACGACCTCGACTTCCCGGCGATGGACGTGGTGTACTCCTGTGGCGTGCTTCAGTATCTCCGCCCGGAGAACCGAACCGAGCAGTTCGAGCAGTTCAAAACCTCGACGACTGACGGCGGGATTCACGTCCTCTTTGCGTTCGTGAACCATCCCGATGTCCCAACCGCGCCCGACTGGAGCGACAACGAATATTTCTACGAACCGGGCGAACTCCGGGAGTATTACGACGATTGGGAGGTCGTGGAAGAAGACGAGTTCGTCTTCGACGACGATTCCGGCGGCGAACCGCACCAGCACGCGGCGGAAACGCTGGTCGCCCGGAAACCGGAAGCGTAGACTTCCACCAGATTCTCGGTGCTGTTCATATCGGAGCAATAGTCAAACAATCTGTCCAATATTGTGGTATTAACTGAATAGCGGCCCTCTGTTCGAATGCAGATGGAAGAGTACACCGTCCAAGTCACCGGCATGAGTTGCAAAAGCTGTGAAAGTATGGTTCGAGACGCGGTGACCGCCCTCCGCGGCGTCAGTAGCGTAGACTCTGACGCCCAATCCGGCGAGGTCACCGTCCGGGGTGAGGCCGGAACCGACGACCGAGTTCGCCAAGCGATAACCGAACTCGGCTACGAGGCGTAAGCCGAAACAGGCTTCAGCGAAACACCGAGGACACGATTTTTACCCCTCCACAGGCCTTTTTCCGCCGACAACTCGTTCAACATTGTCACCTCAACTCCGCGATAGTCGCAGTATCACTCCCGCGCCCAAAACAGCGTCTCCCCCGAAATCGTCTCCCGACGAACCGGAACCGACGGCTGGTCACCGCCCAAAGTGGTAAACACGAAGACTGAATCACACTTCTTGGCTACAACAAGCGCCGGGCGGTGGAGTTCCGGCGGAATGTTCAGCGCGTACAGCACATCAGAATTTTCGTACACGCTAGAGTCTGGATTCGTCACGTCGTCCAGCACGAACTGGACGTTCGAAGGAACCTCTCGCGGTCGGATGTCAGTCGCGGTAACGACGATTCCCGCGTCGGCGAGCGCACCCGCAACGTCCGGACGATTGCCGATTCCGATTTCGACGGCGGACTGATAGTCGGCGAGGCGGGCAACCATTTCGTCGCGGGTTTCCGGGTTCACGGCGGGATGTTTATGGGGCGTCCCCCCATAGGGGTTGCTATGTTGATTGACATCGTCCCCGTGGGGGACGTGACGGGACGGGTCAAACGGGAGGCCTCTTCGGCACTGCGGCGGATTTATGACTGCGACGTGATGGTTCACGAGCGACAGGAGATTCCCTCTGGGTCACACGACCCGAACCGAAACCAACACCGTGCGGAGGATTTCATCGAACTGGCGAGTCGCATCGGCACGGGGGAGAAAAACATCGCCATCACGCCTCAAGACCTCTTCTACCGCAGGCGGAACTACGTTTTCGGACTCGCCTATCTCGACGGCCGGGGAAGCGTCATCTCTACCTATCGACTGCAACCCGCCTCCGACGGCTTTTCTTCCGACGGCGGCATCACGACGAAACCCGCGGACGAGGTGTTTTCAGACCGCGTTCGAAAGGAAGTCGTCCACGAAATCGGCCACACGATGGGACTCGAACATTGCGACAACAGTCGCTGTGTGATGAACTTTTCTCCGACCGTCCGCGAAGTTGACGTGAAAGAGGAGAACCTCTGCGGCACCTGCCAGCGTCAGGTGTTGTAAACCAGTTCCCGAACGATTCTCGACTCCGCGTTTCTAAGGTGCGTTGAGGCCGTACTTGCGGCACAGTTCAGCTTTTCGGCGATGGCTTCGACTCCCGACTCCCGCGGCACTTCGTAGTAGCCGACCGCAACAGCGATTTCCAACGTCTCTTGCTGGCGCTCCGTCAATCTAGACCAGAGTTGCGCCTGCGGCGTGTCGTACTCGCCGATTTGCTCGACCACCACGTCGATGTCGGTGTCGAGTCCCTCCATTACGTCGTTCATGTCCGCTGCCTTCCCAACAAGTTCCATCCGCATCGCGCCGTCGCTGGTGTAGGTGATGGGCGGCACGACGAGGATGCTCGTTCCCTCGAACGCGGTTCTGAACTCGTCGTCCACGTCGCGTTTCGCGTGTTCGATGTAGGCGTAAAACGAACCGTCGGAAAGCGGCGTGAGTTCGTAATCGAGAATCAACGGTTGCCCCGAAACTGCATCCTCGTACGCCTCTTCGTCGCCGACGATTCGAAAGAGAACGTAGTCGCGGTCTTCATGCGAGAGGTTCCAGTTTAACAGTTCCGCACGCTCCATCTGTTCGTGTTCCATGATGAACGTCCGCATCGGATTGCGCATCTCGGCCGGATGACGAAGCGTGAGCCGAACGTATTTCATACGCGAACATACGGCTTCGCTTATAAATGCTCTAGTGGATTCGTGGGAAGTGGCTTCCGACTCACGCGCCCATGTTCGTGTATGACCACGTCCGAAGCCACCGCGAGTGACCGATTGGACGACCTCCCGCTTCCGCCGGGCCCGAACTCGTACCCCGTCGTCGGAAACACGCTCGGCTTTCTGCGTGATCCGTTCGAATTTTACGACGAACTGGGCGAGTACGGGGATGTGGTGTCGTACTCCGTCGCTGGCGAGGATTTTTGTACGCTTTTGCACCCCGACCACGTCGAACAGGTACTGGTCACGGAGGAATCCAAATTCGGCAAGAGCGAGTTCGTGCAGGACGCTGGCGAGCGATTCATCGGCAACGGACTGTTCGCAAGTGAAGGCGAGTTCTGGCGACGCCAGCGAACCCTTATTCAGCCAGCGTTCTACCGCGAGCGAATCGCATCCTACACGGAACCGATGGTCGATTTCGCGGCCTCTGCCGCGAAATCGTGGGACGACGGCGAGAGGATTCGGATAGACGAGAGGATGAAACGACTTACCCTCCGAATTCTCTCGAAAGCGCTGTTCGACCTCGACATTCGAAACCAACAGTCCGCGATTCGTGACGCCGTGCAGGCGATCAACGACAAGGGCGACGCAAGTTCAGTCGATGCGTTTCTCCCCGACTGGGTGCCAACGGCGACCAACCGGCGGTTTCGGCATGCAACTGACCAGTTCGACGAGGCCATCTGGAACCTTATCGAGAAACGCCGCGGCGAACCGCCGGGCGACGATTTCCTCTCGATTCTCATGCACGCCACGGACGAACACGGCGAGGGAATGTCGGACGAGGCGCTCCGCGACGAGATGGCTACGTTTCTGTTCGCGGGACACGAAACGACTGCCCTCGCACTCACCTACTGCTGGTATCTGCTCTCGGAAAATCCGCGCGTTCGGGAGAAACTGAACCGCGAACTCGATTCCGTGCTGGACGGAGAAACGCCCACGATGGCCGACATCGAGAAATTGGAATACACGGACAAAGTCGTCAGGGAAGCACTCCGTCTGTACCCGCCCGCCTACGTCGTCTTTCGCCAAACGAAGGAGGACGTGGAAATCGGTGGCTACAGAGTTCCCGCCGGAACGACGGTGACGCTCCCGCTGTTCGTGGTTCACACGGACGACCGCTGGTACGACGACGCCGAGCAGTTCCGACCGGAACGCTGGACGCCCGAGTTTGAGAACTCCCGTCCCGATTACGTCTACTTCCCATTTGGTGGCGGCCCGCGCCACTGTATTGGAATGCGGTTTGCCAACGCCGAAATCCGTCTCGTGCTGGCGACGATTGCACAGCAGATCGAGTTCGACTGCCACACTTCCGACCTCGATTTACGAATGGGAACGACGCTCGAACCGACGAACGCCATCGAGATGACCGTGAAAAAACGCTAACGTCGCCGCTCGATTCCCGTGCCGACCAGCGCAAGCAGACCGAACAGGACGAAAAAGGCCTGTTCCGCCAGTCGCTCCGGCGCGACGTACTTCACCATCGAAATCGCCCACGACCCGCGTTCGCGGACGACCAAAGCATCCTCGGTTTCGGATGGGATTCCTTCTCCGCTTGCTGTCGGGCCATCGCTCCCTTCGCCGGGCAGTCTGTCCGCCTCGTAGGGGAGCGACCCGGTTTCGACTGCCCAGACTATCTCGCCGTTCTCGTTCACTTCCACGACGCGGTCGTTGTACGAATCCGTGACGAGCGTGTGGCCGTTCTGCTGGCGGTCTGCGTCCCGCGGCCAGTCGAACACCGCACTTCCGCCGTACTCCCAGACGATTTCGCCGTCCTCGATTTCCAGCACGCGGTCGTTTTCGCTGTCCGCCACGAGTAGGGTGTCGCCGAGCGTGTCGGGGTTGTGCTGTTCGTGGAGGATGTCACCTCGCTCCGAAAACGAATCCGGCCCGACCACGGGTTCGACGCGAATCGAGTCACTGACTCGATTCGCGTTACGCTCGCCTCGGTTCGAGTCGTTTTGCTCCCCGGCCGAATCGTTGACGTGCAAATCGACTATCGTATCGAAGTTGCGGATGCTCACACGGAAAACCCCGTTTTCGACCCTGTCAACGTCGTTTGCGTGCGTCCAGTCGCCTTCCGGCCCCATTTCGTCCGGGCGTTCGTAGCGGTCGGTCGCGTTCCACTTCCAGACGATTTCCTTGTCGCGGTTCACCGCAAACACGCGGTCGTTGCCCATATCCACGAGTACCCAGCGGTCTTTCCCGTTTACCGTGTAGTGGTCTGCGTCGTGCAGTTCGTGCGCGTGGAGTTTCGCGTCGAACCACGAATACTCCCACGTCGTCTCGTTCGTGTCTTTCTCGACTATCCTGAGCGAGTTGCGAACGCAGTTTTCGTGGCCGTCGTCGCGGAACTGTGCCGGGCATTCCTCATCGCTGATTTCGTCGGCGACGGCGATTTGGACTCGGTTCGGGCCGAGGGCTTCCACGTCGAACACGTCGTGTGCTCGGTCGTACTCCCAGACGATTTCGCCCGCGGGATTCACCTCGATGGCACGCCCCTCGTCGTCGTACCCCTGAAGCGCGATGAGCGTGTTGTTCGCGGGACGCTCTTCGTCTTCCGTGAGATGGGGTTCGTCGGGTGCGGTGAACGCGCCGACGCCAGCAGTGGCGAACAGGACGACTGCGAGGAGAGCGAACAGGTTCGCGCGGTTGTCGGAGCGGGAGAGCCACGCGGTGAGCGTCGAAATCACTGTTCGGGAGTTTTGTCGGGTCGGAAAAAAGGTGGTTCGGTTCCGTTCCGGGATTGACTTTTTCTCTCGCCGAATTCCGAGGATGTCTTCGAACTGCCTGAAAATCAACCGATTAGCTGTAGTAGTACTCGCCTTCGCTTTTCTGTCGCCGGTCGAGTTGACTACCGGGCTTGTTGATGCGCGGGCGACCCACGTTCTCGTCCCTGCGGAAGGTGATGTCGAGGTTGGCGAGGAAGTCGTTCATGCCCTCGCGCATTCCCTTCGGGCGTCCGGCGTGACCGTGTTCTGCGGGTTCGCCGTCGAACACCATCAGTCGGTCGGAGAGAAGGTCGACCATGTACGTGTCGTGGTCGATGACCAACACCGTTGCGTCCTGCATCTCGGCGTAGCGTCGAATCGCGCGCGTCGCCCGGACGCGCTGTTCCACGTCGAGGTACGCCGAGGGTTCGTCCAGCAGGTAGAGGTCTGCGCTCTTCGACAGACAGGCCGCGATGGCGACTCGCTGGCGCTCGCCGCCGGAGAGGTCGGTCAGGTTCTGCTCCATGATTCGGTCGAGCAGGAGCGGTTGTGCGATTTCGGTGTTCCAGTAGGAAGAACCGAAATCGTCCGACAGCGACGAGAGAAACACGTCCACTCGCATCGGTTGGTCGATTTCGATGTACTGCGGCTTGTAGGAGATTTCGAGATTGAGGTCAACGTCGCCCTCGTCAGGTTGCAGTCGCCCAGCGAGCAGTTTGGCGAACGTCGATTTCCCGATTCCGTTCGGGCCGACGATGCCGAGAACTTCGTTCTCGTAAATTGTTCCGCTCTCAACGTCGAGCGAGAATTCGCCTTCGCCATAGGATTTCGAGAGGCTGGGATACTCCACGAGTGCGTCCGCGGTCGTCGTCTCTCGCGGTGCGTGCTCGTCGAACTCGATGGCGTTCGGACGAATCCGCATGTTCTCGTTATTGAGGTACCCAGCGAGATACTCGTTGATGCCGTTGCGCACCGATTTCGGCGTCGTGATGACACCGTAGGCACCGGGTTCACCGTATGCTACGTGAAGATTGTCCGCGACCAAGTCGAGAATAGCGAGGTCGTGTTCGACCACGAGCATGGAGCGTCCCTGCTCGTTCGCCATCTCCTGAATCAGGCGCGCGACTTTGACGCGCTGGCTGATGTCGAGGTACGGCGTGATTTCGTCGAGGAAGTAGAAATCGGCGTCACGAGCGAGTGCGGCCACCAGCGCGACGCGCTGAAGTTCCCCGCCAGAGAGGCTGTCGATGTCCTGTTCCATCACGTGCTCGATTTCGAGGCGTTCCAGCAGGTCGTCCAAAACCCCACGCTCGTCGGTTCGGGAAAGCAGGTCGGCCGTACTGCCGTCGAATCGGTTCGGAATCTTATCGACGTACTGCGGTTTTCGCGCAACCGTCACGTCGCCGTCTCGCACGTCTTCGAGGTAGTTCTGGAGTTCCGTCCCGCGGTAGCGGTCGAGCACCGCGTCCCATCCCGGTGGCTCTTCGAACTGGCCGAGGTTCGGCGCGAGTTCGCCAGCCAAAATTTTCACCGCGGTCGTTTTCCCGCTCCCGTTCGGGCCGAGGATCCCCGTCACTTGGCCTTCCTGTGGAACCGGCAGGCCGTACAGCGAAAACGCGTTTTCGCCGTAGCGGTGAGTCGGGTCGTCCTGTAGCTCTTGGGGTAGGTTGATAATCTCGATTGCGTCGAAGGGACACTTTTCGACACAGATACCACACGTTTCGCCGAGGCAGATTTCCTCGCTGATGTGAATTTGGTCGGGTTGACCTTCCTCCGTGTCCTCGCCGCGGAGCGTGATGCACTCCTTTCCGGTTCGGTTCGGTGGGCAGTAGTTTTTACACTCGTAGTTGCACCTGTCGGGCGAACAGCGCTCCAAATCAACGACGGCAATGCTGTCTTCCGCCATGGTTTACAACTGCACCTGATTCGTGAGCAGGATTCCCCACGTGATGAACCAGAGAGAAAACGTCATGAACGCCACGAAGAGATGGTCTTTGATTCCATTGAGTTCGTAGCCAATCACGCGGAGCAGTGGTAGTTGTACCACGACGAATCCGAGCATGATGGCCAGCCCTAACTGATCTGTCGCCGCCTGGCCGCTCGTCCCTACCACCATGGCAGAGGCGAACCCGGCGGCAATTCCGGCCAGCGAAGCGAGCGCCGTGACGGTGATACTCCGTAGATGGGCCGCCCGTCGCTCTGTTGCCTGTTCAGTCGCCATGTGTGGCAATCGGGTACCCGGCCTCAAAAGGTGTTCGTTTGCGTGTATCTCCGTTCGCGCTCTTTGGGGTGGGTGTTTGATGGTCGGTGTGCGATGAGTGTTCGTTTGAACTCGTCGCTTCCGCATCTTCTGTGAGTTGTTTGTGCATTTGGGACTAGTTTGCTGTCACTGCTGTTGTTGTGACTATTTTGCCAAGCAATCACGACGATTTCGCGCGAACCGAATAGAGACGGGAGTGTGTATTTACATGCCCATTGGTAACACAAAACTGCGTCGCCAACACGCGGTTGGCAGGCGGACGGTTAGCACGGGTCGTTCTCGGAACGTAACTCCCACAATCGCGTTCGATGAGTCACCACTAGCCGTTTCCCATGTCACCGTGTCTCAATAGTTTTATGCCGATGGGGTGTTTCGATTCGTAACGATGATGAGCCAGACAGAACGGGAGCAAATCGATGACCTGCCACCGAGTGCAAAACTCGTGTTCAAGGTTCTCGAATATCAGGGGTCGCTCACACAGAAACAGATCGTCGATGAGTCGATGCTGTCCGCGCGGACGGTTCGCTACGCTCTCGAACGACTCGAAGACATCGGCGTGGTCACGGAAGACATCTACTTTGCCGACGCCCGACAGAATCTCTACGACATCGACTTCCCAACCGAAACGGACACGGAACAGTCCGCCGACGCCCAGTGCGCTGAATAGCTGAATTTCGTTTCGCTTTTCTTCCCTTCTTCCCCGTTCCCGCTCTCACCGCCTCAGGCAGTCACGACCGTAATCTGGCGCTCTCGGTCGATCGCGCGCTCTAACTCCTCCGCAATCGCGCTTCCGCGGGAAACCTGAATGTCGCCGCCGCGTCCGACCGTCGCGGTGAACAGGTACTCGCCGTCAGCCTGCACTTCGACGGTTTCCCCTGCGTGGCCGTCCAACGGGATGATGACGTGCCGCGAGGTGATTTCCGGAATCACGACGTCGCCACGCGGTTCGGCCTGTGCCGAACCGCCGCCAGCCGACGACGGTTTCTCTTCGTGGGTGCGAACGTCGATGCTCATTCCCAGTCGGTTTTCGATGTCGTCGATTCGACCGCCGCCCTTGCCGATGACGTAGGAGATGTCGTTTTCGTCTACGTAGACCACGGCGTTGTTCTGGCCTTGGATTTCCACGTCAACCCGACCGCGCGTGACGGATTGGATTTCGCGTTCGATTTCCTGTTTGGCGAGTTGGGAGACGCCGCCCTCGTCGCGGTCACCCTCTTGCAGTGGAACCGTGACGACCTGTCGGTTGAAGGTGTAGATTTCGTACTCTGGCGTGCCGGTTTCGAACTCTTCGACCACGATGACGGGACGGGCAAGGTCTTCTTCCATCATTCCCTCGGGCACTTTGACCTGCGTCGTCACGTCGTACACTTTCTCGATTTGTCCGGCCTCGATGTAGACGACGGTGTCCACGATTTGCGGAATCATGCCGAGTTCGACCCGTCCGATGAGTCGCTGAAGCGCGTCGATTGGCCGAGTCGCGTGAACGACCCCGACCATGCCGACGCCCGCGAGGCGCATGTCCGCGAAGACCTCGAAGTCGTTCGTCTTCCGCACCTCGTCGTAGATGGTGTAGTCGGGACGTACCATCAACAGGGAGTCCGCGGTCTTCTCCATCTGCCCGGCGAGTTCGGTGTACTGCGTAATCTCCGGCCCGACCTGCAAGTCGCGCGGTTTCTCCATCGTCTTGACTGCGAAATCGTTGTTTGCGAGGAACTCCGCCACAGCCTGCGCGAAGGTCGATTTCCCGGCACCCGGCGCGCCGGAAATCAGGACGCCACGCTGGCGTTCAAGCAGTCGGCCTTTGAGTTCATCGGCGTGCTCGTAATCTTCCATCGAGGTTTTGACGATTGGCCGAACCGCGGTGATTTCCCACGCATCGGCAAACGGCGGTTCCGCGATTGCGATTCGGTAGTCGCGGAACTGGACGATTGTCATACCGGGTTCGTCGATTTCGATGAACCCCTCGGTACTCTGTTTCGCGCTCTCGACGATTTCCTGCGTGTACTCCTTGAGGTCTTCTTCGGTCGAAACGTCGTCACGAATTTGCTGGTAATGCATTTCGCCGATCTCTCCGCGTTTCGCCATCGGCGCGACATCGACGCGGAGGTGGACGCTCATCGTCTGTTCATCGAAATAATCCTCGATGCTGAGTCGCCCCACATCGCGGACTTTCGGTGAAATGTACTCGACATCCAATCCTTTCGCCTGCGCAACCTCGCTCTGGACGAGGTCGCTGGTGACGAAGGTGGCGTCGTGTTCGTCCGCGAGTTCCCGAATCAGCGCGTCGATTTCGCCCCGGTGGGCGTATCCCTGCTGTTCGGGTTCTGGTCGGACGCCGACGTATTCGAGTTCGATGTTCCCCTCATCCGCGAGATCTGCGAGTCGCTGGAGTTCCGACAGCCCGTCCCAGCCGTTTTCCTCGCCGTTGTTCGCCTGCGATTCCAGTTCGCTGACGACGGCCTCGGGGATGAGTACCGTCGCCCCTGCAAACTCGCCGTCATCGATTTTTGCGGAGATGCGACCATCGACGACGGCGCTCGTATCCGGCACTACGTTCATGCCTACAAATTCGTGTGGGGGATTCATAAGGGTTTCAGCGTCCGGAGTCACGCTTTTGGCATTCCATGGCGTACCACGGTCGATGCGACACAATCATCTCGTTCTCACCATCGACACCGAAACGCGCGAACGAATCGAAGCGGACTGTAGCGACGAAACCATCGACGAGTGGTTGTTGGACGCCATCGACCGCAAACTCGACCGCTATGAGGGGTACGAGTTTGTTGATGATTGTTCGATATAACCATACTTGCTACTGCAAGCGTCATTGTTAGAAGGATGACGAAGAAATCGGAGGCCGATGGTACAATCTGAGTCTACAAGACTCGACGCAGTGTTCAACGTACTTTCGGATGGGGAGCGTCGTCGCGTGATGCATCATCTCACGAACGCATCAGACGGAACTGCGACACTCGAAGAACTTGCGACCCTCGGCGACGACTCTGCCGGGAGTGAGGTTCGTCTCCGCCACATCCACCTCCCGCGTCTCGATGCGGCAAAATTCATCGAATACGACGAGCGAAGCGAAACAGTCCTATATCATGAAAACAACGCAATTGAAAAAATTCTAACTGAATGTTGCAGAAATAGATAACAGACTCTCGACTAACAACGCTCGCCCAAGCCATAAAAAGAGTCTAGTGGGTAACCATTTGGCAAATTCTTCGAGACCGGACTCGGCTAGCTGTTGTATTTTGTGAATTATTCTCCACCGATCTCGACAGTCAGAGACCAGTCCACTGATTCAGAGTCACCCATGCGAATCGAGTCAGTAAACGTGTATGTTCCAGATTCGATTCGCGACGCTTTGCCAGGATGTGCCCAAACCTCCCAAGTATGAGAGACGCTTTGTCCTGGTTCAAGTGTTGCCCCCATCAAAGTGAGGTCACCGGTCTCCAAGTTGTCCCTTTTTGGAATCCAGGTATCGGTGTTTCGCCGTTCGAAATTAGACTCCTTATCTACCAGCAGAACTCCCTCCTGTTTCGTACTCTTTTTCGGCGACGAGTACGGTATCGAACTTCCGAATGAGAGAGTCCGTTTTTCATCACCGTTCCAAGAGATGGTGAGCGAAATTTCGCCGGTATGATTTGATGTAATTTTTGCTTGCTTGACCGACGCTTCAACGGAGAGGTCAGTCGATTCTAAACCGGATACGGAAACGTCTGTTATTTGTCTCATCTGTGAAGTTCCGATGTTTTTGATTCCGTTTGCTGTGCAGCCCGCCAATGTTGCGAGAACTGTTGCCGCCCCTGTTAGGTAGGTACGTCGTTCCATTGTAAATCATATTCACTGTTGTTCCAGTAAATACCTTCTGTGAACTAAAACAGCGATTTTAGTTGGGGGTAATCTCTTTTATCCGTAAGGCTAAATGACTAACTAACATCTATGAGTAGTCTATTCCCCCATCAGTCAACGAGTACGCACAAACCTACCAATCAGAGCTATTTACTGAGTATCAATGATGAGGAGGCCGAAGAGGTATTCTCTGTCCTCAGTTCGGCTACAACTCGTGATGTTCTTGCTTCTCTTTATACTACACCAGCGACAGCATCGAGTCTTTCTGACGAAATGGATAGCTCCCTTCAAAATATCAAATACCATCTCAAGAAGTTGGAGGAAGCAAACCTTATTGAGGTTACTGACACATGGTACTCCAACTCAGGTAGCGAAATGAAGGTGTACGCACCGACGAACGAATCACTCGTTCTCTTCGCTACAAAGAGCAACAACGAAAAAACACTTCGAAATTCGCTCTCTCGCCTTCTTGGTTCGATTATCGCCTTGGGTCTCGTAAGTCAGCTAATCGACTTGTTGATGCAGTTCTTCCGCGAACCGCGAGATCAAAACTTTTCCGTTTCTTATGATACTCCTTCCCCGACTAGTGGTGCCACCGACCAGCTAATTCAGCTTTCGCTAGGTGAATTGTTCTTCACCATCGGCCTTTTCACCATTTTACTTGTGTTTATTTGGCGATGTCACACCCATTCTTCGTTACAATCAAGATCTTAATCGCGGGAATTGATAAAATAATAATATTATAAATATATAAGAAAAATAATTTGTTCCGTCCAGGCACCTAACCGGCAAGTGTCTCCTTCTTTGAAGATGTTAATCAGCCCATTTCAAGCCCTCTCGTTCGTCTCAGTATAAAAATGCGTTTCTATTTATAATATTTAAAAACTCACATTTCTGCTTTCGTGTTGGCTCTAACTGTGTGAAGAACCTTGAATCGGGTACTCGTTATTGAGATAGTACGCTGCAGTACCAATACTCTTTTTGAATGGATCTGTATCGTAACAATTGGAGTTAGATGTGTATCGGCCGCCTTTCGGATCTCCCTGTGTGACTATATGAGTGACGTAAGCGTCACCATTGTGGAGTGAAAAGGCAGGGCCTCCAGAATCACCCTTAGCAACGTCTGCACTACCTCTGACACCATGCCCGTCGTAGGACGGTGTACCTGAGTGGTAACTGTCTCCGATATGGTATTTACCAAGCCCACCTTCGGTTTCTCCGGTGGTAATGCCCATTTGTCTGTAACCATCGAAGAAGTCCGAAACCCGACTTGAAATTCCACTCTCGGTTACCCATCCACCAATTTGGTATGTAGATCCATCTCCGATAATTTTGTTTGGGATGTTACGGTTAGAGCTCAACACAGCCACGTCGGTCGCTGAAGCTGATTCGGTGAGAGCCACCCCTCCGACCTTCTGAGGGGACAGAGTGGGATCACCGTAGACGTCATAAGTATCCTCAACAGTGTGTGCCGCGGTCAATATACAATCACCATACCAGTCTACCTTCCAAGCAGTGGTACCGATCGAATACGGCGAAGTATCACTGTCGTAAATCTTCACTCCACCTGGAAGTCCACTATAATTTGTGTTGAGACAAAGGTCAACGGGAGCCTCTGGCTTCTCGGTAGTTTGGACAGGAACATTGTCCACATGGTCTTCGATTTCAGTTTTGATTTTACTCTTGTCTATTCCGACCTCAACCTGAAGCCCTCGTTTATCACCGAATTTTTCCGGGCTGGCAACGATACCAACTTCAACAACACCCTCATCGTTCGCATATCTATTTTTCAGTGCATTAGAAACTTTCTCAGCTCGTCGTTTTTGAGCAGCCCAAGATTGTGGAACTTCCAACCACTTTACCACACCATCTTGATTTCGCAACTCAGGGAGTTTTTCTGTACTACCCTGTTGACTGGCAAAGCTTCCGATAGGGAAGAGTGCACCAGCCCCCATTTTCTTCATTACGTTACGTCGACTTCCTATTAATTCTCTACTCATCGCATACAAAATCTCTTAGCACAATATATTAAATTTTTCTATCTAATTATACTTTTTTAAAACGTGTCTTATAGGTTATTAGATATTTCGAGCTAACCATCGGAACTCTATCAATTTGCTCTTTAATATAATTAATAAAATAATATTTTAAGAAATATTGATAATTTAATATATAATCTTATAATGGACTCTTAGAAACCACACCTACGTCTAAAGCAACGGGAAATACTAAATCTGCTTCATATATATATATATATATATATATATATATCTGTATATTAATAGTGATTGCTTATGAAATATGGGTGCTAGATTTCTTTTCTATACTCCGATATTTGAGAGTAACGGTATAATAGGCAAGTCTCATGAGTAAAACAGGGTGAGGATATCAGTTGAATTGCCGAGGACACAGAGTACTAAACCACTGGGTTGAATGAAGGGATATGGACGAACTGGTCGAGATAACCCGTGACCTCGTGTCGATTTCGAGCCACGAGGACGAGACGAAGGCGGGCGATTTCATCGAAGGATGGCTTCGCACCGAAACCGACGCGGAGGTAACGAGAGACGAAATCGGCAACGTGATTGCCCGCAAAGGAACGGGAGTCGAAACCGACACCGAACTGGCGCTCGTCGGCCACCACGACGTCGTTCCCCCGGACGAATCGCAGGTCGAAAACGGCGAGTACGTCGTCGAAGAACGCGACGGCCGACTCTACGGGCGCGGAACCGCGGACATGAAAGGCTCCGTGGTTGCGTCGATGCTCGCGTTCCGCGATGCAAACCCGACCTGCGAACTCGTCTTCGCCAGTTTCGTCGCGGAGGAATTGGGCGGCGACGGCGCGCGCCACGCCGTCGAAAACGGCTTTTCACCTGACTATGCCATCGTCGCCGAGGGTTCCACGAACTACTCGAAAGACGGCGTCACGGATGTGGTCATCGCGCACCGAGGCCGACGCGCGAGTACCATCACGGCCAGTGGCTCCGCCGCCCACGCCAGCGAACCAGAAGCAGGCGAGAACGCAATTTACCGCGCCTGCGACGCGGTGGACATCGTGCGCGATTGTTCGGTGCCGACGGTTTCCGTCCTCGGCCACGAGATTTCGGGAAGCGTCGTCGCCACCGAAATCGAGGGCGGAAGCGCGTGGAACGTGATTCCTGCGGGCTGTGAAATCACGATAGACGAGCGAACCGTCCCCGGCGAACGCGCCGACCTCGAAGCGGTCGAAGACATCGAGGGAGTGACGTGGACTGTCGAACAGGATTTGCCGCCGATGGAGTGCGACGACGCCGAGTTCGCGGATGCAGTGCTGGAATCCGCGCGCGATGCACAGGAGAGCGAACCGAAACACGTCACGAAACCGCACGCGACCGACGCGGGATGGCTCTCGCAGGCCGGAGTTACGTGTGTGGTCTGTGGCGCTTCCGAACCCGGCGAGGCGCACACGAAAAACGAAAGCGTCGGAATCGACGTGCTTGAACGCTGTTATCGGATTTATCGGAACACGGCGGAACGACTCTGAGGGTTTCGTTCCGAAACCCAGTCTTTGATAATCGGTGACAGCAAACACTCGGTGATGGCAACCGAAGCCGCCGCAGAAAACGCCGCGTATCAGGAGCTTCTCGACAACGTAAAACGAATCTCCAACGTCAAAAACGCCGCCGGAATCCTCGGCTGGGACCAAGAGGTCGTGATGCCCGAAGGCGGCACGCCCGCCCGGTCACAACAGCGTTCCGCCCTCTCCGCAATCGCCCACGAACTGCTCACCGACGACGAGATAGGCGAGTTGTTGGACGAACTCGAATCACAGGAGTTGGACGACGAGCAGGCCGCCGTCGTGCGCGAAGTTCGACGCGAGTACGAGCGAGCAACCCGAGTTCCGGGCGAACTGGTCGAGGAGATTTCACGAACCACGTCCGAAGCCCTTCCGCAGTGGAAGGAGGCGAAAGCCGAGGACGACTTCTCGATTTTCGCGCCGACGCTCGAAAAACTGGTCGAGCAGAAACGCGAGTACGCAGAGCATATCGACCCCGACAAAGACCCCTACGAGGTGCTGTTCGCGGATTACGAACCCTATCTCGGCATCGAAACCGCGGAGGAGATGCTGACGCGACTCCGCGACGAACTGGTTCCCCTCATCGACTCGATTCGGGAGAGCGACGTGGAACTCGCCGCACCGTTCGACGGCACCTACGACACGGACACGCAGGAACAGCTTTCGCGCGATATTCTCGACACGCTCGGCTACGACTGGAACCGCGGCCGCCTCGACACCGCACCGCACCCCTTCTCCAGCGGGACGCAGTTCGACGCCCGCGTGACGACGCGATTCGACGAGAGCGACCCGCTCGGCGCGATGATGAGCACCATCCACGAGTTTGGCCACGCGACGTACACGCAGGGCCTCCCGGACGAGGAGTACGGAACGCCGCTCGGTCAGTCCCGTGACCTGACCGCCCACGAATCCCAGTCCCGAATCTGGGAGAATCACGTCGGCCGGTCGCGCGCCTTCTGGGAACGGTTCCTACCCGCCTTGAAAGAGCGATTCCCGGACGTGGAAGACGCCTCCGTCGAGGACATCTACGAAGCAGTCAACCAAGTTTACGAGGATAACTTGATCCGCGTCGAAGCGGACGAACTCACCTACCACATGCACATCGTGGTTCGGTTCGAAATCGAGAAAGCGCTCATCCGCGGCCAAATCGAAGTCGAGGACGTGCCGGAACTCTGGAACGACAAGTACGAGGAGTACCTCGGCATCCGCCCCGACACCGATTCGGAAGGCTGTCTCCAAGACATCCACTGGAGCCACGGCAGTTTCGGCTACTTCCCGACCTACTCGCTCGGAAGCGTCCTCGCGGCGCAGCTGTACGCGAAAGCGGAAGAAGATATTCCGGACTTGGACGACCAGATTCGAAACGGGGAGTTCGACGAGTTCCACGACTGGCTGACCAGCAACGTCCACCAGCATGGTTGTCTGTACACCACCGACGAACTCATCGAAGAGGCGACCGGCGAGGAGTTCACCGCGGACTACTTCTTAGAGTACGCGGACGAGAAGTACGCCGAACTGTACGATTTAGAGTAGTAGGGTGATTCGATTTTCGCATTTATCGTACTGCTCGAACTATGAACTGAGCCTGAGAACCATGTAGATAAAAGACAAGTCTTCTGAGCCATTTTTATCACCATGATGTTTAATTCTCGTGATGTTTTCACGATTGGCTGTGGTCTGTTCGGCGGATTCACTGGCGGGTTGCTATGGATACTGCTAGGAAGTGCAGAACTTCCAGTTGGCCCGGGCATCGTCTGGAGTGTCACTGGTTTACTACTCGGGGCGTATTCCGGTACCCGAACCACGAGCACGGACGCATGAGGAACGGTTTGAGTTTCTACTTCTAAACAGCCAAGCAGCACTGACGTAACGATATTTTACCGAAATATCGGATGTCCAAAGGTGACAATTCGAGCATATTAATTTCCTATTATTTCTCAAAAAATTTATTTTGTTCTATTATCCTTGTTACTGTGTAGCTATGTCAAACCATGGAAATCCAACACAGAAGTTCACCGGACGGAAACTGACTCCCTCGGCATCACGGCGGAAATTCCTCCTTGGAACAGGCGCAGTGGCTGTGACGGGAACGCTCGGAACTCGCAACGCGAAAGCACACGGCGACTACGGCAATCGCGTCGTCGGCTACTACCCTGCTTGGGCGGGGAATTACTCGCCCGGGGACGTCCCCTACGACAAAATCACCCACTTAAATTACGCATTCCTCGAACCGCGGTCCGACGGAACGGTCGTCGTGGGCGATTCGTCCGAAAAGAGTCTACTCAGCGACTTATCGAACTATGACGACACGGACACGGTGTTCATCCTCTCCATCAGTTCCGGGTGGTATTCGGGGAAATTCTCGGACGCCGCATCGACGGCGACGCGACGCCAGCGATTCGCCAAGACGGCGGTTGATATAATGGAACGGTACGGCTTCGACGGACTGGATTTGGACTGGGAGTACCCTGATGGGACGATTCGAGCCAGCGATCCACACAACTTCACGCTTCTCTTGGAGGAGTGTCGAAAGGAACTCGATTCGCGATTCGGTTCGTGGACTCACCTAACGATGGCTGGCTCTCCGAATCCTAACATCGTGGACGATGCTTACGAGGTCGGAACCATCAGCAACTATCTCGACCACGTCAACGTAATGACCTACGACTACCACGGTGATTGGAGTAACGACACGAATTTCAACGCGCCGTTCGATTCCCCGCCGGAAGACCCTGATGGACAGCAGAGCTGGAACACCACCAACCACATGGAGCACTGGGCCAGCAAATCGATAGCGAAGGACAAACTCGTCATGGGAATGCCGTTCTACGGGCGTTCGTACTCGGGCGTCGCACCAACTAACGACGGGTTGTTCAACTCGTTCACCTCGTCAACGTCGGAGACGTACTACAATATCGTACAGAATATCAAACCACAGTCGGATTACGAGTACCACTGGCACCCGGATGCGAAAGTTCCATGGCTGTACTCCACAGTCGAAAACACGTTCATCTCGTACGATAACGTTCGCTCCATCTCGAACAAGTCGAACTACGTCAAGAACAACGGCTTCGGCGGGGCGATGTGTTGGGAACTCTCCCAAGACCCCAGCAACACCCTCATCGAGGAGATGCACAGTGCGCTCCACTCCTGATTCAACCGGCTTTTGACACTACGTTTTTTTGAGGAGCGTCTTGAGATTTTCAGCCGAGAAGAAGGAACTCGGTCTGTCCATGTGAACCCCGATTTCGCCAGCCATCGACCTGAGTCCGGCGGTCTGCACCGACTTCGGTAGGGAGTACGCCCGACGAACCCAGTGACCCAGTCGAATCTCGTTTTTCAACTCGTTGCGCCACGCGCGCTCGTAGTGGGAAAGCGTTCCGGGGTCGTCGGGGTCGATGGTTCGAACGGCGTGGTCTGCGGAAGTCATCCCGTAGAGGATGCCACCCCCGGTGAACGGTTTCGTCTGCGCGGCGGCGTCGCCGATGAGGAATCCGCGATGGGCCGAAACCCTCGCTGGCGGGCCGATAGGAATCATTCCGGCGCAGAACTCGTCTGTTTCGGCGCTGTATTCGGCGGTGAACCGGTCGAACAGGGCGCGGGCGCTGGGGGTCGAACCCGGCGGGGCGGCCAGTCCGAACTCCACGCCAGCATCGCCGCGGGGGATGCGCCACGCGAAGAATTTCGGCGCGGTGAGATGCACGTCCACGAAATTGCCGCTGTGGGCTTTCGGCGCGAATCCGAGGACGCCCTGTAGCTTCTCTTTCGGTTCCGGGAGGCCGAGTTCCCGTCGAACTCGTGAAACCGGGCCGTCACAGCCAACGACCATCTTTCCGCGGAAGGTTTCGGCTCCGTCGGGGGTGTTCGCCGTCACGTCCACGTGCTTTCCGTGTTCGTCCACGTCGGTGACGCTATGATTTTCGCGCAGGTCGGCACCCGCATCCTCCGCGGCGCGGGCGAGGGTCTTATCGAGTCCGACGCGGTCGATAACGTTCGAGATGACTTCGTCTTTGTAAAACGGATGTTCCGGAGAACGAGGGCCATCGACGTGGAATCGCGCGCCGTAAACTTCGTTCTGGAGGAGGTGGTCACGCGCACCGTCCGGGGTAAACTCCCAGATGTCGGTGCTCACGTGGCCGGAGCAGGCGAGTGGCGTCCCCACCTGTCCTCGTTCGAGGACGAGGACATCGTGCCCCGCACGGACTGCCTGTCGCGCGAATCGCGACCCGGCGGGACCTGCACCGACCACCACGAAATCGTACATTATACCCGCCTACTGTCCGCCGATTCAAATACCTTCTTTCTCGTTTCAGGCAGTAGCGATGCAGTCGGCAAGCATCGGTACGGCCATCGTTACCGGGCAGAGGGCGGCCGTTCCCCGGTTCCGAGTTGCCGCCGCCGCAAATAATGAACCAGTGCCGAGAGCGCGAACGCGGCGACGATGATGACGCCCCAGATTTCGTCCGGAATGGCGGTAAACGGCGGAATACCGAGAAAGTCTGCGAGGACGAGAACTGCGCTGACGATTGCGAGTCCGAGGTAGTACCGAATCCACGGAAATTCGTCCTGCGGGCGGAGATAGCCTTCCAACTGGGCGGCGTTGGCCGACAGTTCGACGACGCCCCTGCTCTGGTTGTACTCCACGATTCCCGCGTCCGAGAGCTTTGGCAGATGGGTCTGGTAGAGCGAAGTGTACACTGATTTTCGTTCGTTCGCCGAAAGCCCCTCGACGGTTGTGTCGTTCTCCCACGCCGCCACCTGTTCGGCGAGCTCGCTGAGTTCCACCGGGCGGCCCTGCTGCTTGAGGTAGTGAAGCGTGTACCGTCGCCGTCGATTTTTCAGAACGTCGAAGATGAGGTCTTCGGACAGTTCTTGTGGGGTTCCATCAGTCGAACTCATGCCACCAGTGACCCGCAATCCGTTGTTTCGTTATACCATTGCCACCCGGACGTAACACAGGTGCGAGATTACCGCGGACGACACTTTGTTATCCAGTGCTTAGCTGGTGGTAATTTTCAAATTAATTAGAATAACTGGGTTTAGGCATGCGATTCTTCGCGGTAAGCCCGGCGTTCCACCGGAGAGAACGCCTCTCCAACGGTTCTCAATCGTCCATCGCGGCAGGTGCAGGTCTGTCGGCACGCGGACCATCGAGTTCGACGGCGGGGAGTTTATCGCGGAGATACTGCCCGGTGTACGAATCGTCGTTTCGCGCAACTTCTTCGGGCGTTCCCGTGGCGACGATTTCGCCGCCCTTCTCGCCACCTTCCGGGCCGAGGTCGATGACGTGGTCTGCGTTCTTTACGAGGTCTAATTCGTGTTCGATGACGACGATGCTGTTGCCCTTCTCGGTGAGTCGCTGGAGCACCGAGATGAGTTTTCGCTCGTCTTCGTGGTGGAGGCCAGTCGTCGGTTCGTCGAGCAGATAGAGCGTGTCACCGGTCGATTTCTTGCCGAGTTCCTCGGCGAGTTTGACGCGTTGGGCTTCGCCGCCCGACAGCGTCGTGGACGGTTGACCGAGTTTCATGTAGTCGAGTCCCACATCCTTCAGCAGTTTCAGCCTGCGCCGAACCCGCGAATCGTGTTCGAAGAAGTCGTGGGCATCCTCGACGGACATGTCGAGGACTTCGGCAATCGTCTTGCCGCGATAGGTCACGTCCAGCGTTTCGTCGTTGTAGCGTGCGCCTTCGCACTCCTCACACGGGACGTACACGTCCGACAGGAAGTTCATCTCGATTTTCACGGTTCCCTGTCCGCCACACTCCTCACAGCGTCCGCCTTTCACGTTGAACGAGAAGCGACCCTTCTCGTAGCCGCGCTGTTTGGCGAGTTTCGTCTCCGCGAACGCTTCGCGGACGTAGTCGAAGACGCCGGTGTAGGTCGCTGGATTCGACCGCGGGGTTCTGCCGATTGGCGACTGGTCGATGAGTCGCACTTTCTCGATATCGTCCATCCCATCGATGGCGTCGTGTTCGCCGGGGTCGACGGACGTGTTGTCGTTCATCTCGCGGGCCAATCCCTTGTACAGGATGTCGTGCATCAGTGTGGACTTACCAGACCCCGAAACGCCCGTGATGGCCGTAAACGTCCCGACCGGAATGTCCACGTCGAGGTTTTTCAGGTTGTGTTGGCGGGCACCGCGAATCGTGACGTGCGTGTCGTGTTCTCGACGCTCGTCAGGCACTGGTATCTCTTCGCGTCCGGCAAGATAGTCGCCCGTGATGCTCTCGTCGTGGGCCATCACCTCGTCCACGTCGCCCTGAACGACGACTTCGCCGCCGCGTCTTCCCGGGCCGGGCCCCATGTCGATGACGTTGTCCGCGCGGCGCATCGTCTCCTCGTCGTGTTCCACCACGATGAGGGTGTTGCCCAAATCACGGAGTTCACAGAGCGTGTTCAGCAGGCGGTCGTTGTCGCGCTGGTGGAGTCCAATCGACGGTTCGTCAAGCACGTACAGCACGCCGACTAGTCCGGAGCCGATTTGTGTCGCAAGCCGAATCCGCTGGCTTTCCCCGCCCGAAAGCGTTGAGGCTTCACGGTCGAGCGTGAGGTACTGCAGGCCGACTTCCTCCATGAACCCCAGACGGGCGCGAATCTCCTTCAAAATCTCCTCGGCGATGCGGTTCTGGCGGTCTGTTAGATTCGCTTCGAGATTCTCGAAGTGAACCAGTGCGTCCCCGATGGACATCCGGTTGACCTGTGAAATCGACGTGCCATTGACGTACACCGACCGACTCTGTGGTCGCAGTCGCGTGCCGTCACAGGCGGGACACTCCGTCACCGCCATGTAGTCCTCGATGTGCTTTCGCGCCCGGTCGCTGTCGGTTTCGACGTAGCGACGTTCGAGGTTGTTCATCACGCCCTCGAACGGTTCTTCTTTCCGGCGAGTGCCGTTTTTCGTGTCCCATTTGAACAGCACGTCCTCGTTAGTTCCGTAGAGGAAGGCGTCCTGAATGTCCTCGTCCAACTCTTCGAACGGTGTCGTCAACTTCACGTCGAAGTGCCGGGCCACGGAATCCAGTTGTCGTCGATAGTACGTCCGCTGGTAGCCCCACGGTTCGAAGACGTGTTTCAACTGCTTGCTCGGGTCTTGGACGACGAGGCCCTCGTCAACTTCTTTCGTCTCGCCGATTCCCTCACACTCGGGACACGCGCCATGTGGACTGTTGAACGAAAAACTGCGCGTCTCGATTTCGCGGAAGTCGATGCCGCAGTTCGTGCAGGCGAGGTCTTCGGAGAACTCCACCGCGAGTCGAGAATCGCCCTCACCAGCCAGATCGCCAGTCGAGCGTGACTCCGAACCCAAATCCACGTCTTCCGGTGGATTCGGCACGATGAGTTTCATCATGCCCTCGGCTTCCTCCAGCGCGGTTTCCACGCTGTCGGTGATGCGCGAGCGCGCTTCCTCGCTGACTTTCACCCTGTCCACGATAACGTCGATTGTGTGATCGTAGTTTTTGTCGAGTTCGGGTTTGTCGAGCGTCAGGTCGAACTCCTCGCCGTCCACTTCGACGCGGGAGTAGCCGTCCGAAACGAGGTCGTCGAACAAGTCCGCGAACGCGCCTTTTTGGTCGCGGACGACCGGCGCGGCGATTTTCGCCTTCGTGCCCTCCGGCAAGTCTAGCACCCGCCGAACCATGTTCTGGGCGCTCTGCTCGCCGACTTCCTGCCCACACTGCGGGCAGTGGGGCGTCCCTACGCGGGCGTAGAGTAGTCGCAGGTAGTCGTGCAGTTCGGTCACGGTTCCGACCGTCGAACGCGGGTTGTTCGCCGCGTTCTTCTGGTCGATTGAGATGGCGGGCGACAAGCCTTCGACGTTCTCGACCTGCGGTTTGTCCATCTGTCCGAGGAAGTTCCGGGCGTAGGCCGACAGGCTCTCGATGTATCGTCGCTGTCCCTCAGCGTACACCGTCTCGAAGGCGAGCGAGGACTTGCCCGACCCAGATAGGCCGGTGACGACGTTGAACTCCTCGCGCGGAATCCGTACGTCGAGGTCTTTGAGGTTGTGCTCCTCGGCCCCCCGCACTTCGATGTAGTCCTTGCTCATCTATCCTCAGACAGCGACTGAATGAGGGTATGCCTGTCGGTTGCAGATGAAAGCGGAGTGAAAGTGAAAATGGATAATACTTGCATAGAACTGCAATATATCCGCCAAACTTGATTATAGCTCTAGTTCACAATATTATAAACCACGAACGCATATATGAGTGAAGTAAGAAATGGTTGTATAAATGGAACAGGTCACTCTCACACTCTACTCTGAAACAGGAGATAGCTTCACGATTCAGTACGATTCTGTGAAATTATTAGTAATTGAAAAATCTTTTAAAAATCTTGGTACAGATGATTTTGAAGTTCGACGATGTGATTCGGATATCCCTGCTGATGATATTTTTCACTCTCACAAGGGAAAAGCAAATAATACGTGCTGGCTTATGGAATATAAGGACGGTAGAAGCGAGAAATATTATGAATTAGATAGTCTATTAATGGAAGTGTGTAATCTTGAACCATCCTCCATTGATATATCCATCTTTCCACCAGTTAATGAACAAAGCTTAGACGCTGAACTGGTAGAGAAGTGTCTTCTTCAGTACGAAAATGGACATTATCAAGGTACTGTCCGGGAGGCATTTATAATTCTTGAAGAAAGGATACGACAAGAAGGGAACCTCAACCAAGACATAATTGGCTCAAAGTTGGCTACCGAGGCTTTCCATCCCAAAAACGGAGACATTACAATTGGTCAAACGGAGGGCGAGAAAGAAGGGATAATGTTCTTATATCGAGGGGCATTTCAGGCATTAAGAAATCCAGTGAGCCACAGATTCATTGATGAAATAGATGAGAGCTACGCCTACTCAGTACTACATACTGTCAACCTTCTGTTAAAATTATTAGATCAGTGATTGTTCGGAGTAGGCATCCAAAATTACTCGCTCTTCCAACTGTTTCATAAGATACTACCTACTGAAACACACAAACCCACTGAGCACCTAGAATCTTCGACTTAGGTGATTCCATTCAGCCTCTCCAGCAAACTCCCTAATCCTCGCAAACCAACCCAAAACGCCATGTGGCGACTGTACGCCGAGTACGGCAAAGGCCACGTCCACGAGTTCGCTCTCGGCATCGTCGCCACGATGCTCTCGCGTTTGTCCGGCCTGCTCCCGCCGTTCATCCTCGGCCTCGCCATCGACGCGATATTCCTGAATCAGCGTGAGTTTCACCTTCCCCTGTTCCCCGCAGAGTGGATTCCGCAAACTTCGACCGGGCAGTTGTGGCTCTCCATCGCCATCATCGCGCTGTCGTTCTTCATCGGTGCAACCTTCTCGTGGCTGGAAGGCTGGGGCTGGAATCGCTTCGCGCAGGGCGTCCAGCACGCGCTTCGGGTGGACACCTACGACAGGATGCAGTTGCTCGATATGGGCTTTTTCGACGACAAGCAAACGGGCGAGTTGATGTCGATTCTGAACAACGACGTGAACCAGTTGGAGACGTTCCTGAACGACGGAATGAGTTCGGCGCTCCGAATCGTCGTGATGGTGGCCGGAATCGGGTTCCTCCTGTTTTGGCTGAATCCGGCACTCGCGCTGGTCGCGCTCCTGCCGGTGCCGCTGTTGGCGCTGTTTACCTATCTGTTCGTCAGAATCATCCAGCCGAAATACGCCGTCATGCGGGCCAGCGTCGGCGCGCTCAATTCACGACTGGAAAACAACCTCGGCGGGGTTCGCGTTATCAAAACCGAGACGGCGGAGGAGTACGAATCCGACCGCGTCGAGGACGCCTCGCGGGACTACTACGACGCCAACTGGGACGCCATCAGAACGCGGATTACGTTCTTCCCCGGACTGAGCCTCCTCACCGGAATCGGCTTCGCAATCACGTTCTCCGTCGGCGGGTTTTGGCTTCTCTCCGGGCCGCCCGGCCCGTTTTCGGGAACCCTCGAACCCGGCGAGTTCGTCACCTTCATCGTGCTAAGTCAGCAGTTCATCTGGCCGATGGCCCAATTCGGCCAAATCATCAACATCTACCAGCGCGCGAAGGCGTCGAGCGTCCGCGTTTTCGACCTGATGAACGAACGCGGCACGCTGGACGAGAGCGCGGATGCACCGGATTTAGACGTGCCTGACGGAGCGGTGGAGTACGACGATGTGAGCTTTGGCTACGACGACGAAACCGTCATTTCGAACGTCGATTTGCGGGCTGAACGTGGCGACACGATTGCGCTCGTCGGGCCGACTGGAGCGGGGAAATCCACCGTTCTGAAACTCTTCCTCCGGATGTACGACGTTGATAACGGGGAAATCAGAATTGACGGCACGGATATTCGTGACGTGAACCTGCGAAGCCTTCGTCGGTCCATCGGCTACGTCAGCCAAGAGCCCTTCCTGTTCTACGGGTCGGTAAAGGAGAACATCGCTTACGGTACGTTCGACGCGAGCGAGGAGGAAATCATCTCCGCCGCAAAATCCGCAGAGGCACACGAGTTCATCGTCAATCTTCCGGAGGGCTACGACACGATGGTCGGCGAGCGCGGCATGAAACTCTCGGGCGGCCAGCGCCAGCGCCTCTCCATCGCGCGGACGATTCTCAAGAACCCCGCTATCCTCGTCCTCGATGAAGCCACGAGCCACGTCGATACCGAAACCGAGGCGCTCATCCAGCGCAGTTTGGGCCGACTCGTCCGGGAAAAGACGACCTTTGCAATCGCCCACCGACTTTCGACCATCAAGGATGCCGACGAAATCGCAGTGTTGGACGATGGTGAGATTGTCGAGCGCGGCACCCACGACGACCTACTTGCCCTCGACGGACTGTACGCCAACCTCTGGCGGGTGCAGGCCGGGGAAATCGAATCGCTCCCGCAGGAGTTCATCGAGCGTGCGATTCGGCGACGTGCCGAGGTCGAAGGAGTCGAAGATGCTGGTGAAGGCCCCGAAAGCGCAGATGCACAGGCAGACGGCGGCAAGTAATTCTCGAACTGTAATCGAACGTTCAACCTCAAATTTAAATAGCAGACAGTTACAACCGATTGACAATGGAAGACCCATTTCAGGAGCGAAGCATCGGCGGCGTCGTCCTCGATGACGACGAGTACACGGTCGAACAGAGCTACTTCCGGAACAAGTACAAGGTGTACGATTCCGCCGGTGACCTCGTCCTGAAGTCGAAACAGAAGATGTTCAAGATGAAAGAGGAGTTCCCGTTTTACGACGCCGACGGGAACGTCGTCTTCCGCGTAAAAGCGAAGAACATCCTCGACGTGGCGGGCGATTACGTCTTGACCGAGGAGGGTTCGGACGAACCGCTCTTAATCCTCAACAAGAACTTCACGTTCTTCCACCACCGTTGGACAATCAAGCAACCCAACGGAACCGAAATCGCGGAAGTCGACTCCCGCAGTGCGGTTCTCGAAGCACTGCGCTCGCTCATCGATTTCCTCTCGTTCCTCCCGCACAAATACTCGATTACGTCTCCCGATGGCGATTCGATAGGCGAAATCGAGGGGCACTTTTCGCTCCGCGATCGGTACGACATTCGAATCCACGATACGGGTTCGGTGCCGAAAACTGCGCTCGTCGCCGGGGCAATCGCCATCGACGCGTTGGAAGGGAATTAGACGAAATCAGATAGAGCGAAGTGGAATCAGTGTTAGACTGTTTCCGGCAACCAGCCGCCATCGACTTCCACGTTCACGCCGCTCAAGTAGTCGCTGTCCTCGTCCAGAAAGAATCGCACTGCTTGAGCCATATCCTCGAATTTCGCGGGGCGGCCACGAGGCAAGTCGTCGGGAAACACGTCCGAGTTCTCTACGACGTAGGGTGACACGGCGTTGACGGTGATACCATCGTCTTGCGTGTCTGCCGCGAGCATGCGGGTGAACATCAGGACGCCAGCCTTGGCCATGAAGTACGGCGCGTTTTTCGGACTGATGAGGCCCTTCTCCGAACTGGCGTAGCCCACGTTGACGATTCGTCCGAATTCATTGTCGCGCATGCCCGGGAGCGCTCGCTTCGAGCAAAGGTAGGTGCCGTTGACGTTCCCCTGCAACACCAGATTCCACGTTTCAAACGAGATGTCTTCCCAGTGGTCGGGTGCGAACGGGCCGACGTTGTTCACCAGTACGTCAACGGCTCCGAGTTCGTCTTCGATGGTCGCAAACAGTTCGTCCACGCTGTCCGGGTCGGTCACGTCTCCCTGCACCGAAATCGCGGTGCAACCGCGATTTCGGGCTTCCTCGGCGACTTCGCGTGCTTCTTCCTCGCTGGAGCGGTAGTGAACCGCCACGTCGGCCCCGCAGTCAGCAAGCGACAGCAGGAGTTCCTTTCCGACGCCCTTCGAACTTCCAGTGACCAGTGTGACTCTGCCGTCCAACTCCGGTGAAATCATGGTGGCTTCTTCGTGGAGGAGAAGCAACTATCTTGGCGTCTCAGTTTCTTCGATTCCGAGTTAACCCCCGCAGTTTTAAGATTCTGCACGAAGAGCTAATACCATGGCAATTGAGACGATTCTGCTCGCCGTTGGGCCGGGCGACGCAGACCGGACAGGAAAACTCGCATCCGCCGTGGCTGACGTGGCAGGGCCAACAGGCGCGACGGTTGTCCTCGCACACGTATTCACCGACGACGAGTTCGACGACGTAATCGACCAACTCGACTACGACCCGTCCGGGCAACCGAACTCGGACGAGGTGGCGGCGCGCCACGCGACGATTCGCTCGCTTTCGTCCGCGCTGGACAGAGAAGACATCGGCTACTCCGTTCGCGGCGCAATCGGCGAACACGGCGAAACCATCGTGAAACTCGCAGAGGACGTGAACGCGGACGGCGTTTTCGTCGGTGGACGAAAACGCTCGCCGACCGGAAAAGCGGTGTTCGGAAGCACCGCACAGGAAGTGATGCTGTCGGCACCGTGCCCCGTGACGTTCGTGCGAGACGACTGAGTATCGAAGTACCGAATCAGTCCCTCGCCCGTTTTCGCCATCTGCGCTGTTGTCGGCGCTCTTTGACGTGGCGTTCGCCCTCCGCGACGCTCTCGCAGACCGCCTGCTCGAACGCTAACACGTCCTCGAAAAACTCTTCTTCGAACGTTTCGAGCAGTTCGTACGTCCATCTGTCATCACCGAGGACGCCACTGGGAAGGATTTCGTCCCGGATGTGGTCGGCAAATTCGTCGTGGCCCGCCTCGCGGAGGTTCGACTCGGCGGCCTGGAGGTGGTTCATCGCCCGACCCGTCGCGTGATGAAAGTGGACGAGATAGCCGTGTGCCTTTCGTAGCCCTTCGATACCCAGTTCGAGTTCGTGCAACGCAGTTTCTTCGTCGTCGGTGAGTTCGGGAATGTCACTAGCCATGACATCACATAACGTTCTCAACGGGGTTAGTGTTAGTCGGTCGGATGAAACTCACCCGCGAGTAAATGCCTGTAGTTAAATGGGTCGGACGTCTTCTGTTCATCTGAATGGCCTACTACGCGGGTGTAGACCTCGGGGCGACGAACGTCAGAGCAGCGGTCGCGGACGAAGATGGCAACGTCATCAGCGTGTACGACCGCGGCACGCCGGGGGGTTCAACTGGCATCGCGGTCACCGAAGCGGTACTCGAATGTTTGCGTGAAGCGTGTGCCGATGCGAGTATCGACCCTGCCGAGATTCGCGCGGCGGGCATCGGCAGTATCGGCCCACTCGACCTCGCGGAGGGTGCGGTGACGAATCCGGCAAACTTACCGGACACCATCGACCGAATCCCGTTGACCGGGCCGGTCGGCAATCTCATCCACAGCGACCGAGTGTTCCTCCACAACGACACCAACGCGGGCGTCATCGGACAGCGGTTTTACAGCGACCGCAACCCCGACGACATGGTGTACATCACGATTTCGAGCGGTATCGGCGCTGGCGTCACGGTTGACGGCAACGTCCTCACGGGATGGGACGGCAACGCGGGCGAAGTCGGTCACATGGTCGTTGACCCGCAGGGAAGACGAACCTGTGGCTGTGGCCACGACGGCCACTGGGAAGCCTACTGTTCTGGGAACAACATTCCGAAGTTCGCCCGAATGTTGGCAGAAGAGGACGGTGGCGTCGAAACGTCCCTTCCTCTCGAAGACCCGGATTTCTCGGCCAAGGACGTGTTCGAGAACGCCGGACTGGACGCCTTCGCAGACCACGTCATCGAACAGGTTGCACACTGGAACACGGTCGGCGTGACCAACGTCGTGCAGGCGTATGCGCCAATCGTCGTCTACCTCGGCGGTGCAGTCGCGCTCAACAACGAAGAACTGGTTCTCGACCCGATTCGTAAGCGAATCGAAGACGGACTGCTCAACAACGTGCCGGACGTGCAGTTGACCACGCTCGGCGACGAAATCGTGCTGAAAGGCGCGGTTGCGAGCGCGCTGACCGAGGGAACCGGCGACGAGTCACTGGCACCGAACTGAATCGGTTCATTTTCGATCCAGCTCCGTCACCCGCGCTTTTATTTCTCTCGCACCCGATTAGTCGGTTATGCGACGGCGAGAGTTCCTCCGTACTGCCGCCATGGGGGGCGGAACCGCGGCTTTGCTCGCGTCCGGGGGCGTCACTGCACAAGACTCACAAGACCCGTACCGGCCGCTTGGCACCGTGGCCGTCGAACAAGCAAAAGAAGCAGTCGTTTCGGACGACGGCAAGACCGCGTTCGTCGCCGCGACGGACGGCTTCGCCACGGTGGACATTAGTGACCCCGCGAATCCGACGGTGCTGGCGGAGCGACGTGGTTTGCTCGAAGAGAGGGACGACGGCCCGATGTCCGAAATCTGGGACGCGAAAATCGACGGCGACCGTCTGCTCGTCGTTGGGCCAGCGAATCCCGCCAGCGATGTCGTTCACGGAGTCCTCCTGTTCGACGTGAGTGACCCCGCGAATCCAAATCGAGTGGCTTTCCACGAAACCGACTATCCGATTCACAACGCGATGTACGTGGACGGAGTCGCGTATCTCACGGCCAACGACGGGGATGGAAATCCGCTCGTCATGGTCGATACGTCGAACGACTCGCCGACGGAAGTCGGTCGCTGGTCGATGCTCGACTACAACTCTGATTGGTCGAAGGTCGATTCGTGGGTTCGGTCGCTCCACGACGTGTGGGTGCAGGACGGTACGGCGTACCTCGCGCAGTGGGACGCCGGAACGTGGCTCGTGGACGTGTCGAATCCGAACCAGCCCTCCCACATCGCGCATTTCGGCGGCGAACCGCTGGACGACCTCGCTTCGATTCCCGACGGGGAGGAAAACGACGCCATCATCGGCCTGCCCGGAAACGACCACTACGTCGCGGCCAACGAGGACGGGTCGCTGGTCGTCGTCAACAAGGAAGCGTGGGCGACGGGCGACGGTAGTTCGGGCGGCCCCGGTGGAATTTCCCTGTGGGATCTGTCCAACTCTCAAAATCCCGAGCAGTTGGCCGAAATTTCGGCACCGGAATCGGCCGACCCGACCTACGATTTGCAAGGGCCATCCTTGTTCCAGCAGTTCTCACTGCCGCAACTGTCCTCGCTCTCCCCGGTCGGAACCGCCTCGGCCCACGGAAAATGCCACGATTGCACCGGGGGCAGTGCGATTTCGGGCCAGTGGACGACCTCGCACAACTTCGACATCGTCGGCGACCGACTCTACACCTCGTGGTATCAGGGCGGCGTGAAACTGTTCGACATCAGCGACCCCGCGAATCCCGAGGAACTGGTTTGGTGGCGCGACCCCGAACAAACGGCGTTCTGGACGAGTCAGCACGTCTCGGATGACTTTTTCATCGGCGGAAGCATGGGTATGGACGGCAACGGAAAGGGGGCGCTCTACACATTCCCGAACCGTGCCGGACAACAGGAGAATCCGCCAAGCCTGACTTCCGGTGGCGGTGGCACGGCCAAAGACGAGTCGCGGACGACCTCGGAGCAACCCGGATTCGGCTTCGGGGTCGCCGGGGTTTCGGTGCTCGGACTGGCGGCGTGGAAACGGCTTCGAAATCGGGAGTGAGTTTTACCCCTTTCGCGCCCCGAACGAGAACCCCAAGTTTACCGTACCTCCAGCACCAAAGAATATCCAATGAGCAAGTCCAGCGAGACGGAAGCCACGAAGTCAAACCTCAAATCGCGGGTCGAACGCTGGCTGACCGCCCAAATGCCCATTATCCAAATGCACGGCGGAACGAGCGCAGTTCGAAAAGCCGACCCGGACGACGGCGAGGTCGTCATCGAACTCGGCGGGGCCTGTAGCGGCTGTTCCATCACACCCATCACGTCCCAGAACATCGAAGTCGAACTTCTCAAAGAGTTCGAGGAAGTGAACGACGTAACTGTTCGAATCGCCGACGACGGAACCAGTCAGTGGAAAAACGACCAAGCCGAGAGCGTCATGGGAATCGACCGAAGCGAGGGGGGCCGCGGTGGAAAGCTAAACACGCCGTCCGACCAAGAACACTTCTGACCCATCTTCTGCGTTCGCGCGGCGACGCCGCGCTCTCTGGAAAAATCTGAACCAAAAACACTGCGCTCCTCCCGATGGTCGTCGCTTGGCCCGCTCGTTCGTCACTGCGTTCTTCACTCGCGGAGAGTGTGCTCCGTAGCCATGTCGAATACCGATTACTGTGATTTGTTCCCGTCGCTATTTTCCGAGTACTTTCTCCACGCTCGCCGCAACGCTCCGCGCTTTGTCGGCCAGGTTCGCCGAAATATGGCCCGCTTCGACCGCCGAATCCAGTTCGTCGTCATCGACTCGCTCTACGCTTCCGTCGGGGCGCTTTACGACATCGACGTGTAAATCCACGTAGCGCACGGAACGCGGGAACAGTTCGACGGGCGTGCAGACGTTGACGTAGGTACCTTTCGACTCGCCGTCCTCGCTCCGGTAGGCCGTGGGGTACCACCAACGACCTTCGCGGAATTTGGTGATTGCCACGTCGCCCGCCTCGCGGTCGGTGCCGATGGCGTCGTAGGTTCCCGACCCCTGCATCTTCCGGCGAATGGTATACTTGCCGGACTCTGGGTCGCGCTCCGCCACGTCGCCCTTCCCGAGCGAGAAACACCGGCCGTCCGGCTTCCCGTGGTCGATGAAGACTTCGCCGTCCTCTTCCGGGCCGAACTGCCGGAGGGTCGCCCCGATGGGAACCTCGTCGCCGGGTTCGTAGAGGTCTTCCGCGAAATCGACCGCCCCGCTCGCGGCATCGTCCGCGGCCTTGATTCGGTGGTGGCCGGGCAAGGTCGTCGTGACTTCCCGTCGGAACTCGTCCAGTTCGAACCGGGATTCTCGGCCGAACCAGAGCCATGCAGTAGAATCGGGTTCCGCAATCGTCTGAGGCACGTCTGTGTCGCTCGAAGAATCCGCGGATTCTCTGAGCGCGCCGTCGATGTCTTCGGCGCGTTCGACCGCATCGGAAAGCGCGGCATCCATCTCCCCGATTTCGGCCTCGTTCGCGCCGTACTCCCATCGAACGCCCCATTCATCGGGTACGTCGGTCGGGAGCATCTCGGTCGTTCGCGCGAGTTCGCGCCTGCTGGCGTCGTCGGGCGCGCTGGCGACGACGCGGTTCACGCCTTTCGAGAGACTTGCCACGCCGCCGAACACCTGTACGTCGGTTCCGAGCAGGGGTCTGTCGCGCGACCACGGCGGTGCAGGGGTGTGAACCTGCACGCGAACGTGATCGCCTTCGTCGATTCTGCGGTCGATTTTCCGGAAGGGAAGAAAGCCGTCTCGTTTGCCGAGGCTCACGACCGCACCGCTTCCGAGGGTTTCGCTGACGACGCCGTCGAACAGCGCGCCGCGGGGGGTCGGGTCGTCCCAGTGGAAGGTGTCGATGCCGATTTCCGCCAGTCGATCGCCCACTGTTTTCACTGTATCCTGATCGCCGAACAGACCGATTCCCTGCCGGTCGTCGGTCGTTTCGACCGTCGCGTCGTATTCGCCGGTTTCGAACTTGGAATCGAACCGTCGCTGGATTGGTGGCGAAGCTTGCACTACGTCGAAATCGTCGACGAGCAGGTGTGTGAGTGCGGTGGTGTAGATACCGCGAACGCGGATTCGACTGTCGAAACTCATCGGTGGTGTTCGGAAAAACGGGGGGTGGTTGGTGTTCGGGCGGTCTGCGTTCGGATGGTTGTCACGCTGAAAGCGAGTGTCGCGCGGGAGGCGAGCGTGTCGCGCTGGGGAGTCATACCTCCCGGTTGGTGTGCAGGGGTTTTCAGCGTGACGAGGTCGGTCGTCGTGATGTCGGCGGTGTCGCAGTCGTCGGTCTGGAACCGTCTGCTTCAGTCGTCTGCGGGGATGGCACCCGTCCAGTTCGTGTCGGTGCCGGGTGTGATTTGTTCATCCACCCATCTGTCGTCCTCGACCTCTACTTCTTCGGCATCTACTGCCTCGCTATTCTCTTCTCGTGTGTCTTTCCGTGTCGATTCTTTCGGCGGTGCCGAGTACATAATTCCTCGGCTGTGACTCGTGGGTGTCATCGTGTGTCACGAATCGACAGTCCTCCCTAATAAACGCAACCCTACATTTGTTTATGGTATATAATTTCATATAAGGTGTTTAAGGTTTACTTGCCGAACGATTTACTCTCTGCCCGTGCGAACTCCCGCCATGGACGAGAATCGTGACCCTGTCGCTCGCGGAACCGACGACTCGGTCGATTTGTACGACATTGCGACGTGGGAAGAACGGTCGCGTTTGGACTGGTTCGCCACGAAATTCTACGGACTACTCGTCGCCTCGGCGCGGGCATTCATTATTCTCCTCGCAATTGCGATTCTCCTCGTGCAGTTCGCACTCGGAGGGCTCGCGGCGATAACCGACCCATCCAACCCATGGGTCGCAGTGTTCGTTCTCCTTTCGGTCGTCCCCGCGTTCGCCCTCGCGGCCTACATCTGGCACGCCGACGTGACGATGTCCGAACCGCTCCCGCTCCTCGTTGGAACGTTCCTCCTCGGCGTGCTGTTCGCCGGATTCGCGGCGATTTTCAACTCCTACACGCAACCGCTGTTCTCGTGGATTCCGCTCGTCGGGTCGGCGCTGTTTTTCTACATCGTCGTCGGGCCAATCGAGGAAACCGTGAAGTTGCTCGCGGTACGCCTGTTCGCCTTTCGGAGCGACCGATTCGACGCCGTCATTGACGGTGCGGTGTACGGCGCGATGGCCGGACTAGGCTTTGCAACCATCGAGAACGCCCTCTACATCAGTCAGGGGGTGCTTGACTCCTCGGGCACCGACCCACTCTTGCAAGCCGGGCAGACCGCCGTTTTTCGGTTGTTTGCCGGGCCGGGCCACGTCATCTACTCTGCCTTCGCGGGCTACTACCTCGGACTGGCGAAGTTCAATCGCGAAAACGCCGGGCCAATCGTCGTCAAGGGTCTGTTCATCGCGGCGGTCATCCACGCCACGTACAACACGTTGGTCGGGTTCGTCCCCGGTCTGGCGTCGTTAGTGTATCCATCAGTCACGCCCGTGATGGCCTACATCGTCTTCGTCTTCATCTACGACGGCTTTTTCGGCTATCTACTCTATCGGAAACTCGACCGCTACCGCGACCTGTACGAACAAACGGGCCACCACGATTCGGTAACCTTCGGCGTCGGTGAGGGCAGTCAAGTCGCAGAAACTGGACGAACGGGCGAAAAGAGGAAAATGGTTGACGGTGCAGAGGTCAGCGAACTAAACACCGCCGAAACCGACGATTCGAACGATTCAGCGGACGAGACCGACTCGATTTGGGACGACGATCCGTTCGGATACGACCGAAAGTAGCTCCGTCTGCCCTATTCCGCCAGCCCTATTCGGCCAGCAGTTGTTCTGCATACTTCGCCAGCACGTCTACTTCGAGGTGAACCGGGTCGCCGGAGCCTTTGTCGGAGAGGTTCGTCACGTCGCGCGTCGTCGGGATGATGGCCACTGTGAACGTGTCCTCGCCTTTTTCGGCCACTGTGAGACTGATGCCGTCCAGCGCGACCGACCCCTTGTTCACGATGTACTGACCGAAACCGTCCGGAATCACAAACTCGTACTCCCAATCCTCGCCGACTTGTCGAACGTCAACGACCTCTGTCGTCGTATCGACGTGCCCTTGGACGAAATGGCCATCCAGTCGCGCGTCCGCCCGCAGTGCCCGCTCTAGATTGACGACGTCGCCCTCTCGTACCTCACCGAGATACGTTTTCGAAAGTGTTTCCTCGGCCAGAAACACCTCGAACGTTTCGGCGTCGAACTCCTCGACGGTCAGGCACGCGCCGTTTACGCTGATACTCGCGCCGTGTTCGACATCCGCGAGGGCTTCGTCCCCCGCAATTGTCAGTCGTCGCCCGCCCTCCGCGTCCTCGACGCGACGAACCTCGCCAGCCTCCGCAACGATTCCGGTAAACATAACAGAACTGTGACGCCGGACGGTTGAAAACCGTTCCGGAACGCGGTGTCGGTGCGGGGTTGTCGTGGTACCGACCCAGCGCCGTGGCGTCGCACTTTTAATCGGTCGTTGGATAGAAGCGGTATGAAACTCGGTATTCTCGACACCGTGAGTCTGGCGGCGACGCTGGTGTTCGCGCTCCCCATCGGACTCCTCGGTATCGAACGCCTCATCGCCGGACAGACGCTTCTCGGCGGGGCGTTCGTCGCCATCGCCGTGCTGATGGTGTTCCTCCGCGAATGGTTGACGACCCCCGAAGACATTCCGGCCAGTGCGGCGAAAAAAGTGGTCGGAACCGTTGCTAAAACCGACGACGACGAAAAAGAGTGACGCGGTAGATTCACTGAGAGGACGATACTCGCCCCCGTTTTGGAGGCTAAAATGCAGACCAGTGCGGACGTTCTACCCTTGAACCGCTACAGGTAGATAACAGTTTTAACTGCTACTGCCTCAAACGGACGGATGATGGCGCTCGACCGACTCGTTACCAGCAAACGAGTGAATGCTATCGTGGGGTGGACGATGATAGGAACAGTCATTCTCGGGGCAATCACGAGTTTCCTCACGAACGTTATGCTTTGGGGCTGCTTCGCGCTATTCGTCGTCATCGTGGCATCGTTACCACCACTGGTAGCCCGCGACTGGACGGCACTGATTTCGTGGCCAGTCCTGTCCGTCGCTGCTATCGCTGTGGTTGCTCTAGCGACTGGATTACACCCTGAAATTGCAGGTTATTTTGCAATCGCGGCGCTCGCATTCGTTATCGTCGTCGAGATCGACGTGTTTACAGCCGTCGAACTGAGTAGTTGGTTCGTTGTCGGCTTTGGAGTTTTGACTACGATGGCGATAGAGGCACTCTGGATTATCGCCCAGTTCGTTTCCGATTCGTGGTTTGAGACGATGTTTCTTCGTTCGCAAACCGAACTGCAAAACGAGATGGTTCACGTCACCGTCGTCGGATTCGTAGTCGGCGGATTCTTTTGTTGGTTCTTCGGGAGATTCGAACCCGTGGGAGCCGTCAACCACTCATCGAATACGGAAACAGAATGACGATAGCCGACACGCTGGGACTGTCGGATTCGCAGGAACGAGTCATCGTACGCGTTCTGCAAGGAGTGTTGTTTGGGTTCCTCGTCTTCGGATTGACGACGGGACAACTGTCGATGACCATAACCTCGGGTATTGCGCTTGGCGTAACACTCTTTCCGGCAATCCTCCGCCGGGAGTATGGCTATGCGATGGATGCAGGACTCGTTCTCTGGATTACCATCGCGATGATTCTCCACACCGCTGGCTCACTGAGCCTGTATTCACAATATCAGTGGTACGACGAGGTGACACACACCGTTTCGGCGACGATTGTCGCAGGAATTGGCTATGCGTCTTTCCGCGCGTTAGAACTTCATTCCGATGCTATCGACGTTCCATCGGAGTTTCGAACGATATTCATCGTCGTTTTCGTCCTCGCGATGGGTATCTTTTGGGAGATTTTGGAGTTCGCTCTTGGCGGGCTAATTACTGTTTATGGCGTTGATGACATCGTTACCGACATGATATTCAATACGGTCGGTGCGCTCATCGTGGCAATTTGGGGAACCGGGTACGTCGGTAGTCTCGTCGGATTTTTTCGGGAACGACTGCGCTCAACCGAATCCTAAGCGGAGAAATCCCCGAACACATCCGTTCGCCGGATTCCGAAAAACGGACATCCAAACGCTCAATCGAAGTTACAGCCAAAACGCCGTCTTAGTCCAAATCGTAGATGTCGCTGTACTTCTCCTCAACGTACTCCAAGAAGTAGTCGGCGGTGAGCGGTTCGCCGGTTGCTTCCTCGATGAGGTCGTCCGTCGTGTACGTCTGCCCCTGCTGGTGGATGTTCTCGGTCAACCAGTCGCGGATTGGGGCGAAGTCGCCCTCTCGAATGCGCTCCATCGGGTCGTCGATTTCTTCTTCGATGGTCGCCCAGAGTTGGGCCGCGAAGACACTGCCGACCGTGTAATTCTGGAAGCCGCCGAATCGACTCGTCCAGTGAATGTCCTGCAAACAGCCTTCCGAGTCGGTTTCCGGGACGACGCCGAGGTAGTCGTCCATGAGTTCGTTCCAGCGGGCCGGAATCTCCTCTACGTCCAACTCGCCACCGACGAACTCCTGTTCGATTTCCGATCGCAGAATGATGTGCATGTGGTAGGTGAGTTCGTCGGCCTCCACGCGAATCATGTTGTCCGTGAATACCTGATTGACGGCTTCGTAGGCCTCCGCCACGGTCACGTCGTCAGCCTGCGGGAAGTGGTCTTTGAACGTCGGGAGGAACAGTTCCCAGAACGCCTTCGTCCGACCGACGTGGTTCTCCCAGAACCGGGATTGGGATTCGTGGATGCCCGAACTCCGCGAATCGCCGAGCGGCGTTCCGTACTCGTCGTCCCGCAGGCCGAGTTGGTAACTCGCGTGACCGAACTCGTGAATCGTCGCCGTAAGCGACCCGATTGGGTCGTTTTCGTTGTATCGCGTCGTCACCCGAGCGTCGAACTGCGTGCCCGACATGAACGGGTGGGGCGCGGTGTCGAGACGACCGCGATTCCAGTCGTAGTCGAGTGTGTCGAGCGCCGCTCGCGCGACTTCCTCCTGCGTGTCTGTGTCGTAGCGTCCCGAAAAAGCATCGTCCGCGATGTCCGCGCCGTTCTCTTGAATGTCTTCGATGAGCGGAACCAATCCGTCGCGGAGTTCGTCGAAAATTCGCTCGACGGTAGACAGTTGGAGGTACGGTTCGCCGTCCTCGAACATGACCTCGTATGGGTCTTTGTTGGCGTCGATGTGCTCCGCTCGCTCGATTTGGAGTTCGCGCAGTCGGTCGAGATACGGTTCGAACGTCTCGAACTCGTCTTCCGCTTTCGCTTCCTGCCACGCCGGTTGGGCCTCGCTACTCGTCTCGGCGATTTCCGTGACGAGGTCGCTGGGAACGTCGATTGCCCGGTCGTACTGTCGCCGGATTTCGCGGACGACCGCCGACTGCTCGTCGTCCAGTTCTTCGCTTTCGAGTTCGTCTAACAACTCGCCGGTTCGCTCCTCGGTCAGCAGTTCGTGCGTAATCGACTGGAGCGCCGAAAGTTGTTTTGCGCGCGCTGGTGTACCCTCTTCGGGCATCTTTGTCTGCTGGTCCCAGTAGAGAATTCCCGTCGCGTTTCCGATGTTGGCAATTCGCTTGATTCTGGTTTCGAGTTCGTCGTAAGTGGAGTGAGCTTCTTGTTCGGAAGTTGCCATCAAATCTATTCCACCGGCTGACGGTATCAATGCACGGGTATCGGAAAAGACGAAATGAGAACTCTGTGTTCTCGCCTACTGCGCTTCGAGTTCTTGGTCGAGGATGTCGTCAACCGACTGCTCGTTCGGTTCGTTGAACAACAGCACGTCTAGTTCGAGCGTCGGCGCGCCGCTGACGAGGTTTTCCATAAGAACAAGGCGCTCGCGGGCGCGACTCATGCCGACGTAGAAGACGCGGCGTTCGTTGTCGGTGAGGACTGGAACCGGGTCAGTACTCGCCGTAAATTCGTCCACGCCGGGAAGGTCGATACCGTCGTTTTCCACGGTCGCAGCCATCTGCTCGACCACTTTTTCGGTCAAGTCGGTGGCGACGAACACGTGGTCTGCTTCACGACCTTTCGCGCTGTGGATGGTACCGATACGGATGCGGTCGCGCTCCATCCCTTGATATTTGCCCATGAAGTAGGCGTTCATCGACCGTTTCTGATAGCTAGTTACTTTCCGAACCATGTCGGACGCCGATTCCGGGCCGGGCATGAACGGCGCGAAGTCCCGGACGAAATCCCCGTCGAACTCCAGTTCGGTGAGGTCGTCCACGTCTTTCTCTTCCTTGCGCTCGTCGATGGCGTCGAACATCTCGTCGCGGTCGTTCGAACCGAACGTGGAATCCGCGAGCATGTCCGCGAGTCTGCGCGCTTGCAGACCGTCGATTGGTTCGTCTTCCTCGATTTGTTCGACTGCATCGACGTACTGGTTCAGCCTATCCGTCCACATCCGCTGGTCGGTGAGGGTGCGGAACGGCATTCCCTCGTCGATGAACTCGTCGATGAACCGGAACATCTGGTAGCGGGCGCGGAACAGCACCATTGCGGTGCCGTCGAACTCGCTTATCGTGTACCGAACGTTTCGCACGAGGTCTAACATCGACGGACTCTCGACTGCCTCGACGGTGCCGCCCTCTTTCCGTGGTTTGAGGTTTTTCTCCTGTCGCTCGTCGATGTGGTCTACCTCCTGCTGGACGACTTTGAGAACGCGGGAGGGGAGACGGTAGGAGGTGTCGAGAATAACGTCTTCGCCGCCCTCTTGCAGGAGCAGTTTCGGGTCTGCGCCCTGCCATGCGTAGACGACCTGGTCGTCGTCGCCCGCGATGAGGACGTTCTCCATGTGGGGTTTCCACTCCTCGTAGATGTCGAACTGGAGTCGGGTGATGTCCTGAAACTCGTCGATAACGAGATAATCGACGCTGGGGAGAAGCGAACGCTGTTTGACGCGTTCGAGCATGTCGGCGAAGCCGACGAGTCCTTCGTCACCTTTGTACTTCCGCCAGCCTCGAATGGCCTCTGGAACGTCGAATCGGTCGTCACTGCTCGGCCATGTCGGGGTGTATTTGTTTCCTTCCTGCGAGTTTGGGTCGATTTCGGGTGGCAGTCGAACCGTCTCGACGTCCCACTGAAACGGAACGTCGTACCAGTCGGCAACGTCGCGGCGGGTTCGCTGAAGCCACTGAGAAGTTGCGATAATCTTGTTTCCGAGCGTCGTGGAGCGTGCCGTCCTGCGACCCTTGCCGCTGTACTCGTCTTCGTACTCCAGCCCAAAATCCTCGCAAAATTCCTTTTTCTGTTTCTCGCCGACGACGTCGCCGCGAGAGAGATTGAGCAGTTCGTAGGCTTTCGCGTGCATCGTACAGACGTTTCCTTGGAGCGAGCGAGGGTCTACGTCCAGTCGTTCCGCGAGTCGCTCTCGAACCTCGTTTGCCGCCGCACGGGTGTAGGAGACGACGAGAAGGTCGTTTACCGTGACCTCGTCCTTCGAAAGGATGTCCTCGACTCGGTCGAGGAGTTCGGTGGTTTTACCGCTTCCCGGTCCACCGAACAACCGAGTTACTTTCGCGTCAGTCTCTGCCGTTGGCATAGTCATTACACCACCACAGGTGATGGGGACGTATAAAACGACGTGAATCGGACTGACGGCTGTTTCGTCTCAGGCGCTGCGCGTCGAACGCGCCTTGCGTACCTCGGAACCGTCCCGGATTTTGTCCTCGCAGTTCGGGCAGACGCGCGGATTTTCGACCCCCGGTGGCGTGAACACTCGTGCATACGTCGCCGTCACGAACGAATCGCAGTTCTGACACTCTGGCATTTTCTCCTCGATTATGAATGTGGAATATGATAGTATATTTCTGACGACATCTGGATGAGCGCGGCAGTTATGCCGACGAGTGGAAACGTTTCTATAATGGCGATTCCCGTCGAGGTGTACCTCCTTTCGCTCGTCCCGGCCCTTCTCTGGGGATTCGAACCTATCGTCTCCAAGCGAGCGATGGCCGAGGGTGGCGACTCACTCCAAGCGTCACTGGTCGTCGTCATCGTTGACACCGCCGTTTTCTGGCTTGCGCTCGTCGTACTGGAAGGCGGAAACCCGCTTTCCGACCTCTCCCACTCGACCATCGGCATCTTCCTCTTCGCGGAATTCGTCGGAACTGCGGTTGGCCGACTGGCCGCATTCGGTGGTGTCCGGCGCGTCGGCGCGAGCGTCAACAACGCCGGAGTCAGTGCACGACCGCTCTTTTCGGCGACGCTGGCCGTGTTCGCTCTCGACGAACCGCTTTCGCTCGCAACCGCTGTTGGGATTCTCGTGCTCGTCGCGGGACTTGCAGTTCTCGCGCTAGCCAAAGGTGGCGACCTTGCCGGGTGGGAACCCTACGAGCTATCGTTTCCACTCGTCGCCGCGGCGGCGTTCGCGATCGGAAACGTGGTTCGACGATTCGGACTGGAGACGACGCAGGCAACCGCTCTCGAAGCGGTTACACTGAACGAAACCGCGGCACTGGTCGCATTAGGGGGCTATGCTATCGCCAGAAATCGTCGTGGCGTGCTCTCCGCACCGAAGCGAACGTACTGGCTGTTCGCGGTGAGCGGTCTGCTCACCGCGGTCGCACTGCTGTCGCTGTTTTCCGCGTTGGCGCTCCCTGAAGGCCGGGCCGCCATCGTTGACCCCCTAACTGGAACCGCGCCGCTGTTCACGACGCTCTTTGCGTACTTTCTGCTCAGGGACGTAGAACGAGTGACCCGCGGAATCGTTGCGGGCGCATTGTTGGTCGTTGTCGGTGCTGGAATCATCACCGCGCTGTGAGCGCGGTTTCCGTTTGCTGTCTCCTGTTTCTACTGTCTACGAATTCCACCCGCAAACTGTGCATTCAGTTGCGGCCATTTCGTGGAGTCCGCCGCACTCCGGGCACTGCTTTTTGTTATACTCCTGCTCCCAGTCTACTCGTTCTGTCTCGTGACCACGGTCGGTGAGAAACTGGTCGAACACGGACTCGTCGTTGCCGGTCGGTGCGGAAGCCATACATGCTATGCTAATGCACACCATCCATATAATCCTGATGGTCAAACAGATGCCAAACTGGTCTGAACTTCGAAAATTGTAGAAAGTTTCCCGGCTCGTTCCGCACAATTACGGTTTCGGGGCGAAATACCGCGCGAGTTCACGTCCGAACTCCTCGGCGAGTTCTCCGATTTCGCCGCCGGAAAGCACCTCGTATCCGCGTCGCATCGTCTTCTCGACGTGGACGCCGAGTGCGGCGTCGAAGACCGAATCACTCTCCAGAAACCCGATTGCCGTCGTGAACTCCCGCTTTCGCTCGACCGCGTAGCGGTCGCCGTCGATGAACGGGCCATACGAATCGTCGGCGTCGTACTTCTCGTAAAATCCGGTCGCGTGCGCGCGGACGTGAACCGGCGGGCCGTCGTGACGCTCGATTGCCGGACGCTCGGGCACGGACAGTTCGAAAAACAGCACCGCGGTTTCGTCCGCGAACAAGTCCGCTCGAAGGAGTTCGAATCCACGGCGGGAAAGCGCGTCAGCAACCCCGGAAAGCGATTTCTGTAGTTGCGGATACAGTTGGTCTTCGACTACGTCCGGCGCATCGAATCGAATCGCAACCGGTGTGGTTCCGCGATCAGCAACGAACTCGCTCACCTCGCTGGACGTGAGTGGGTCGGGAGAATCGGCGAAAAAGAGCGATTCGCGCGGATTGGCGAGCAAGTCGCGTGCATAATGCTGGAGTCGGGCGAAATTCTCCGGCGAGAGAACCGCGGCGACGTTACGCTCCGGGTCAGTCGGGTCGATGACCACCAGCGGGTCGCCGAACGTTTCCGTGCCGTGGTCTTCCGGGTCGAAGCGAACTGGCGGGTGCCAGTCCGCGACCGCTTCGAGCAATGCCCGAAAACCGCCGTATTCGAGGACGAGCAGTTCTGCCAGATAGCCTGAAAACCCCTCCGTGCGGAGGTCGCTTCCGTATGCCCCGATTCCTTTCAAAAACTGCTTGAACAGCAGGACTTCGCCCGCCAGTTCGTCGTCCAATCGCGCTTCGAGGTATTGGGTGTGAAACGGCGTGCGGTCAACCGCCGACTGGATTTTCGTCGCCGATTCGACGCGATAGCAGGGAACGAGGTCAACGTCGAACCCCTCGAATTCACCCTTGACGTAGGGATGTTCCGCGAACTCCTCGTGACCCCCCGGCAGGACTTCGTGGCCGATTTGCAGTCCGTACGATTCCAGCGTCTCGCGGTCGAGTTCCGGCGGAAATCGAACGAACAGGTCGATATCTCGGTCGCCGCTCGTCCACGTTCCGCGGGCGGTGCTTCCCACCTGTATCACGTCGGCCTCGACCGGCAGGTCGGCGATCGCGTTTTCCGCTCGTTCGGCCAACGACCGGGCGACCTGCTGAAGCCGTTCGCGCTCGTCGCCGTCCGGCTCGACTTGCTTGCGGACTTCCGCGACGACCTGCTCGAAGCGTTCCATCGTGGGATGGTTTTCCACGAATGCGTGAAAGCGTATCGATGCTACTGGCCGAAAACGAAAGCCCTATCAAAGAACTCCGTCTATGTGGAAATGCAGTCGGAAGCCGCCGTAGCTCAGTTGGTAGAGCACCTGGTTGTTACCCAGGTTGTCCCAGGTTCGAGCCCTGGCGGCGGCGCTTCTCTCGATTCACTGTTTGGTGAGTGGTTGCTGTGTTCTCTGCCGGTATCCGCACAAAACCCGGTACGTTAAAGAGGCGTCACAGATTACCGATAGCCGACAGGGCCCTTAGCTCAGTCTGGTTAGAGCGCTCGGCTCATAACCGGGTGGTCATTGGTTCGAATCCGATAGGGCCCATCCAGATTTTGGTTGATTCTGAGCCAACGGCTTCGCGTCCGTAAGCGTCTGTAGCGGTTATTTTCACTCTTGGATGATTGATACAGTTAGTGTGTCGGTGCTCTCAATTGTTGAACGCTCCTATGGAATCGAGATAGTCACGCATTTCAACGACGAACGTCTGGTAGCGCTCGATATTTTTCAACGCATTGTAAATAGTGTCGTAATCGATGATTCGGCCATACTTATGCAAGACAACATTCTGGAATCGAATACTTTGCGTCATCTGTTGGCTGCCGAAGATGAGAGTACACCAATCTCGCCGAGTGACCGCATCGGTTCGTGATTCCTTCCCGGGGGTTGTCTCTGCTTGTATTTGACGATTCTTTACCAATATCGATGATGCTTTTGTCGTCTTCACGAACCGCCGCTCAACGATATCACGGGTATTCGAACTTCTGACACCAAATCTACCACCCGATGGTAAAGTTCAGCGGCGTGACTTTACCATTGAGACTTGAGTTCAACCGTCTCAATCGATTCGAGGTACGTCATGAACGACCCGAACCGGTACTTCTCATTTCGCATTATATTTAAAACAATAGTATAAAAAATATATAAGTTAGTTACGTTCTGGAAATCATGTATGGATGAAAATCCAGAAGATATGACTAGAAGAAGTGCGATGAAAACAGTGGCTACTGGTATTGGAGTGACAATGGCCTCTGGGACGGTTCTTGGTAAAAAGGGAACCAATACAAAATCGGAACTCCCCGCACATGTGTCCGGAACGCGAAAATACCACTTCACACCGGACTCAGAAAGCAACGGGTTTGTGCGTAGAGAGCATTTAATACTTCTGATATAAAATCTCGAAACGGTGGCAGTCGCAAGGTTAGTTTCGAAACTGAAGTTCTCCCTCGTGAATCGATCCCAGAACAGTACCGAAATCCAGATCGAGCATTTACAGTTGAATACGCTGATGATGCGGTACTTGGTACTGTTGAGCAACATATGCGTGCTGAAAAGCAGGAAAAAGAACAGATGTCGAAGGATGGCGTGACATCTCAGGGCATCATTGACCCTGATGGGCCAGGAACTTACAATGGCCTCTCTATACATACAAATCGGGGTCGATTAACGAGAGAACTGCACCAATCAACGTCGCGTGGTATAATTTGGGTAAGGATGCTAAGGATATCAAGCAGCAAATGAATAATAATGGTTGGGGAAGTATTTACTGGCTCTCTACCTCAAAACACATCGGGTACGATACGAGCAATGGCTACGTAACGAAGGAGGAAGACAAACATGGCAAGAAAGAGGGTGGTCTAGTTGTTGGGGAACAGTGGCACGGTCGACTGTATAATATCCCTAGCGACTATTATGGTGGTTATGAGGTAGTCGGAGCTTTCCACCGAGATCCTGCTGATCACGGTTGGGTACCCGGTAATGAACAGTGGCGATTCGCAGATTCTCGCCGCGAAGTCGTCAGCACATGGGAAGATATCGCTTGTCCATCACTGAACCGAGATGTCGGGAATGGTGGGACATACCCATCTTCGAACGGAAAGCTTGGAGTCATATTTTGAATGGAAAGTCTAAACTAAGAAGTATAGTATATGAATAACGTAAAATTCACCAAAGGAGAGACTAAATTGCAGAATAAGATGCCTACAGGTACTTCCAAAGGAGTATACGCATAGATGTTGGAGTGGCTCTTCCCAACTGTGTCAAATCCTTTAGGCCTTGCTGCACTTATCGCTGTGAGAATCACTCTCAACGTGATTTTGACTGTGACTGTCGCGAGGGCTGTTGGTTTCAGAACCGTGACCACCGCAGTAGCAGGGACAGCGACATTCCTCTCGGGTGCTCTAGTGGTGTTAATCTTTAGTTCCGGAGAATTCGGACTCTACGCATCGTACGCTGAATTTACCCTACAAGCCATCGTAATCGTCCTTGCTGGATACGTCATCGTTACGTCCCTATCCACTCCTCTGTCCAGACTCCGACGTGCAGCCGGTGCAGTTGCACTTATCGGTGCAATCCTGGTTCTTCTCTCCATGATTCCACTTTATGGAGATGCATTCGTTGCACCATAGGTGGTGCTGAAAACTCCATCTCCGATGTCTTTTGCCATAATAATATTATATCGTAAATATCCACATCAATATTCATATACTCGATGATTATATTCTCTAGTAGGTAATATGTGATCTATGATATTTAATATGAATCCCACTTCTTTATATAGCCCGTTTCAGATACCTATGTACCTATAAACAGATATCTGCAAATCCCGAATATTTTGAATACGCTCCGATAGGGCCCATTTCTACCGAACTACATTCGTGAGCAACAGGATGCTGTCCACCGATTCGAGAATATTGTCTACAAACGCATGATGGAAAAACGAGGGTCGATTCCGCCCTGGAATCGACCCGCGACCGTACCTGCTGTCTCTTCTCAGAACTCCCCGTTCACGATGTCTGCAACCCGTTGGCGGTCGAATAGCTGGTTGTCTTCCGTCACTTCCCCGAAAACCTCGGGATACAACTGCTTTGCTCCCCGTTCGGTCAGAAAGAGGTTGTGAATCGGCCCTTGATAGAGGGAGCCGCCGCGGTAGACGCGGCCGTTTTTCACGGCTGTCAACCGACTCGCAACCGGATGGTTTCGCATAAATTCGAGAACCGTGTTTCGGAACTCGGTGGCGGACTGTCGCTCGTGGGCGCGCAGGAGTATCACGTCGGGGTCGATTTCCAGCATCGTCTCGTAATCGATTCGCCCGCGGTCTGTGGTGCTGATACCATCGATACCGGTGCTTCCGAGCGCGTCGGTGACGCCGAGGTCGCGCCACTGTTTCTTGCTCGTTCCCTTGTCGTTGAGGCGATACGGCGAGAACTTCTCCGGTTCATTGCTTCCTTCGTAGACGAGCAAGACGTTTGGTCGGTCGTCTTTTGGCGGAAGTTGGCTTTGGATGTCTGCAATGAACTCGTCGTGAAGCGTTTTGAACGCTCGATACCGTCCCCCTTCTCCGAACAGTTGTGCGATTTTCTCGAATGCTTCGTAGAGGGTGTAGTATCGGTAATCGTGCCAGTCGTCTTCCCGTCGGAAAATTAGGTTGCCGACGAACGGGCCGACGTTCGTCGTGATTTCTTCGACGTCCGTTTCGCTCCAATCGAACCAGTTGACGAGCATCTGCGGATCCATGACGTGGACGTCGTTGTCGAGTTCGTAGAACATCTCCTTGGACATGCCAGCCTCGCCCAAGTCGTTGTTTTCGAGCGTCTGGCGGTTGACGCTCACACCGGGAAGTTCGTCGTACACGGCGGTGTAATAGCGGTCTACGCCGCCGATGCCGGTCATACCGTCCGCTTTGCCGAGCGCGACGCCCATGTCGGCGTAGCCGCCGCCGTATGCGACCCACTGTTTGGGAACCGAATCGAACGTGACCCGGCCGACTGGTTCCATGGAAACCGCGTGAGAAGCGTCCCGACCAGTTTCAGATTGGTCGTTCGAGGCCGCCGTGTCGGTTGTCGCCGATGTTGCCTCCGTCCCTGAGTCGCTCGTACACCCGGCAAGAAAACTTCCGCCGAGTACCGCACCGCCGTACTTGACGTACTCCCTGCGTGTCGGCGCTTCGTGGTTTATGGTGTCTCTGACCATGTGATTTAGGCTCGCCTAAAACATAATAACTGCTTCGATTTTTAGGCTTGCCTAAAAACAAATCGCTCAGTGCGGCCCGCCGCAACGTGGACACATCGGCGGGGACTGTTCCGGAAGTGCAAGTCCGCAGTGGGGACACTCGTCGTCCGACGCGGTGATTTCGGCAACCGCGTCGCTGGTCGTCGCACGAACTCCTTCGACCGTTCCTATCCCGTCTCCTTTTTCATCGGCCGTAGCCACCTCGTTGATCGCTCCGAGGGCGAACCGCTCTCGGTGACGGGTGAACGGTTCGTCATCTTCCTGCCGTTCTTCGAACTCCTCGAAAAACGACGCTGGAAGCGAATCTTTTTCGGTATCTGCACGGGCGAGTACGCCGAGTGCTTCGACGGCCCGTCCGCGGACGTGGGCGCTTTCGTCGTCCAATTGCGCCACGAGCGAATCAGTCGCGTCAGCGACTGATTCGGGAGACTCGCACCCGACGACCACGACCACCGTACAGAGGTGATACCGAACGAGTTCGCTTTCGTCATCGAGGTGGGTTGCGAGGGTCGATACCTGATGTTTCAGCCGAGTCGGGTCGCCCAGCGCGATGTGTTCGAGTGCTTTCGCCAACTTCTTCTTTACCGCCGATTCGTCGAACGACAGTCCGACGTGCAAGTCCGCCACGACTGCTGGGGATGCAACTGTCTCGGGATGCTCGCGTGCGACGTAGCCGAGCGCCTCCGCGGAGCGAGCGCGAACGTAGTAGAACTCCTCGTCGTCGGCAAGCCGTTCACCGAGTGTAGACACCACCGGAACGACAGCGTCCGGTTCGGTTTCGGCGATAGCGACGAGCAGTTTCGCCGTGGTCAGGCGAACCGACCGCTCGTCGTCAGTGAGAAACTCTGAAAGCGTCGGGACGAGCGGTTTCAATGCGGATGGGTCGTCGTCCGCGAGCGAACGGAGCGCCTGTACCGTCGCTTTTCGCTCCTCGGTCGGTGCCGTTTCGACTCGTTGTACATACTCTCTCGCCTCGTCGTGGCTGTTCTGCTCGATGAGTCCGAGGAAATAATCAGTGGTGTGTGTCGAATCGTCCATGATACGGAATCCGTTACGTCCACCGTCACGGAGCAGTGTCAAAAACGTCCGGCGTTTCGTGTTGTTTCCGGTTCTGTCCGCAACGTGCCGTAGGAGACGCTTCTCTGCCGAATAACGCCCGCACGTCCATGAGTTTGATAGCAACACTTAGAAGACACTGAACGCTATATCAAGTAGACGAACACATGTCTGAGGAGGGATACGACCATGCGACTATCGAACAGCGCTGGCAAACGGCGTGGGCCGAGGAGGATGCCTATCGGACGCCGGACGACGCGGAGCACCCTACCTATGTCTTGGGAATGTTTCCGTACCCGTCCGGAAAGCTCCACATGGGCCACGTCCGAAACTACACGATAACTGATTCCTACGCCCGATACCGCCGGATGCAGGGGGACGACGTACTGCATCCGATGGGGTGGGACTCCTTTGGCCTTCCCGCAGAAAACGCCGCGAAGGAGCGCGACACCGACCCCCGTGAGTGGACGATGGACTGCATCGACACGATGCGCGACCAGATGAAGTCGATGGGGTTCGGCTACGACTGGGAGCGCGAGGTGACGACCTGCACGCCGGAATACTACCAGTGGAACCAATGGTTGTTCCAGCAGTTCCACGACGAAGGTCTCGTAGACCGACGCGCCGCCGAAGTGAACTGGTGTCCTTCCTGTGAAACCGTGCTGGCGGACGAACAGGTCGAAGGCGAGGACGAACACTGCTGGCGTTGCGGGACGATAGTCGAGCAACGCGAGTTAGACCAGTGGACGCTAGCCATCACGGAGTACGCAGACGAACTGCTCGAAGCGATAGACGAGTTAAAGGGCTGGCCGAACAGCGTTCGCCAGATGCAACGCAATTGGATTGGCCGACAGGAAGGAACCACGCTGGAGTTCTCCATTGAAGATCACGGCCCCGTGGAAGCGTTTACGACCCGCGTGGACACGATTTTTGGCGCGGCGTTCTTCGCGCTGGCTCCCGACCATCCAATCTCGCAGGCGGTGGCCGAGGACGACGAGAGCGTTCGCCGATTCATCGAGGAAGAGGCCGACCCGGACGGAGACGAACCGAACGGCGTCGAAACCGGTCTGACCGCGACGAATCCCGCAAACGGCGACGAAATCCCGGTGTTCGTCGCGGACTTCGTCCTCTCGGATGTCGGGACGGGCGCGCTGATGGGCGTCCCCGGACACGACGACCGCGACCACGTATTCGCCTCGAAGATGGGCGTCGAAATTACGCCCGTCATTGCCCCCGAACCGGAGGAAGGCAAGTCGAAAAACGGCGAATCCGACCCCGAAGCACCCGATGTGAGCGAGGGTGCGTACACCGAGGACGGCGTCTTGGTGAACAGCGGGGACTATTCCGGACTGAAAAGCGAGGAGGCCCGCGAATTGCTGACCGCGGACATCGACTCCGCACGATTCCACACGCAGTACCGCCTGCGCGATTGGCTCATCTCCCGACAGCGATACTGGGGAACGCCGATTCCCGCGATTCACTGCGACGACTGTGGCCCGGTCATGGTTCCCGAGGAAGACCTGCCGGTCGAACTGCCGGAGTTCATCAACACGACGGGGAACCCGCTTGACGCCGCAGAAGAGTGGAAACACGTCGAGTGTCCCGAATGTGGCGCGGACGCCGTCCGCGAGACGGACACGATGGACACCTTCGTTGACTCCTCGTGGTACTTCCTGCGGTACATCTCGCCGGACGCAGAGGATGCACCGTTCGAAACCGGGAAGGCGGACGACTGGATGCCCGTTGACCAGTACGTCGGCGGCATCGAACACGCCGTGATGCACCTGCTGTACGCTCGGTTCGTCACGAAAGCAATTGCCGATTTGGGCATGTTAAAGCACCGCGAGCCGTTTACGAACTATCTTGCGCAGGGGATGGTACTCTTAGACGGCAAGAAGATGTCCAAGTCGAAGGGGAACACGGTGTCCCCACAGCGGATTTCCGCAGAGTATGGCGCGGACACGGCGCGCCTGTTCATGATGCAGGCCGCCCAACCGGAACGGGATTTCGACTGGTCGGAGGAGGGGGTTCGTTCCACGAACCGCTTCCTCGCGCGATTCAAGAACGTGGTCGATAGCTTCGACGCTGAATCGGCAGACGGCGAAGACGATTCCGTCGCGGAGTACGTTCGCAACGAAATCGACGCGACGATTGCCGTCGCAACGGGGCAGTACGACGCGCTGATGTTCAACACCGCACTGCGCGAAGTCCAAGACCTTGTGGATACGCTGCGTACCTACGCGGATTACACCGATGTCCACGCGCCGACCTTCGGGCGCGGCCTGACGGTTGCGACTCGACTGCTGGCCCCGGTTGCGCCGCACATCGCGGAGGAACTGTACGACGAACTCGGCTACGACGAGTTCGTCGTTGACGCCGACTGGCCGACTCCGGAAACGGAAACCGAGGATACGGTAGAGCGCCGTCAACTGATAGAGAACACCCGAGAGGACGTGCGCGACATCATCGACGTCGCGGGTATTTCCGATCCCGAGCGAATCGACGTGGTGGTCACGCCGGAGTGGAAGTATCGCGCCCTCGAATTAGCGATGGACAGCGACGCGGACAACCTCATCTCCGAACTGATGCAAGAACAGGAAATCCGCGAACAGGGTGACGCCGCGGCCTCCTACGGCCAAGACCTGCAAGCGACCCGCGAATCGCTGACTCCGACGCTCACGCCGGAACGCGAGTACGAGGTGTTACAGCAGACCGCGTGGCTCATCGAACGCGAGTTCGACGCCCCTATAAGAGTGATGACAAGTTCGGACGCCGACGAGGGGACAGTTCGGAAGGCGGAACCCGGTCGTCCCGCCATCGACATTCTGGAATAGTCCGCACATTCTATTTTCTCGCTGACGCCCGAAACCGCCCGCGTTGAACTGCTTAATACGTGCAAAACGGTCGTAAACGGACAGTTCTATTATGAAATCGAACTGGCGTAAGATGGCTGATTTTCACAGTCTGAGACTTTAGGACTAACATAAATAAGGGAATAGAATCCAAAGGAAGTACCATGTCTATATGGAGGCGGTACTCTCTCCAGAACGCCCGCCGGGTTCTGGAAAATCCGTCGCTCCTTCAAGGAGAACTACGACGACTTCGCAAGGATGCCCTGAACGCGAACGCCTACGTCTCGCGGTTGTTGAACGACGACGAGCGAGTGAACGTGATGGCGGAAGATTGGGACAATCTCGTCATCTTGGACGCCTGCCGGTACGATATGTTCGCGGCGAGGGCGAACATCGGCGACCGAGTGACGAGCAAACTCTCGCCGGGGAGCGAGAGTTGGGAATTCATGCAGGAAAGTTTCGTGGGAACGGAATTTCACGATACGGTCTACGTCACGTCGAACCCCCACGCCTACAAACTCCCTGAGGGAACCTTCCACGCCGTTGTCAACCTGCTGGACGACCATTGGGACGACACCTTCCGAACCGTCATGCCCGAAACGATGGTCGAACAGACGCTTGCAGCGTTCGAGCAGTACCCCGACAAACGCATCATCACGCATTTCATGCAACCGCATTTCCCCTTCATCGGCGAAAAAGGGCGAAAACTCGGCCACGCTGGCATCGAAATGCAGTTGGATGCGGACGAACACAGCGGCGAACCGCATCCGTGGAACGCCCTGCTCTACGGCGAGACGGACAACGAATCGGAGATAATCGAAGCCTACGTCGAAAATCTCAACGTGACGCTTCCACACGTTGAGCAACTGGTGGACGAACTCTCCGGAAAATCGGTTATCACGGCAGACCACGGCAACCTCATCGGTGAACGAACGTATCCGATTCCGATTCGAACGTTCGGCCATCCCGGCGGATTACACAAGCGCGAACTCATCGAAGTTCCGTGGGCGGAAATAGATTCGAAGGAACGCCGCGAAATAACGGCGGAACCCCCGAAAGCCAGCGAAGAAATAGACGACGACGTAATCGAGGACAGATTGCGGAACCTCGGTTACGCGGAGTAATCGCGCGGCGAAGCGAACTTCGGACGACCGAACGTAGAGTCAGTAACGAACTACAGCGTGGCGAGTCGCGCGATGTACACCAAACTCAACACGTGGTCGTTCGTGTCGAGGTCGGCAGGGCCGTCGGAACCGAATCGGTCTACCTCCGAAAAGCCGTACATGTACGACTGCAAGGCTTCACAGGCCGGTTCGCTCAACCAGCCGATTTCCTCGTAGTACGAAAGCGCGTTGGAACTGTTCTCGAATCCGGCCTTCTCGATGAGGAAATCGAGCCATTCGAAGACGATGACCTCGGCACCGTATCTGGTCGGGAGCAAGGTCAGGTAGGGCTTTTCGGGAAGCGAACCGGACGCGAGAAACTGCGTTTGCAGTTTCATCAGCTCTTCACGCTGGCTTAGCCGAAAGATGTCTTCCGCAGTCTGTCCGTCGTCCGCGGAGAGGTCGAGCGGCGGCTCGTCCTCGTCCGCCATCCTGCGAAGTTCCCGCAGGTCGTAGTCGGAGGGTTTGATAGTCATTCTGATATTTAGGATACAACCCACTAGACCTATTTAACTCTTGGTGAGGTGTGATTTGCTGACTCTATATCAGAAAAATGGCTGTTCTACTCGTCCGCCGACCCGCCGCGGACTTTTCGCGCGAGGGCGACGACGCCGAGGAGACTGACCAGCACGCCAGCAACGCCTGCGGCGCTTTTACCGCGGCCGGTTTCCGCATCGAAATCGTCCGCGTCGAAATCGTCCGCTTCGAACGTCGTTGCATCGTCCTCGGCGGACGCTGCACGGAGTTTGCGAGCGACAAGTGCGATACCGGCGACTACGAGAAGACCGAGGAGCGGTTTTACTAGCGAGCCGACCGACCGACCCGACGATTCGGACTTCGTGCGCGCACTTGCCGGTGCGGTGTCCTCGTCGGGGTACACTCGTTCTTCGACGAGTGCGGGTTTTTCGATGTTGACTTCGAGGAGCGACATCACAGTCCTGTTCGTTGCCTACCACCGTTATACCTTCTGGCTTGTCGTGTGCATCCGTCTCGTCCTGCCCAAATATCATAATTCATAATAATCATTACGTCAAATTTACGTACCCCGGCGAGTATTCGTGGGTATGACGGTGTCCATCTGCGTCCTTCTGGTTGACGATGAACCAGACCTTGCGAACATGACGTCGCTTTTTCTTCAACGCGAGCATGACGCAATCGAGACGCGGACGGAGACGAACCCTGTCGATGCACTCTCACGCCTCGAAACGGAGCGATTCGACTGCGTCATCAGTGATTACGACATGCCTGAGATGAACGGACTGGAACTGCTCTCTGCAATCCGTGATTCGCACTCTGAACTGCCGTTCGTCCTCTTTACGGGCAAGGGAAGCGAGGAAATCGCCAGCGAGGCGATTTCCGCGGGCGTCACCGGCTATCTCCAGAAGGAAACGGGCACCGACCAGTACACCGTCCTCGCAAACGTCGTCGAGAATGCGGTAGAAAAGTATCGCGCGGAGCGCGCACTCAGGGAAGAACAGGCGTTCACCGAAAGTGCGCTCAACTCGCTTTCCGACATCTTCTACGCGGTCGATTCAGACTACGAATTTCTCCGCTGGAACGACACGATCGGCGACGAAACCGGCTATTCCGACGACGACATCGCGGAAATGCGACTGACCGATTTGGTGGCCGACGACGTTGCTGCCGATCTGGATTCGATTTTCGCGGCTGAAACCGGCGTGTTCGAAACGTGTCTGCGAACCAGCGACGGAGACACCATCCCCTACGAATTTCGCGGCGCGACGTTCACCGACAGCGACGGCACGGTTGGTATCTGTGGCGTGGGCCGGGACATAACCGAGCGACAGTGCCGGGAAGAAGAACTCAGGCGAAGCGAACGCCGGTTCGAAGCCATTTTTAACGACCCGTTTTCCTTCATCGGACTCCTCGAAACCGACGGGACGGTCATGCAGGTGAACCAAACCGCCCTCGACGCTATCGACGGCGACGTGGAACAGGTCGAAGGGAAACCGTTCTGGGAGACGCCGTGGTGGAACGTTTCGACCGCCGTCCAAGACGAACTCCGTGACCGAATCGCCGACGCGAGAGATGGGAAGTTCGTCCACTTCCGCGCCGAAAACCGAACTGCTGAGTCGGATTCCCTCGTCCTCGACGTTTCGATTCGCCCCGTCCGCGGCGAATCGGGTGCGGTGGAGACGCTCATCGCCGAGGGACGAAGCGTCGAGCGTCTCAAAGAGCGAGTCGAGGACTTAGAGTGACGGGAACGACCCGCGAACCGCTTCTTCGAGGGTGTGCCGGACACCCGGACTGACGGCCAGAAGGAGGCCGACGTAGACGACACCGCCGACCGAAACCAGCACCCCGAGGTCTACCCACGACTGGACGGAAATCGAAGCGCGTGCCGTCGAGACGACGGCGAACATGGCGAGGCCCGCACCGACCTGTTCGACCATCGGGCGCGAAATCGGAACGAGTCCCGAAACCGTCTGTCGGAGAAAGTGGAAACCACCGAGATACACGAGCGTTTCCGCGACAATCGTCGCAATCACAACGCCGATCGGGCCGAGTCGGAGCGTCAGCAGAACGCCCAGTACGAGGTTTACCGCGACCGCAACCGCCGACAGTCGCATTGCCACGTCCGGCCTATCGAGTCCGTTGATGGCTTGCACGAGCGGGCCGCTTTGGCTCCGGACGACGCGGTATCCGGCGAGTCCGATTAGCAAGGGTGCAGCGTTTCGGAAGTCGGGGCCGTAAACGGTCACGACGAGCGATTCGGCGAGCGCGAGCGACCCGAAGAAAATCGGAACCGCGAGGATTCCGGCGTAGGCGATTGTGTTCGACACGTCGCGTCCGATACCGCGTTCGTTTCTGTTTCCGCTCTCGTTTCCATTCTCGTTCTCATTCCCTTCACCATCCCCGCTGCGAGCGTGACGGGCGCTCACGGTCGCCATCAGTCCGCGTCCTGCAACGTCGGCGACGAACACCGCCGGAAGCGTGAGTTTCCACGCCACTTCGTAGAACCCCGCCGAGGCCGAACCGAGCAGAAATCCGAGCAGGAGCACGTCGAGGCGGTCGTAGGTCGTCCCGAGCACGCTCGTCGGAACGCTGTATCGTGCGTAGTCACCGAGACTTCGGAGGAATGTCCGGGAAGGAATCGCGGGTCGTGCCGAGACGAACAGCGCGATTACCGGAAGCGTGAGTGCCGATGCGACGGCGAGGCCGTACACCATCCCCGCCCCGGCGATTCCGGGAAGCGCGACGAACCAGAGTTGAAGCGGCAGTGTCAGCACCGACCGGAGAGTGTCGTTCCACGTCGCGGCGCTGATTCGTCCCCGTCCTTGGACGAGGCTCTCGATAGTTTCGTACATCGATTCGGTCGCCAGCAAGAGGACGAGCAAAACGGGCGCGAGTGCGAGGCCGGTGTACGCTCGCAGAGCGTCACCGGCCACCAGAACGGCAAGAACGGCGAGTGCAACCCAGAACGCGTTGAACAACAGTTGCGCCCCGAACGCAGGTGGTCGAAGCGAATCGGATTCGGAGAGTCGCTTTTTCGCGGCGAGCGACCACCCGTTCATCGGTCTGTCGGCGATTTTCGCTACCGCGAACAGCAGGTAGACGCCGCCGAACGTCGCGGGGCCGAGCCATCGAGCGAAGATGACGGTTCCGGCGAAACCGACGGCCGCCATCGTGAACTGGGCGGCGGTTCCGCCGAACGTCTCCCTGCTAAGGCTGATTCCGTCGGCCTCGCTCATGCGTAGCCTAAATCGCGCAGTTGAGCTTCAACCGACTCCGAGACGGCCACGTCGTTTTCGATGACCCGTTTGTCGAGTTCGTCCACGAGGGATTCGATTCGCTCCCGTGGCTTGTCTATTTCGCCGAGTTCGTGAAATCCGTCCAGCGCTTCCCACCCGTAGTAATCGGGAGCAATCAGCGCATGCATCTCTCCATCGAGTGGTTCAGTGTCGAATCCGTCCCGCCCGAGCGCGATTCGGTGGCGGTTCGTCAGGCCGTGATACTCCGCCAGAAACTCGGTTTCTCCGTCGTTCTCGGCGGTTTGTGTCCCTTCGAGCAAACTGCGCCCTCGTGATTCGCCGTCTATACCCACCATGTCGAGCACCGTCCGATGAACGTCGAGCAGGCTAACCGTCTCTTTCCGTACAGCGTTATTTCGAGATTCGCTCCGCTCATCTCGCTCCCGCTCCCAGATACAGAGTGGAACCTTCGTCACTTCGGGATACAGCCCACAGAGATGTTCCCACGCGTCGTACTCGCCCAACACCTCGCCGTGGTCGGAGAGCGTGATGATGTAGTCGAACTCCTCGCGCAGTTCCGCGAAGATGGCGCGATACATGGCAGAGAGGTACCGAACGCTGTCGTCGTACGCCTGCCGAATCGTTTCCGGATTCGCTTCCGGCCCTTCGAGTGTCGCCCGTAATCCGTTCAATTCCGGAGGTTCCACGGTTCGATACTCCTCCGGCGGGGCGTAGGGCGTGTGGGCTTCCATCAGGTTGACGAACAGAAATTCGTCGTCGCCGAAATCGGTTTTGCGGACGAACTGAAGCGCCTCTGTTGCGCCGTCGTCGTGGGTCGCTTTGCCCCACCCCAAATCACGGAGTTTCAGCAGTGCACCGCGCTTGAGCGAGGGAACCGTATCACAATCCCCGGTCAGCACCTCCTGTAGGGCGTAGAGATAGCGTTCCGGCCCCTGTTCCCTCGTTTCGGCGATGAACCCGTCCCAATCGAAGACGTTCTCCGAGAGGGCTTCGAGTCGCCAACTCCCTTCGAACGTTTCGAATCCCCGGTGAAAATCGAACGGTCGGGAGACGTTGACGTTCGCGCTGAACGCCCGCGTGGTGTACCCCGAATCGCGGAAGGATTCCGCGAGAACTGGCTCTTTACAATCCAGCAGTTGCGCCCCAGCGTACACCCCCAGTTCGCTGGCGTACGTTCCGGCGAACAGGGAGGCATGGGCCGGAATCGTCCAGTGTGAGGTTGAATAGGCGTTCTCGAATCGCTGTCCCGGAAGCCAGTCGAAATGCGCGTCGAAGGCGTCCTTCCGGAGCGTGTCGAGGACGACGAGCGCGACGTTCATCGGTACCCCAACGCCGACAGTCGGTCGGCAACCGACGTTTCCGTTTTCTCCATCCACGATTCCGGGTCGTGCGACCCGGAATCGTTTGCGGTGGTGACGACCCACGGAACCTCCCGGAGGACTCGAATCGGCACCTTGTCCGGATGCCCGTAAATATACCATTCGCCGAACCCGTTGCCGTGGTCTGCGGTCAGCACGACGCGGCGTGCATCGAGGTTGTCGAGTAGGACTTTCACGTCGGAGAGGACGTATCTGAGGTTTTCCCGGTAGGAGTCCCAGACCTGATTTCGCGTAAGGTCACCTCTCCGCAGGCGCTCCCAGACGCCGACCCGACTGCCGAACTCGTCCCGACTCATCGCGTCGCCCGGAATCGGGTCGGGAACCGAGGGAAAATGCGGTTGCATGTAGTGAACGACGAGTTTTTCCGCGTCGTGTTCGCGCCCCGCCGAAATCGCGCGGTCGGTAACGGCGCGAGCGGGAACCGTTCCGAGTTCGTCGTCCCATGTGTTGCGCCACACCTCGTCCAATAGGGCGAAGTTTTCCGCATCGAGATGCTCGTCGGAGTTCGGATTCGCCGTGACGTGAACCGTGTCGGTACAGTCTCGGCTCGAAAAGTTTGCTCGCATCCATTCGTCGGAGCGCGTCCCCGCCGACTGGAATCGGCTGATTCGGTCGATGAACGAAAATTCGTTCGCAACTTGTCGCATGCAATCGACCCGACAGCCATCGAGGACGACGAGCGCGTCCCACGGTTGGTCGTATATCGACTCGCCGTAGTTCCGGCGCTCGCCGACTCTTCGAAGGACGCCCTTGTACAGTTCGTAAGCCGACTTGTCCACGCCGTTCCACCCATCTTCACGAACTCGGCCCTTGCTTTCCGCAACCCAGTCGTCGAGCGTCATCGCCTTCCTCCGGCATATCGAACCCTATCGACCGCGTTCCAAAACCCACGTCGCCAGAGCCAGTCGTTGACTCGTCCGACGGTCGTCTGCGGGACGATTCGCTCCCGATAGCGATTGGGATATTCGTGTCGAAGGCGCGCTTCTTTTTCGTCGTCGATTCTCGCCCGCGTCCTGTCGGGATGGTACATCACCAGATTCGGGTCGTACCGGCAGGTTCCGTGGGATTCCATTCGCCATCCGAACTCGGTGTCGTCGCGCCACCCAGCGTACTCGCTGTCGAACCCTCCGACGGAACGCGCCGTTTCGCGGTCGAATACGAGGTTACAGCCGACGTACAACCCTTCGCCGTGATACGTTCTCCCGCCCTGTACGGCTCCCTCGACACAAACCGTCTCCTCGTCCTCCGCGAGTGCTTCCGCCGCTTGTGCCACCCAGTCGTGTGGTGGTCGGCAGTCGTCGTCGGTGAGAGCTATCGTGTCCGCCTTCGCGGCTTCGATTCCGGCGTTTCTCGCCTCGCAGATGTCCATCTCTCCATCGTCCACCACCAACACCTCGAACGCCGTCGTCGTCTGATTGCGGAGGGCGGCGACCACACCTTCGTGGTCGTTTTCCGGAAGCGTCGGAATCACGACCGAAACGCGAGGCTCAGTGGATGTGTACGGTTTTCGTATCATTGTTGACTGCGGAGCGCTTCGAGGCGGCTTCCGCGTGCGTTCTGCTGACGAGTTCGAGAAGGTCGTCCGCGAACGTCGTTCGGTCGTAGCGTTCCGCAAACCGTCGAATTTCGTCGCCGTCAAACTCGTTCGAGTCGAACCGTTCGATTGCGGCCCGCAGTGACGCCACGGTCGGTTCAAACCGGTGTCCGGTCACTCCGTCCACGACCTGTTGGCGGGTGTAGCCTTCATTCACCCCGATGAGCGGTTTTCCGGCCGACAGCGCTTCCGCCCCCACGAGGCCGAAATCCTCGTCCTTGGGTGCGTAGACGACTGCGGTTGCACGAGCGACCACGTCCTCTATGTTGTCCACGTAGCCGAGCAGTTCGATGTTATCACAGCCGCGTGCCCTCCGTTCGAGTGCTTTGCGTTCTTGGCCATCTCCGACGACGACGAGGCGTTCGTCGAGTCCGGCGAACGCATCGACCACGAGGCCGATGCGTTTTTCGGGCGAAAGTCGCGACCACGTCACGAAGTAGCCGTCATCGCCGTCATCGTACCAGTCGCCGATAACCGGGGGATAGAGAACCGCGGAATCTCTGTCATAGTATCGCTGGATTCGGTCACGCACCAGTTCACTGTTGGCGACGAACTGGTCAACGTAGTCGTTCGCCTCCTTGTCGAGCGTTCGCCACCATTTCGCGTAGCCCTTCAGCGCGAAGCGGATGCCGGGGTAGTCGAACCCGGATAGCCGCTCGCGGTAGAGGTCGTAGAGCCACCGCGGCGGACTGTGCGGATAATGAAGCACCGTCTGTTCGACGGGCGGAACGTATGATTTCGAAAGCGGGGCGCTCTCAACCAGCACGTCGTAATTCGTCAGTTCGTCGTGTGCGTCGGTCAAATCGAGTGCGACCGACAGCGTTTCCAACGGATTCATCCCCTCGTTTTTCCATTCGAGAAATCGGCCGGAGACGCCGCGAGTGTACTTTTCCTGCTGAATCGGGATGACAGTCACGTCCTCCGGAAGGCTGACGCCCTCCGCGACGTACGTCGTGTAAATCGGCGCATCGAGCACTCGCGCTGTCTCGATTGCGAACCGTTCTCCGCCTCCCATCCCGGGAAACCGGTCGTGCAACACCGCCGAAGAAATGCCCTGTCGTTCCTGCTTCATTGGCCCACCCATCGGGTTTGACAGTGCTACACCGTAGCCGAATATAAATTGTATGCCAGATTTGAAAACAGTGGTCGCTCTCCGTGCGTCTTTCCCTCCCGAATCAAAACGCTACTTCTGAATCCCTGCGATTCACGCCGAATCCAACAGCGGATGGGACGATCGAACCGCTGAAACGGCTTCCAACACGTCCTCGTTTGCTTTCTCTTCGGGGACGACTGGCTCCATCCCGTCGAACACTTCGTGAACGATTGCGACCCCGTCGGAAAGCGTGTCCATTCCGTAGCCGCCTTCCAGAACGAATCCGAGCGCGGAATCGACTTCGTCCGCGACCGCACGAACGCGCGCAGTGAGCATCCCGTATCCCTCCGTCGAGACGCGCATCCGTGAAATCGGGTCGTGGCGGTGAGCGTCGAATCCTGCACTCACCAACAGCAGGTCGGGGTCGAACGCCGTAATCGTGGGTGCGACCAACTCGTCGAGCGTCGTTCTGTATTCTGGGTCGCCCGACCCCGCCGGAAGCGGGACGTTGAGGGTCGTCCCTTCCCCGTTACTTTCCCCGACCTCTTCGATTTCGCCCGTCCCGGGATACAGCCCTTCCTCGTGAATCGAGGCGTAAAAGACGTTTCCGTCGTCGTAGAAGATGTCCTGCGTTCCGTTTCCGTGATGAACGTCCCAGTCGAAGATGGCGACGCGTTCTGCCTCCCCTCTGTCGATGACAGACTGGGCCGCGACCGCGGCGTTGTTGAAGAAACAAAATCCCATGGCGTCGTCGCCGACCGCGTGGTGTCCCGGCGGTCGGCCGAGCGCGAAGGGCGTATTCCGTCCGTTGTCACCCGCCAATGCCCGCTTTGCCGACCAGCACGATAGTCCGGAACTTTGCAGTGCGGCGTCCCACGTCGCTTCCACTGCGACGGTGTCCGGGTCCCAATTCCCGCCGCCGTTTTCGCAAAACTCCCGAAACTCCGCGACGTAGCCTTCGTCGTGAACCGCGGTTACCTCGGATTCCGTCGCTGGAGCGGGGTCGATATACTCGACACCGTGTTTGCGCGTGAGTGCCTGTCGAATCGCACGCAGGCGGTCGGGCGTTTCTGGATGTCGTTTACCGGTGTCGTGAGCTAAACACGTCTCGCTGTAGCCGAATTTCATTCGAACAGCCTGAAGTAAGTCTCGATGTCCTCGGCCTTAACCGTTCGCCGGTCGGCGTGATGTGCGAGAATCGACGCGGCGGACGCCACGTTGTTCGCGTAATCTTCGAGAATGTCCGCCAACGCGACGCGCGCGCCCATTGCGACACGGTAATCGTTGTCAATGTCGAGGCGCGCGATTCGGTCAACTGGGGCAACTGGCAGGGTGAGGTCGTCCTTGTCGATGACCTGTTGAACGCCGAAATCCCCCGCCATCAACGTCTTTCGTCCATCCCTCGTCGCCTCCTTCGCCGCATCCGTCGCCAAATCTGCGCCATGCGTCTGAATCCGGCGGGCGAGTTCTTCTGCCGCCCCCGCACTGACGCGGAGGGAACCCGCGTTTCGTCGGATTATCGTATCGACCGGCGCAAACGGAAGCTCAACGCTCATAATCCAACAGCGGGAGTGTGTCGTCCTTAATCTTTCCCTACAGCCGTTCGCGGCAAACTGGACGGGTCGAATATCGCGGATTGGATAGCGAATCTGCCAGCACGAATAAGAGCGATGACGTTGAACCATCGGCTACAATGAGCGACGACAACCCACGCGGACGCGACCGAACGCTGGCCAAAGAGAAAGAAGAAGCCGAAGAAGCGGAAGACAAGGAAGAAGCCGAGCAAGCCCGCGAAGACGAACTGGAAGACGAAACCGAAGTCGAACACAAAGAAGCGCGCGAAGATGCCGCGGCCGACGAACAGAACGTCGATAACCACCGCGACGAAGAACCGTTCGAGAGCTGAATCGAGAACGAGAACTAAAATACGTCTTCTGCGTCGAGCGTTCCATCGCGGAGTTCGCCCCGGGCGGTAACTTCCTGCCCGAGGTGAACGTCCGCAGTCGTCTCGACGCTCACCGTTTCTTCGCCGTCGTCGAGGACGACGGGGTTCCCGGCCTGTACGACCGTGCCGGTAAATTCGATTTGTTCGCCAGCGGTGCTGTCCGTTGTTCCGTTCGTATTCGTCGTGCTCGTTGCACTCGTGCCGGTGGAATCTACTGAATCGTCATTCCCATTTTCGTCTTCATCTTCGTCGCCACTGAACGCACCCAGTCCGGTCGTCTCGCTGTCACTCGACTCACTCGACTCGGTCGATTCCGTCGGCGAACCGCTGTCGAGGACGGAGATTGTGGACTGCCACCCGGCGGAGGCTTCGATGTCGTCGGCCCAGCCGTCTTTCACGTCCACGTCGGCGAACTGAGCTTTGTCGCCCGGTGCGAGTTCGATGTCCGCCTTCTCACCCCAGAGGGCGACTCGGATGTCGCCCGTTTCGTCCTGCACGCGGACGTTTTTGACCTGTCCCTCCGACCCGTCGTCGCGGTCGAACGTTCGTTTCGGGTCGGCGGAGCGAACCACGCCCGCGATGTCCACCGTGTCCCCCATTTGGAGGTCGGCGATTGGCGTGCTTTCGGGGACGTAGTCGATGTCCGCGTCGATGGTTTCGACTGCACCACGGTTGCCGACGTGAAGTTCGAGACTCCCGTTTCGCTCGCGTACGTAGCCATCGACCACTTCGACCGAGATGCCGGGCGAGAGTTCTTCGGCGGTGTTCGCCTGTTCGTCCCAGAGCGTGACGCGCAGTCTGCCCGTTTCGTCGCCGAGGGTCAGGTTTGCGACCTGCCCCTCGGAACCGTCGTCGCGGTCGAACGTTCGAACCGCGCTGGTGTCCAACAGTTTTCCTTGCAGGTTCACGTCCGACAGACCGAGCGAGAGGTCGGAAATCGAGTAGGTGTCCTGCACCTGCACGTCGATTTCCGTGTCCTCGTCCTGTTCGGCTTGGTCGACGCTGACCTCAGTGCCGTTGTAGCCGTCCTTCGGGCGACCCTTGATTCGGAGCACCTGTCCGGTTTCGAGTTCTTCCTTCGCGGCCTCGGCCTGTTCGTCCCAGAGCGAGATGCGAATCGACCCGGTTTCGTCTGCGACATCGACGTTCAGGACGCGGCCGTCCTCGTCGTCCCCATCGCGGTCGAAGGTGCGAATATCGCCGACGCTCGTGACCTTGGCGATGAACTTCACTTCGTCCATGCCGGGTTCGACGTCGGCGACCCCGTTCACTTCGTCCTCGTCTAATTCGTGGGCAATGAGCATCGCGGCGGTTTCTTTGTCCGCAAGCCCGCCCATCTGTTCTACTTTTTCCTCGACGGCGTCCCGGAACTCGTCCAGAGAGATGTCGGCGTCGAGGTCCCCATGTACCTCGTCTATAACGCCCATAATCGTACTGTGGTGCAGGGTTGGCCGTCGCTTAAGCGTTGTCTTTGTGTCGGCAGACCGACGCCGTCCGGCGGTTGTCCCGCGGGCAATTGTCTCTTGTTTCGACTCATGGACGACAGTGGCCGCGTCTTCTAAAATAAACCTACGCCTCGTCGATAGTTACGACGCTGTTCGTCATCGCAGTGCGGTCGAACCAACTGTTCACGTTCCCTCGGTGGACTCCCCGCTTCCGTGTCCTGCCGAGGTTACTTCCTTCGTCTCGCCTTGGCTCTGGTGGGAGACGGAGACTGAACTCGGAACCCCGGAACTGAACGCGAACTCCGATTCGTATTCGATTGCGCCGAGACACTGCTGGCAGGTGCTGACGCCCTCTCCTTCCTGTTTCTTCGCGCGGATGGTGACGTTCATCGTCCCCGACTCTCGGTCGTAGTTGACGTTCCCCAGCTTCGGCACGTGGCACGGGTCGCTCGTGCGAATAGTTCCGGTCACGAGAACCGTGGACTCCGATTCGTTGAACTCGACAGACGCTTCTTCGGGGTTGCCGTCCGCACATCCGGCGTTGACGATTTCGACCGACCGATTCTGGAGCGACGGGTTGGATTCCGTCGTGGTTTCCCCGCCCGTGGTTTCTTCCGTCGTCTCGTCGGTCGTTTCTTTAGTCGATGTTTCGGTCGGCGTGGATTCGTCCTCGGTGTCGTCCGGTGCGCCGCCGGGCGAGCCGCTGTCGCTGAGACAACCGGCCAACGCGCCAACTGTCATCGCCGCGCCCGCTTGTTTGAGGATGGTTCGTCGTTGCATATCAACAACCACCATGCCCATCCTAAAAGAACTCCCGTAGGCGAAAAGAGCGATTTGAGTTACCCGCATATTTCGGTTCACGGATATTCGAGGGACTGCGTGGCACACCCACAGTGTCCCCAGACCGTAACCCCTATTAAGGCAACCGCGAAATGAATGAATGAGTCCTGGTAGGGTAGTGGACTATCCTCTTGGCTTGCGGAGCCAGGGACCGGAGTTCAAATCTCCGTCAGGACGTCATTCTTACGGAATCAACCCGAGAGAGCCGACGCCTCTCTCGGATCATGGAGGAAGATGACGACTCGCGGAGATTTGAGCTAGCGAGACGCACGCCCGCGGAAGGAGCGTATGCGACTGAGCAGGAACGTCTCGCCAGTTCAAATCTTCGTTGGAGCACTCACTTTCGTTCGTGCTCCGACGTGCCTTACGCTCTCTTCGCTCGCGTGAGACTCCGTCAAGACGGGTTTCGAAATCCCATTCCGACGAATGTAACGAGTCGGCGCTACTTTTCTGCCCGAATCAGTACCTTCTCGTTGCTGAACCCGCGAATAGTTCCCTCTTCGACTGAAACGTCGTACACGGTTCCTGCTTCCGGCTTTCGCACGAATTCGGCCAACTTCTCCCGTGATCCTGCATCCGGATTCGTGCGTTCGACCCACGACTCGTATTCGAGTTCCTTGCGCATGGTGACCGATTCGTCGATGGTAAACCCGGCCTCGCGGAACCACGCAAGCCACTCTGGGGCGGAATAAGCTTCACCGTGGGTCGGGTCGCGGAGACGCTCGAATCGGTTGTAGAAGTCGGCCAGTTCGTCATCCTCGGGCGCGATGTTGTCCTCGAACGCGAAAACGCCGCCGGGTGCAAGGATACGAGCAACTTCGTTCACGAACGCCTGCGGATTCGGAAAGTGGTGGGCCGCGATTCGGCAGGTGACGGCGTCAAAACTGCCATCTGCGAACGGGAGGCGTTCCGCGTCGGCGACGATGCCGAGGAGGGCGAACGCCTCGGTTGCGGTTTCGACCATTGCGGGAGTTGCGTCGGCGGCGAAGACGGTCTCCGCGTTTTCCGTGAGCGCCTTGGCGGTGTGGCCCGCGCCGCAGGCGATGTCGAGCGCCCGATTCGCGCCGTCGCACCACGACGCGAGAAGTTCCAAATCCGCGCCGGATTGGTGAACGTCACTATCGAGATAGGAACGCGCAACGTCGCCGAAGGAGGCCGTCGTCGCCCGCTTGTGGTCGAGGTCGTCCATGCGAATGCTACAACTGTTGGTGGTATGATGGTTGGTGTACGGTCAATTCTGACCGGACGAACCCTAAGCACGTTCTGCAACGTATGCTATGATTTCACAGGCCAAATATGCCTCCAACCGTGACACTTTTCAACCCTGCACGAGTATTTACTCGTGTATGAGTAAAATCGAAAACTACCGACTGTTCGTACAGGATTTGAAGAAGTGGGCTGTGAAGAAGGCGGCAGAGAAGTAACCCCCTGTATTTTTCCGCGCGACGAGGCGAACGACCGGTCCCAACCAGTATCTGTCAGTTGCTGTTCTTGCTTAGCGGACGCTCCACCCGCGCCGCGAGGAGCAAGAACAGGCCGAACAGACGTCCTGGTTCCCGAAACCGCGCCATCTCGGTTCTCGAATCGTACTCTACGACACCTGCATTGGCCAGTTTCGGTAAGTCTACGTTCCGCAAACGCGCCACCGTCTGTTCGAGTTCCGTTTCTGTCACATCTTCGGTCGATTTCTCGCGCCTCCACGCAGTGATTTGCAAAGCGACGTCTTCGAGTTCGGTAGCGGCGTCTACCTCGTGAAGATAGTAGAGTACGTACCGTCGCTGTTCGTTCGCCAATAGTTGGAATATTTTGTTCAGTGACCCCTCGTCAGCAACAGTTCCCTGCGACATCGCCTCTCTGGAATACGCGACGGGTATGAATAATCATTGTGGTGTGTTATCACACACCAATCCAAAGCGATTTTCGAGGTCGTCCGAAACGTTTCGTATGAACGATTTCCTCCGGGCCGGACTGGCGATTTTCAACACAGGTGAGTTTCACGCCGCTCACGACGCGTGGGAAGACCACTGGTTGATCCTCGACCGCGACACCGAAGACGAGCGATTTCTGCACGGCTTCATCCAGTTCACCGCCGTCGTGTACCACGCACAGCATGCGAACTGGGACGGGATTCGCGGATTGGCCGAAAGCTCCGTCTTCTACCTCGACGGACTTCCCGCGGACTACCGCGGCGTCAACGTCGGCGCTGTTCGCTCGTACCTCGACGCAGTTCGTCACGACCCCGAATACGTCGAACGAGTTGCACCGCCGCGACTGACTCACGAGGGCGCTGTTCTCCTCCCGGACGACCTCGATTTCGACGCTTCAGCAGTTGCCGCGCTCGTTCTCGCCGAGGAGTTCGGCTACGACGAGTGGGTAATTGAGAAGGGTATCGAGTTCGCGCGCGCGGACTTGGAGTCGGGCGACGAGGGAAGCTCGTTCATCACCCTCGTCATGGATTTTGTGCGAGACATCGAGAATCGAGGACTCATCTTCCAGCGACTCCGTGGCCACGTCGAAAAACGGAATGCCCGTGAACGCGACGTTGACGGCCTGTTTGAGTGATTCTTTGCCTTGATAGCTTTCTCCTAACAAGTTTGCTTTTTGTCTTCGGATCATCTCTTCTACTTCTGTGCCGCTGGGTATTCACGACAAAATCGACGCAAACTCTGTGGTGCGTGCGTCGGCAGGCCCGAGGAAAACGCGGTTTCTGTGAAACCGCGAACGCGAGCGGTGTAACCGCGAGCAACCGTCCGAGGACCTGCGCGGGTTCGTGCGAGGGATGACTGAGCGAAGCGAAGGAATCGGTTGGGGAGGTGTGTGGGTGGTTGCGGTGCGGTGGCGGTTTGATTGGAGTCGTGACCTCCTAGCAACTCATCCACTTTTTCTCTCAATATCCAACAAACATCCTACCGTATCAATGTGCATAGAGATATAGTACACAAAACATCCGCTAAAAACTGAACAAAAACGAAATAACGAAACCTCTGCTGCTAGTCGAAGTGGGCGGAGTTGTCCTGCGGGTCGTACCCGAACACTTCGCGCGCTCGGTCGATGGAGTAGTATTTTCGGTCGTTGTCGGAGATACCGTAGACGATTTCGTAGTCGTACTCCGCCTGCAGACAGCGGTCGAAGAGGTGGGCACAGTCGCGGTAGGAAAGCCACATCGCCTGTCCGCGCTCGTAATCTTTCGGTGGATGCCCTTCGGTGAGGTTGCCGATTCGAACGTTGGCCACGCTCAGGTCGAACTCGTCGTGGTAGTAGCGGCCGAGCACTTCGCCCGTCGCCTTGCTCACGCCATAAAGGTTACTGGGTCGGGGAAATTCGTCACCGTCGAGTCGGAACTCGTCGTGGGGTCGGTAGAGGTCGGGTGTGCGCTCGTCGGTTTCGTAGTTGCCGACCGCGTGGTTCGAGGAGGCGAAGATAAATTTCTCGACGCTTTCCGAATCGACTGCGGCCTGTAGGATGTTGTGCGTTCCGTCGATGTTGTTGCTCAGAACGCTGTTCCACGGGGCCTCGGGGCGGGGGTCACCCGCGAGGTGGATGATTGCGCCCGCGCCATCGACAGCCTCGTAGACGGCGTCGTAGTCGGTGATGTCCGCGACAAAAAAGTCGTTCGACGATTCATCTGCCGGTGGTTCTCGGTCGAGGAGTCGCCAGTCGTATTTCGATTCGAGGTCGCCCAGAATCGCCGACCCGACCCGACCCTCAGCACCCGTGAGAAGAACGGGATCGTCCATTCAGTCGGCTAGAGGCACAACGGTGATAAGAACCATGCGGTTTCGCTCACGTCAACACGATTCCAAAAATGGATCTGTCGGAACTCAGGCCAGCACGCGCCGAAGAACCTTGTCGCGGGCCAGCATGACGCCTGCGATGAGTGCAACAGCACCCATGACGCCGAGCCAGATTGCAGTGATACTGTCGCCCGACGCGGCGGTTTGAAGGCCGTCGTACTCCGCGAGCAGGCCGAGAGCCGTCAGCAGTACAGAGCCGAGGGCGTACAGTAAGACCCCGCCGATTTCAACGAGTGGTTCGTACATGCACCTCTGTGGGAACGTGACGTAAAAGAGCGTTTCGTTGGTTCCCGGCGGAACGTTTTTCTGGGATTACCTCGGAAATCGACAGTATGGGACGATACGGAGATTTGGATTATCCGAAACTGACGAAGCGAGGGTTCTTCCTCGGCGTCGCACTGCTCACAATCGGTGCGCTCGGCGAAATCGTCGGAACCGCACTCTACGGCCCGCTTCCCGCGTGGGAAAACGCACTATTCACCGACCTCGAAATCATCGGCATCCTGCTCGGATTGCTCTCGCCGTTCGTGTTCGGAATGTTCCTCCCGCTGACGGAATAGCGAGAAAAACGAACGGATAGAAGGAAAAAGCGATAGAGCAACGGCCAGAGAAAATACGACCAGAGAGAGCGCAATTACGCGAGACGCGAGAACGCGAGATTTCCGCGGACGCTCTCGACGTAGATTTGGACGACGTCTCCTTCCTGTGCGCCCGGAACGAAAATCGTGTACTTGCCGCGTTCCGCGACACCGTCGCCTTTGCGGCCCGTGCCGGTGATTTTGACCTCGTAGGTTCGGCCTTCCTCGACCGCATCCTGCTGGTGGGTTCGACTGGACGTGCTTCGTTTCGTGACGGGGCGGAACGCACCACAGGCGTCACATCGAAGCATGAGGTTGCGGTCTTCGCGGACGAGGCGCGTGTCCGGCAGGCCACACTCCGAACAGGTGACGAACTCCTCTACGTACTCGTCCAGTGCGGCGTCGAAGTCGGATTCCGTGAACGACCCGCTGTAGCGGGCCTGTCCGTCCTCAAACTTCCCGCTGGTACCGAGTTCGCGCTGGAGCGCGCTGTGAACGTGTTCTGCGTCACGGGAAAGGGAGTCCGCGATGTCACCGAGGTTCGTCAGTCGTGTGAACGACCCGTCTTTCTGTACCGCCGGGTTTGGGAAACTAAACCGCTCATCACTCGTTTCGAGGTCTGGAACCGCGTCCATGCCTCTGTCGAGAGCTGAATCGTAATCCATACTCGTGCCTGGTTGTGGACGCATAAAGGTTCTCCGTGTTCCATGTCATCACGAACTTTAACCCCCGAATCCCACAGACGACTCATGGAACCGACCACCCGAGATTCGGCCTGTTTCGAGGCGGGAATCAAATTCGGCGCGCTGTATCACCAGTTCGCCGGAACCCCGGTTAACCCCGAAAGCGCGGCCAGTCTCGAAACCGCAATCGAGGAGAGCATCGAAAACCAGCCCTTCTGTGAATCGGTCGAAGTCGAGATTTTGACGGATAAATTGGCTGACGCGATTGACCATGGCTATACAGAACTGACTGGCAAGTTCATGGAAGTCGAAATCGTTGTGGAACAGGAAGGAACTAAGGTTGTGACGAAAATGGAAATGGAAGATGGCTATCCGATGATGAAAATCGAGTCGGTGACGAAATAAGCTAGCGTAAGAGAACAGTAATCTTGGTATTATAGTCAATACAAAAGATTCAATTAATCTGATTATCAACGTCGCCTGCTAGCAAATGAATGACGATAGTTCGTCTGTTCCCTCGGCGACGTCTAATACTGACGCGCTTGAAGTTGCATTAGCCGAATCTCGGAGAACATTCGATAAAACTGTCTCACGTTTGGAGGAAATAGATGACAAGGCGATGAGGAGTGTACGAACTGCCGTACTGCTTGCCGGTTTTGTTGCCTCGGCAATTGGTGTCGGTGGCCCTAGTTCAATATCTGATTTTGGTGTGTTTCCTGTTCTCCTTGTTGCGATTGGAGTAATTTGCCTTATCATTTCTATAGTTTTAGGCATAGGGACATACACTATTACTCAGTATCCATCCGGAATTGGTAGTAGTCACCGAACAGATGTAATTACGGGTGGCTACAACAAAAAAGAGTGGTTGGTAGATATGATAAACGAGTATGATGAATGGATTTCGGAAATAAATACAGAAATTCGTAGAAATGGAGGTTATCTAGATGTGGTTCAAATTTCATTAGCGTTTGCAGTAGTATGTTTGCTAATCTCTTCATCTATGATTGTAGTGAAAGCTGCATATGATATACCTCCGCTAATCACGCTTTCAATGATTCTTTTGTTTGTGCCTGCTATAAATTACCCCAAGAACTTAGTATCTGGTCGAACATAGTAGGAAATAGGAAAATGGGTAAATCTCATAAAACCGGTCGAAACCGCGAACCAGAACGGATCAAGAAAGGTTCGTCGTTTGCGCGAAAACTGTTCGGAAAATTCGGTATCAAATCGGTTCGTGCTGACCGTTCAGAACACAATTAACTATTCTTGTTCCGGTGCTTTGTGAGATATTGAATCTCGCATAATTTACAAGTATATTCTCTAGCATTCCACTTTCACTTTCGGGTCATCTTTTAAATGCAATCCCGCCGAATCGACAGCTATGAGCCAAGCTTCGTTCGAGGACGAACTGTTCGGTGAAGCGGCGAACGAAATGCGCGAGGATGTCGAAGAACATCTCGCCGCCGCACGCGAGGAACTGCCACCAGTCGAAGCTGTCTGGGAAACCGAGGCGGAAAACACGCTCGGGGCGCTCAACGCGCTTCGCTCCGCGCTGGATGTCGGGGATGCAGAAGACCACCTTCACGACGCGAAAAAGTGGTACGCGATGGGCAAACGCGCCGACGCCTTCGAGGACGCCGACGATTTGGAAACCGAAATCGAGACATTGGACTCGGCGATTGAGGACATCGAGGACGCCCGCGAGCAGGTCGGCGAACTGGCGAGCACGATTCCGAGTTTGAAAGGCGCGCTGGAAGACCTGCACGCGATGGACGACGGTGACGAATCCGAAGACGACGAACAGGACGAAACTGAAGCGGAGGCCGAAGCCGACGAAGAGGAAGAAACCGAGGAATAGAAAATCGCTACCGGTGTTCGGGTCGCCGAACGTCCCGCGACGCCACCGCAGAGAGCAGTTTCACTAGCGACTGTACCGCCAGTTCCAGCAGTTCCTCTCCTCGTTCCTCGCTTCCCTCACTCGGGTCGCCGACGACGCCGTTTTCCGTGAACTCCGCGCTGTCGTAGGCGAGATTCGTGTAGGACACCCACTCGCCCCAGCCGTCGCTCGCGCCTTCTCTGGCCAGTTCGACTCTATCCTCGTGAACCAGTTCACCGCGAGTGTGGCGCAAGAACGCGGTTTCCAGTGGCCCGGCGTGACCCATGTCGCTTCGATGGTCGCCGACCGCTTCGAACCACGTGAACGGAACCGCGTAGGCTTCGTCGTGGCGTGTGATTTTCCCGGTGACTTCGCGGAGCGCGGCGACGTTCCCGCCGTGACCGTTGACGATGACGACGCGATTCCAGCCGTGTTCTGCGAGGCTCGCAACCGTCTCGCGGACGTACCGCCGGAAGGTTTCCTCGGTGACCCAGAGTGTTCCGGTGAATTGGCGGTGTTCTTCGCTCACGCCGACCGGAATCGGCGGGGTGACGACGACGTCGCCGTCGTATGCCTCAGCAGTCGCGTCCGCGACTGCTTCGGCGTTGAGCCAGTCGGTTCCGAGTGGTGCGTGTGGGCCGTGTTGTTCCGTGCTTCCGACGGGAAGAAGCGCGAGGTTCGTCTCGACGTCGTCCGCGTCTGTCCACGTCGCACGAGAGAGATTCATGTCCCATTCATATCGGGGAACGCTCTTGTACCCGCCGGACGCAAGTCGGCGACTTTCATAATCGTTCACGACCGTCCCCGACCTAGCCGGAAGTTCTTACTGTTCTACGGGCGTGAATCCTCCATGGCCGACGAAGACCGCGAAATGGGTGTGGAGTTGGGCGAACTGGCCGACAAACTTGACGAGCACGACTATCCCGCATCGTCGGACGACCTCGTAGAGGAGTACGGCGACTACGAAATCGAATATTCGAACGGTTCCGAGCGATTCGAGGAGGTAATCGGGCCGCTCAACGAAACCTACGAATCTGCGGATGGTGTCCGACAGTCGATACTCAACATGGCCGACAGCGAAGCGGTTGGCCGTCAGCGATACTCCGACCGAGGCGGCACCGAACAGTCGTCGCCGGAAGACGACCCCGACCAACAATCGTTCTGATTCCTCTCGCGGGAGAAAGTACGTCGTTTCTCATATTTGGTTCGATAGGAAGTCATTACTCTAGCGGTAGGCCGTCATTACGACCGTTCACCGAGTCAAACGGAGTTGAACGGACGACTGCCTTATTCCTCGCAGTCTCGCACAGAAGACACCTGATGAGAGGTGAGTACAGACTTGCAGGTTTCCACTGGAACCCGCAACCGAAGCCATGACAGGTGAACGCCCAACCGCCGAGACGGTGTCATCCCTCCTCGGCGACCACGAACTCGTCGTCGCCTCGAACCGCCAACCGTACAGCCACGAACGCGAGGATGGGGAAATCGTCGTCAACCGACCTGCTGGCGGCCTCACGTCCGCACTCGACCCCGTCGTGCAATCCGCCGGGGGAACGTGGGTCGCGTGGGCGAGCGGCGACGCAGACCACGACGTGACCGACGAAAACGGGCGAGTCGGCGTCCCGCCGGAAGACCCGGCCTACGACCTGCGACGCGTATCGCTCACCGAGGAGCAGGTCGAAGGCTACTACTACGGCTACAGCAACCAAGTTCTCTGGCCGATTTGCCACATCGACACGTCGAAGATGAACGCGCGCGCCGATTTCTGGGAACACTACCGTGACGCGAATCGAGCCTTCGCGGACGCCATCGCGGACGAAGCGAGCGACGATTCCCTCGTCTGGTTGCAGGATTACCATCTCGCGCTGGCCCCGCGAATGATACGCGAAACAAACCCCGACGTATTCTGCATGCAGTTCTGGCACATCACGTGGCCATCGTGGGACGCCTTCCAGACGTGTCCACAGTACGAGCAACTGCTGGACGGACTGCTCGCGAACGACCTCGTCGGCTTTCACACCGACCAATACTGCCAGAACTTCCTCGACTGTGCCGCCATGCTTCCCGACGCCCGGGTTGACCGAGCAACCCGGAGCGTCGTCTACAAGGGACGGCGAACGTTCGTCCGGCCGTTCCCGCTCGGTATCGACGCCACGCACCGGCGGCAACTCGCACTGTCGAGCGCGGATACCGGATTCTGGAACGAGTTCCGCGACGAACACGACATCGGCGACACCGTCGCGCTCGGCGTCGAACGACTCGACTACACGAAAGGGATTCCGGAGCGATTGACGGCGCTCGAACAGTTCTGGGAGACGCGCCCCGAGTGGCAAGGAGAACTCACCTACGTCCAGAAGGCGAGCGAAAGCCGAACCCAGATTCCGGAATATCAAGCGATACAGGATTTCGTCGAATCCGAAATCGAGCGCATCAACACCCAGTTCGGCACGAACGACTGGACGCCAATCGTCTATCTCAACGAGTATCTCTCGAAAGACGGTCTTGCGACCCTGTACCGCGAGGCCGACCTCGGCATCGTCAGTCCGCGACGAGACGGAATGAATCTCGTGGCTAAGGAGTTCGTCGCGTCGCAAGTAGACGACCCCGGCGTTCTCCTCTTGAGCGAGTTAACCGGCGCGCACGAGGAACTCGGCGACGAGTCGATTTCAGTGCATCCGCACGATACGCTGGGATTCGCGGACGCAATCGAGACTGCACTGACGCTGCCCGAAACCGAGCGAGCGCACCGGATGAACGACCTCGAACGGCTGGTTCACTCGAACGATGTATATGCGTGGATGACGAAGCAGTTCCGAACGGTCGAATCGATCCAGCGCGGCCGCGACGTTGCGAAACAATCCATCAAACGACAATGACTACCGAGGTTCCGGAACCGCTCCGAACGAATCTGTACGTGCTGGTTAACCGACTCCGTGACACCGACGGCCTGCTTGCGCTGTTCGACTTCGACGGGTCGCTCGCACCCATCGAACAGCGACCGGAGGACGTGGAACTTCCGCCAGCAACCCGCACCGAACTCGAAGCACTCCGCGGAATGGAGAACGTGGAAGTCGGTATCGTCAGCGGTCGCGGCCTCGACGACCTTCGGGAACGAGTCGGCATCGACGGCGTCTCTTACGCTGGCAATCACGGATTGGAATTGTACATCGACGACGAGCGGAACGTCCATCCGGTCGCCGAGGATTCCAAAAAACAGATCGCCGCCCTCTGTGACGAACTCGAAGACGAACTCGCGCCCGTTGACGGCGCGTTCGTGGAGAACAAAGGCGTCACGGCGTCGGTTCACTACCGACTCGTTGCGGACGAGGATGGAGTCTCGACTGTTCGGGAGGCCGTCGAGAATGCGGTGCGAGGGGCGGACGACATTCGCATCACGTCCGGCAAAGCGGTGGTGGAGATGCGACCCGACGTAGAGTGGCACAAGGGGCGAGCGCTTCGATGGCTGTACGACCACCACGTTCCGGATGACGAGACGTGGCTTCCCCTCTACGTCGGCGACGACCGAACCGACGAGGACGCGTTCGAAGTCCTGCCGAAATCCGGACTCGGTATCAAGGTCGGTCGGCAACCGCCGACCGTGGCGAGCTATCGCGTCGCCGACCCGTCGTCAGTGCAGACAATTCTCACGTGGTTGGTGGAGTACGGCGTCGAGTTTCTCGGAACGGAGTCGCTTTCGAACGGAACTCGGAGCTGACGAAACCGTGGGTTTCCCGTCTCGAAAGCCATCGCGGAAGCGACCGAACTGTCTGAACAGTCACGCTGGTTTATTCTCTGTTTGCGAGTAGCACGCGGCAGACCATGGACACAGACGACGAAGAATCCCGACAGCCGGACGAACCGAACGACGAGGAGGTAGAAACCGAACAACGAGAGCGACAGGCAGACGAGGATGAGCGACGAGCGGAGGGCGAAGAACGAGAATCCGGTTCCAAGAAACGGCCGAAGCACGAAGAGCCAGCCCCGTCAGAGTCTCGTACACCACGTCCTCCGGAGCCAGAAGAGCGTCATCCCCCGAAACCGGAAAAGCGGCACCCTCCGGAACCGGAAGGACGACCGCCCGAGGGTGCGCCGGAACATCCTTCTCCGGAGGAGCCTCCGCACCAGTCTTCCCCGCCGTCGCGCCCGCCCCGTCAACAGCGAACGGAAGGGGGACAAACCCCCGAGAAGTCGGAATCGTACAGCGGTCGATACGGAAGCAGGGTGGGCGAGCGCGAAGCAAAAGAGCAATCGCACGAGGTCGAAGGAAAATCGGAGGAACCTCGTTCACGCCGGGACGAAGAGCAGCAAAATCAGCGCGAGTCGGAACCGACCGAAGTGAAAAAGTACGGCGGGCCGCGCGACCCGAACTGGGAACGACGGCGACGATTACAGAAAGCCGAACGCCGAGGAAACGAACGGACGATGGACGTCGCATTCGGCAAACAGCGGGCTGGACGACCGACAAAACGGTATCAGCGTGGACGACAAAAACAGCGGTAAAAACGAGCACCGATAGCCGTCAGTCGTCCGCGTCGGTACGGGCGGTTCTGCGGGCGGCGCGTTCGATGAACTCCTCGGGGAGTTCATCGATTTCACCGGCCTGAACGCCCCAGAGATGGGCGTAGAGGCCATCTTTTTGCAGGAGTTCGTCGTGCGGGCCGCGTTCGACGATTTTCCCGCCTTCGAGAACGACGATTTTCTCCGCATCCTTGATTGTCGAAAGACGGTGCGCGATGGCGAACGTGGTGCGGTCTTCGGTGAGTTTGTCGAGACTGCGCTGGATGAGCATCTCCGTCTCGGTGTCCACGTCGCTGGTTGCCTCGTCCAAGATGAGGATTTCCGGGTCTTTCAGGATTGCACGGGCAATCGAAATCCGCTGACGCTGGCCACCCGAAAGCTTGACTCCGCGTTCGCCGACCTTGGTGTCGTAGCCCTCCGGTAGATTGGTGATGAACTCGTGGGCCTCGGCGGCTTTCGCTGCCTCCTCGATTTCCTCGTCGGAGGCCTCGAAGGTGCCGTACTCGATGTTTTCTTTCACCGTCCCGTAAAACAAGAACGTGTTCTGGCTAACGTAGCCGATGTTTTGGCGAATGCTCGGCAGACTCACGTCGCGGATGTCGGTGCCGTCGATTCGAATCGCACCATCGTCCACGTCGTACATCCGAAGCAGGAGCTTCAGGACGGTCGATTTCCCGGCTCCGGTCGGGCCGACCAACGCGAGGGTGTCGCCGCCTTCGACGGTGAACGAGACGTCTTCTACGATAGTTTCCTCGTCGTAGCCGAAGGTTACGTCATCGTAGACGACCTCGCCGTCGCGGACGACGAGGTCTTCAGCATCGGGTTCTTCACGGATTCGACTCGGTTCGTCCATCAGACCGAAGATTCGGGCGCTGGACGCGTACGCGCGTTGGTACATATTGATGATGGAGCCGAACTGCGCCATCGGCCAAATAAACCGCTGAGTCAGGAGCATGAAGGTGATGAACTGTCCCGCTTCGAGGTCACCCGTGAAGAACCACGGCCCCTCGCCGTTGAACACCCACAGACCGCCGACGATGAACGTCAGGGCGAAGCCCAGTCCTGAAAGTATCTGGAGGGCCGGGAAGAACTTGATTCGCGTAACGATGGCGTCCCAGTTCGCACCGAAATAGTCGTGTGACACGTCGTCCACGCGGTCGGATTCGAACGACTCCGTGTTGCTCGTTTTGATGACCTGAATACCGCCGAGGTTGTTCTCCAATCGGGAGTTCACCTTCCCGACGGAAGAGCGCACGTCGGCATATTTCGGTTGGATAATCTGAATAAACTTGTAGGTGAACAGCGCGATGAGCGGTACTGGCACCAGTGCGACCAGCGCGAGTTGCCAGTTGATGGTGAGTAAGACGGCCGCGATGGCGACGACCATTACGCCCAGTCTGAACGCCGAGTTCATTCCGTCGTTGAGGAATCGCTCCAATCGGTTCACGTCGTTCGAGAGAATGGACATCATCTCCCCGGTCTGTTTGTCGGAGAAGAACTCCATGTCCAACCTCTGCATCTTGTCGTAGGTGTCGGTACGAACCGAGTGCTGAATGTTCTGGGCGAACGAGTTCCATCCCCAGTTTCGTGCCCAGTGGAAGGCCGCACCGACGCCGAACGCGACGGCGACCACGCCGACGGAAAACCAAAACTGTCCTCTGGGTGCCCCCGGCGTGATTTGTGCGGAGAAGCTCTCCGAGAGAAACGGTACTGAAGCGGCGAGTGCCTCCGTATACGGAATTTCTTCCCGAAATAATGCGTCGAGTGCAACACCGAGGATTATCGGCGGGAGGAGATTGAGAATTCGAGCGAAGAGACTGGAGACGACCCCGACGACGAAGGCGAACCGATTTTCGCCCCCGTATTCGAAGAACAGACGCCGCATCGGATTGTCGGCGTTTTCCCGTTGTTCTTCGAACGGGTCGTCTTCGTCTGTGTGTATGCTCATGATACTCATAAATGGGACACCGGATTGATAAGAGTTTCCTACGAACCGAAACACCGTTTCGAAGAAGAACGAAAACCCGGCTTTCGACTGTGTGATTGCCGAGTGAATAACTGTTCTGGGCGATTCACTTCGCTCAGAGGTCGCGGGCTTCGACTTCGGGGTCGATTCCCGCGGCGTCCAAATCCTGTCGAACTCGCTCGCGGAGCGGTTCCGGAACCGTCCCCCTTCCGACTGGAACCGCCACGTCGCCGTCGCCTTTGACTTTCCAGTACAGCACGCAGTGGCTGGGTTCGTAGTATTCGATGCTGTAGTAGTCGTCCGCGCCGCGGTAGTGAACGCGGGCGGCGAACTCGTCTACCTTCCAGCCGTCTTGCTCGCCGAGCGCGGGGAGCGAGTCGTCCATACCTGCGATTTGCTACCGGGTGTGGTAGTCGTTACGAAAACGAGAAAGTAACAGTTATTCCCCCGGAGCAACTTTTCCTGGGTACGGGTTCGTGGTCTAGTTGGTTATGACGCGGCCTTTACAAGGCCGAGGTCGGTGGTTCGAATCCGCCCGAACCCACTGGATTTTTGTGGCACATCACGGTGAGCGAAGCGAACCTCGTGCCACGAAAAGGAAGCGTTCGGGCGGTTCGAGGTAGGCCAGACGCACGGAACGAAGTGAGTACGTCTGGACGTGGTTCGAATCCGCCCGAACCCACTGTTTTGCGACGAACTTCTTCGTGAGTCACAAAACTGTTCCGAGGGCGATTGAACCAGACAAGTCGCACCCCCGGGAGCGAACGTAGTGAGCGACCCGAAACGTCTTGGCGTGGTTCGAATCCACCCGAACCCATGAAATTCTGCGCGATGCAAGGTGACGAGCGGAGCGAGTCACCTGCTCGCTTCCCTATTCACTCCTTCGCGACCTTGAAGAACTCCTGATACCCCACGGAAGCGAGCAGGGCGAGAAACGGAAGCGGATAGAGCCAGTACGCTCGATAGGCGCGCACGAACAGTGGTGCTGTCATTGAGAGCGCAAGGAGTGCGGTTGTTAGTATAGGCGCATTCGTCGAAAGGGCAGGACGTTCGGCGTCTCGTGTGGAGAGTGCCAACTGGGCAACAATCGTCGCGGGGACGATGAGGACGAGATGCTTGAGAGCTTCGCGGTAGAGCGCGTTCATCCAGCGACTCGTGTCGCCGATGAGTGATGGAACGACCGGATTCGTCGTGTACTTCTCCGCGGCCCCGAACGACCAGTAAATCGCGCCGTTGAACGAGGCCTGCCCCCACACTGCGTACACGAGCGCGAACGTGACGGCGACGACGCCGATTCCGGCGATGCTGAACGACGCCAGCCATCTGATGCCCGAATCGCGGTCGAGTTTTCGGAGACGGTCGTAGGCCAGCGCCGGAATGGCGAACACTGCGTGTTGAGAGAAGAGTCCCGCGGCCGCGATAGTCGCGCCGCGTGCCACTGGATGGTGAACCGAGAGTGAGAGGAGGATGCCCGCAATTGCGAACGAACGGACGTTCACGACGGTTCCACCGGCGGCGGGGACGCTCGTCAGGAACAACAGTCCTGCCACCATCCCGACGCGGGAGGCATCGCGCTGTGCGCAGATTCGCCAGAGAAGGATTGCGATGGCGGCGTTTGCGAACCCGACTAAGACGAAAAATACGAGCAGATACTGCCCAGTTGCGGCGACAGCGATATTGAGCAGTTCGAACAGCGGTGGTTTGTTGTCCACCGCTGGCCGCACGTAAATGGGTTTTCCGGCGAGTACCGCCTCCGCGAGCGGACGCCAACAACACCGCACGTCAACGTGGGGTTGCTGCGCGCCGGCTTGAATCCGCATGTACCGGTTCATCGTTTCGAGAACGCCGAGCAGAACGAATGCCGGAACGATGAACGTAGATGACTCAAGCGTTTCTCGTTTCGAGCTAAGTACGTGCATTGGAATGAGAACAGGGTGTGTCAGTTCGAGCAATTCGCACTGAATGCGTCGATGAGTGTACTGCCGTTATTACCTTCCACTCAACTGACTGGATAAATAATTTCTTGTATGGATTCGATAAATGATTGCGTAGAACGTCAAAATACAGGTCGCTTTACTGTTTTCCCCGACGACGAGTTAAAAGAGTAGTTGAGGCTCCGAGCCCTCGGCATCTCTCCGCTTGGATTTTCTAATCAACGCCACTCCACAAATCCACAAAACCAGTTGTTGCTCACCCCATCTCGAATCCGTTATCTCTCCTGAGAATACGTAGTTCATGACTGCTGTCGGCGTTCCAGTGCGACGAACGCTTCTGGAAAATGCAAGGCTAAACCCTCGCCTTCTGGGTTCGGAGGATGTTACGCTTCCCACGAGAGTTCGATACCGGCATCGGACCAAATCCAGGCTTCATCGTTTTCGGGGTCGTAGAACTCGACGCCGCCGTCGATTTCGCGTTCCAAACAATCGCCCCATTCTTCGGTGTTTTCTTGCACCATTGGGTATATCGGGAGTGCAGAACCGTGTAGGTATAAGCTTTCCCCCGCTCGCGGTATTCACCGCTTACCGCGTCGGTGATAGATTTTTGATGAAAGAAATATTTCGTGGTGCGTCGTCGATTACTCCGCCGATTTTTCCCGCGCTGGGGCGGGTGGATGGAGTTCGATTCCGACATCATCGGGCGTGAGAACGCTCGGGAGGTCACCCTCTCGGTCGCCCGTAATGTCCCCGAGAATCTCTTTCAGGTAGGCGTTGAACAGTTCGGGATGCTCGCTCATCGGGAAGTGGCCGATTTGGGCCATCTCGACTGCAACCGCTCCGTCGCCGACACCTTCCGCCGTCTCTTTGCCGTCTTCGGGCGTGGTAAGGTAGTCGTACTCGCCGTTGACGATGTACAGCGGACATTCGTCGGCCTTCACTTGGTCGAGTTTGTCCCGGTAGTCGTGGTCAACCGAGTAGTAGTACAGGTCGCCCTTGAACACGCCATTTGCGCCCTGTTCGTACAGATACATCGTCTCTCGGCGGGTTTCTTCCGGACTCTGCGGTGCCATCAGACCCCAACAGGAGTAGGCGTTCACCTCGGTCGTGTTGACTTCCGGGTGGTCTAACCAGTCGATGTAAAAGCCCGGACTGTGCGCGCCACACTCCAACCCGATGAGGGCTTGGAACCGGTCTGGATACCAGTCGGCCAGTTCGAGCGTGATGTTGCCGCCCATCGACGACCCCATGTAAATCGGGTCTTCGAGTTCGAGCGCGTCGGCAAGTGCGACGAGCGTCTCGGTGAACTGTTTGCCCGTCATCTTGTAATCTTCCTCCCACCACGACTGACTGGTCGGCGGAACCGACTTCCCGTGATACGGGAGGTCGTGTGCGATGACGCGATAGTCCTCGGTTATCTCCTCGTCGGTGAGGAGGTGCCGCCACTCCTGACAGTTGTTGCCAGCAGTGTGCTGACAGAGAATCGGCGTTCCGTCCTCCGGGCCGTTCTCCTCGAAGTAGATTCGGTGGTCTACCCCGCCGATTTCGACGTGGACGTACTTGCCCGTAATCGGTTCGATGGTTCCTTGTTCTGCCATGTTAGCTCCCTCCGTTGTTGTTCGCCACGCGCATCAAATCGAGCGCGCGCTGGAACGGTCGCAGGTTTTGGAATATTTTTTTGTTATCTCCTCGCATCATCAGATGGCCGTCTTCGTTTCTGACTGCACTTCGATAGTGTGATGCAACGATTTCGTGGTTGAACGCAGGCGGCGTCTCTTGAACGAACTCCTCCCACGCCTCGCGGTCGCCTTCGACGCCGAACGACCACCGGTTGTTCAACGCCGGATTCGGCAGTATCTCTTGTACGGTTCCGTTCTGCATTTGGATGAGGAACCGCTCCTCACCGATTTCGACGTAGAAGTTGTCGCTGAATTTGTCGTGACCCCGGACTTGCATCTCCGGGTCGCTATTCACCGTCTCCTTGTAGTTTTCCCACCATTCGTGGCTGGCGAACTCTGTATCGTTCATTGCTCCCCCAAAACACGGAGTCAACAGCGACGATGATAAAAAGTAGCATAATCAATCCGTGGCGTCTCGAGCGGAACAAGCAGTTAGAACATCAATTTTCAACCAGCGACGTTCCGCAGTCGGGACACTCCTCGTCCACCATCGTCACCTGCGCGTCGCACGCAGGACAGAACTCCAAATAGCAGGCGCGTTCTCCCATGCGTACTACTGACATGATACGGCATAAATGGCTTTCGACCGCAGTTTGGAACGCTGTCGCCGTGGTTTCGCCTTCCGGCCGCCCTCCGGCGCATTTCGAAATCCTTTTTTGTCCCATCCCCCTCCGTCCAAACGCGCCGCCTTAGCTCAGACTGGGAGAGCACTCGACTGAAGATCGAGCTGTCCCCGGTTCAAATCCGGGAGGCGGCATGATTCTACGGCTGACAACACGAACGAGCGTAGCGAGTGAGCCGTCAGCCGTGAATCTGCGACCCGACTGCGATTTGAATCAGACAAGTCGCAGCCCGGAAGCGCAGCGGAGCGAGCATCCCGGAACGTCTTGGCGAGGTTCAAATCCGGGAGGCGGCATTTCTGTTGCGAACAACATCGTGAGCAACAGATATGGAATCCGAGCGAATTTTAATTAGACCGAGGTTCTGCGCGAAGAGTAGGTTCTCGGACGTTGTTCAAATCCGGGAGGCGGCATTTCTGTAATTTTGACGTGGCTCGTTTCGCTCACAAGTCAGAATTGTGCTCGTACCCGTGGGTTGAAATCGGGCACGCTATTCCTCACAAAAATCAATGCCAGTATCGCATATCTGGCTTTTTCGAGGAGGATGACCGCGTCCACTGTCATCAGATAGGATATCGGAGAGAGCGAGCAAAAACGGTTTGATACACTGACTACTAGACAGAAATACGTAGCTCATGGATTTTACCACCTCCATCGTCCGGACAGAAATTCACGGACACGAAACCGAACTTCGCAACCTCCTTCGAGAATATTTCACCAGAGCCAACGAACAAGGGCAAGAATGGTTCGATGACGACGATTTCGGTGCGAGCGTCGAGGAAATCGTAACGGGTGACCTTAACAGACTCGAATCGGCGACTATCACGGAACCGCTCTTCCTCGCGTTTCTCGACGACGAAATCGCGGGCTCGGTGCAGCTAAAGCAACTAGACGAAACGACTGCCGAGGTGAAGCGACTGTACGTGAAACCAGCCTACAGAGGCGAAGGACTCGGCCGAAAACTCATGGAAGCGATGCGCAGAGAAGCGGACGCAGACGGGTACGAAACACTCCGATTGGGCGTATCGCCATTTCACGAGAAGGCACAGTCATTGTACCGTGACCTCGGATTCGAGTTTACGGAACCATACGACGGAACGCAAGCACCGCCAACGATTCGAGAAAATTGGAACTTCATGAAGCTCTCGCTCTCAGATTGACCGGCCCGCAACTGGCAAACGACCCCCTGTCTCTCGCGGAAACACCACCCTCCTTTACCGGATATGAAAAGAACTTTACTTTCGATTCGAAATACCACAGAGTCGTGCCCCGTTTCCCGAACCCCGTCCGGCTAACCATCCTCGCAATCGGCCTCGCGCTCGCTCGCGCAGGCCTCGTTAACCCCAAACGCGTCCGCAGAACGACGGATTTGGCGTGGCCGCGCATCGTCACAGGACTTGCTCGGATGTCGAAAAATGCGGTGGACGTGGCATTTGTCGGAATCGCCGTCGGCCCGGCGGCGATTGCGGGCGTCGGATTCGCCTCCCCGTACTGGGGTATCGCGTTTTCTCTCGGGGGCGGATTCGCCGGGGGGACGATTGCGCTTGTTTCACAACGCTACGGCGCGGGGGCGTTCGACGAACTCGGGCAGGCGATTCGGTCGAGTGCCGCGCTCGTCCTCGCGGTGACGCTCCCGGTTGCCTGCCTCTTCTGGCTGTTTCCGACGGAACTCATCTCGTTGATGACTGGCAACGAAACGACAGTCGAGATGGGGGCAACGTACTTGCAAATTCTCGCCATCGGCGTGCCGTTTGCGGGACTCAACCTCATCGGCAGTCGCATCTACATCGGCATGGACGATTCGTGGACGCCGATGCTGGTTCGTTCGGGCGGTGCGATTTCGAACATCGTCTTGAGTGGCCTGCTCGTCTTTCCCCTCGGCTGGGGTGTCGCTGGCGCGGCGTGGGGTACCGTGCTGGCGAACGTGGTCGTCACCGCGGCGTTCGCTCTGGGGCTGGTCGCTGGCCGACTTCCGATTGCTGGCGAACTGCCGGTGCAGGTGAATCCTGCCGCCAAGTACGTCGATGGCGACACGATTCGGCAGTTGGTTCACATCGGTCTGCCGGTCGTCGGGCGCAACATGGTGTGGACCGTCGCCAAGTTCCCGATGTTGGCCATCGTCGCGCTGTTCGGCCAAAACGTCGTTGCCGCATACGTCATCAGCCGACGTATCTGGGGCTTGATGAACACGCCCGGTTGGGGATTCGGACTGGCGTCGAGTAGCCTCGTGGGACAAGAACTCGGCGCGGGCAACGAACTCGACGCGGAGGAGTACGCACGGGACGTGATTCTGTTTGCGGTGGCTACCTACGCCGTCGCGGCGGTCATCGTCTTCGCGTTCGCCGAACCCATCGCCGTCTCGTTCGTGGGCGATTCGGCAGACCCGTCGGTGGTGCCACACACTGTGGCGCTCGTCTACGCGGCCTGCGCCGCTGTCATGGCACAGGGTGTCAAAGGTGCTGCTGCGGGGCCGCTCGATGCGAGTGGTGACACTCGCTGGCCGTTTTACAGCCAGATAATCGGAATGTTCGGCTGTGCGATTCCCGTCGCCTACCTCGGTGCCACGACGTCGCTCGGCCTTATGGGACTGTATCTGTCGTTCGTAGCGGAGACGACGGTGCCAGCGGCCATCAATTACCATCGGTTCTCGACCGGGAGATGGAAGGCAATCAGTCGGAAGTTTCGACCGGGTGTCTCCGCTTCCGACGACTGACTGCTTTCTTGAACTCTTCACCCCGATGTACCAAAATGGAACTGTCGATGACAGTAGTTCCGAGCCGAATTATCGACCGATTCGATGACGAACCGTATTGAAATCCAAAATAGCGGCCGTCCGTATAGAATATGGGATGATTTCGAAAAATCATCAACTGAATTCGAAACGAGGACAACGATTTCCCAAGCCTTATCCGGTACAAGGCATTCTGTTCAGAAGCAATGGCAAAAGGTAACGTTGATTTCTTCAACGACACAGGCGGCTACGGTTTCATTTCGACTGAGGACGCGGACGACGACGTTTTCTTCCACATGGAAGACGTTGGCGGCGAGGACCTCGAAGAGGGAACGGAAATCGAATTCGACATCGAACAGGCACCAAAAGGACCACGCGCGACGAACGTTACGCGCCTGTAATTTTCGGAATACGTGTCCGCTAACGCGGACGACAGCGTATCAAGATTTTACTGTCGAATATTTTCTACCCCGAGTAGCGATGCGTACTGCGTATCGCTTGCGTGGCACGGTATTCTGAAATATTCCGCCTGGTGAGAGTTCCATGGATCATCGTCCATGGTATAACCTGTCTCGGAAGTATTATCCGTGAGGCACCAGTTTATCCAAAAGCAATGGCGAAAGGCAAAGTTGATTTCTTCAACGACACTGGCGGCTACGGTTTCATCTCGACTGAGGACGCGGACGAGGACGTTTTCTTCCACATGGAAGACGTTGGCGGCGAAGACCTCGAAGAGGGAACGGAAATCGAATTCGACATCGAACAGGCACCAAAAGGACCGCGCGCGACGAACGTCACGCGCCTGTAAATCGGTTACTGCTGTTTATCGAATAGTACCACATTTTCTTCAGTGAGCAATGACGGAGAGCGGTGCGACCGCCATCAGTTTTACCTGTATACCAGTTGTTACACGGGTTCAGTCTGATGCGATAACAAACCGTCGAGAGTCTTCGATTGAACCTGTTCATCGAATCGCCACGGTTTTGACTATACAGAACAATACTACTACTATGAACACGGGGCGCGAATCCCCGAGATTGCTATGAGCGACCAGAAAAACCCTGAATCACCGGAAATGTGCGACCCGGAGGTTGGTGCAGGATTGCTCGAAACGAACATGGGTCCGAGTTCGGCGTTGGCCCATCTCTATCGTGGTGAGATTCATCGCATGAAGTTCTGGCGGGAGCGGCTCGACAGAACGAGCAACTGGGCGATTACGCTGATGGCGGCCATCCTCACGTGGGCGTTTTCGAATCGGAGCAATCCACATTACATCGTGTTGCTCGCCATCGTCACGGTCAGCATCTTCCTGCTCATCGAGGCGCGTCGGTATCGCGCCTACGATATCTGGCGCTCCCGGGTTCGGATGCTTCAGCAGAACGTGTTTGCCTTGGGACTCGACGATTCGGCGGGCGTCGTGGACGAAGACTGGCGACAGAAGTTGAGCGAGGATTACCGTATACCGAAGATGAAGGTCTCGCTGGAGGAGGCGCTCGCGCACCGTCTCCGACGCGTGTACGCGCCACTCTTTTTGGTGCTACTCGCGGCGTGGGTGTTCCACCTGACGGCCTACGCTTCGGGTGGGCAGTGGCCTCGCACTGCCGCAATCGCGTGGATGCCCGGCGGCGTCGTTCTCGCCACTGTCGTCGCGTTCTACGTCGGTATCCTCGTCGTCGCGTATCGTCCGCGAGAGTGGCACATCAACGGGGAAATCCTGCCGAGCGACGTGACCGGCTGGGATTATTCGCGGGAGTGACGAAAGCGGATTTCCCCGATAGGTGTTTACGTGAACCTCGCCTACCGGGGGCACGATGATGGCAACGACGCACGCCCTTGTCGGCGTGCTTCTCGGAAGCGTCACCCTGCTGATCGCGCCGGAGTCCGCTCCGGTTGCGGTCTTCGCGGGACTTTTCGGCGGGCTCTTCCCTGACTTCGACCTCTACTCGGGCCACCGAAAAACGCTCCACTTTCCGGTGTATTTTTCGGTCGCTGGAGCAGCAGCACTCGTGATTGCGATATTCGTTTCGACAACATGGACTGTCGCAGTCGCCGTCTTCCTTCTCTCCGCGGCAGTTCACTCCGTCTCGGACGCCTTCGGCGGCGGACTGGAGCTGAAACCGTGGCTCGGTGAATCCGAGCGTGCGGTGTACGACCACTTCCGCGGCCGGTGGATTCCGCCCCGTCGCTGGATTCGGTACGACGGCGCGCCCGAGGATTTCGCGTTGGGTTTCTTCGTCGCGCTCCCGAGTCTCGTCCTCTACGACGGGACGATTCAAACCCTCGTCATCCTCTTCGTGCTCGTTTCGGGCGTGTACGCTCTGCTCCGAAAGCAAATGGTGGTCGCGGCGGAATGGCTGGTCGGGCGGATTCCAGCGTCGATGTTGGGCTACGTTCCCGACCGGTTCGTTCGGGATTTCGTCCAGTGAGCGTCGAACTCGCTTCGAAGGGTTTATTCACGGCCTGACCATCAGACTTCAGTAGTAACTATGTCCGACAAACCTGCCTCAATGTACCGGGAGATTCGAAAGCCCCCGTACACGCGACGCGAATACATCACGGGTATCCCGGGTTCGAAGATTGCACAGCACAAGATGGGCGACGTTGGAGAAGACGAGGACAGCTACCCCGTCCAAATCTCCCTCGTCCTCGAAGAGGAGTGCCAGATTCGCCACGGCGCGCTGGAGGCCTCCCGTCTCTCGGCAAACCGCTATCTGCTGAAGAACATCGGCGAAACCGGCTACAAGATGATTCTGCGCAAGTTCCCACACCACGTCCTGCGCGAGAACAAGCAGGCGACCGGTGCGGGTGCAGACCGCGTTTCCGACGGAATGCGACAGGCGTTCGGAAAACCAGTCGGCACCGCGGCGCGAATCCAGAACGGCGAGCGCCTCTTCACCGCATGGTGTGAAGTCGAGGACGCAGACGCCGTCAAGGACGCCTTCCGCCGTGCGTACAACAAGGTTTCCCCGCCGTGCCGAATCGTCGTCGAGCGCGGTGAGAAAGAGCTTATCAGCTAAACTGACCCCCTCGACCACTTTTTCGACGTGCTGGTTTCGTCGTCAGCGACGGGTTTAAGCGACAGATTTGATTTTTCGTTTCGATTGGGATGTAGTCGTTATCCTGTGATGAAGTGTGTTCTTAATAATAGCGCTAGGTAGTCACGACAACAAATGACCGCACCGCCACCGCGCTCGCGACTTCGATGGGACTTCTCGGACGTGATGTCCTCGAAGTCCCACCAGCGCGCGCCACATGGCAAATTCGATTTTCGAGAATTTTCACATCCGCTCTGGCGCGTGCGTCGGCAGGGCTGAGGACTTTACGTCCGAAGGTCTGCCCGAGTTCGCGCGAGGGATGAGTGAACGAGCGACAGCGAGTGAGGGAATCGGTTGGGGAGGCGTGTGGGCGGTTGCGGTTTCATTGGAGTCGGCAACAGCTAGCTCCATCTCGGAAACCACCTCAATAGCTTTCTACTCTTCCAATCAGTTTTCAACCACTCCGAATCCACATCGAAAAACGAGAACAGTCTTTTTCACGCTTAACTCGAAATTCTCACTCGAATGCTGAACTTGGCGGTTGCGTACCGAAAACAGACGTTCGAACGAATGCGTGACCCACTCGAAGAACGAGGAATCAACGCACACCACGTCCCGAACGAGGCGCGGACATTCGACCTCGCCGACCCGCCGTGGACGCCGGACGAGTTCGATGTGGGATTCGTCTATCCTTCCCGAATGATGGAGGGCGGCGTGGTCGATGCCCTGCTCTCGGTTCCGTGGGTTAACGGACGCGAAGCAGTGCTCACGTCGCGGAACAAAGCCGGGGTCATCGTCCGACTCGGAAAAGCGGGGATTCCAGTTCCGAAGACCGCGATGGTGTCGAACCCGGTCGAAGAGAGCGACCGCCGGGAAATCTTTGCGCGGTTCGACCCCCCGGTGGTCATCAAACCCAACTCGACGACGCGAGGAACTGGCATCGCAAAAGTGGATGACATAGATTCCTTCCTCGGCGTCGTGGACTATCTGAACCTCGTCCACGACTACCGCGCGACCGGGGACAAATCGTTTCTCGTACAGGAGTATCTTCAGGGTGCAACCGACTACCGCGCGATGGTTGTCGATGGCGAGTACGTCGGCGCAGTCGAGCGCCGACTGCCGAACGATGCGCTGGCCGAGGGTCGCTGGAAACACAACGTCCATCGCGGCGCGGAAGCGCGCGGAATCTCCCTGCCGGAAGAACACAGAGAAATCGCGGAGAAAACAGCGGAAGCGCTCGATATTTCGTTCTGCGGCGTCGATTTACTCGACACAGGCGACCGAATCGTCGTGAACGAGACGAACGCCCGTCCGACCATCGACGCGGAGACGAAGTACGAGGACGGATTTTACGACCGCCTCGCCGAACTCGTCCGGACGACTCGCCGGTAACCGTTTTCCAATTACTCGACGCTGATGTTCGCCGATTCGTCGGTCTTTTCGAGTGTTACTTCGAGGACGCCGTTGTTGTACGTCGCTTTCGCGGAGCGTTCGTCAACGCGCGCTGGAAGCGAGATTCGTTCGTCGTATTCGCGGTGGTCGCTGACGGCGCTGATGGTCATCGTCTCGCCGTCGCATTTGAGGTTGATGTCCTCTTTTTCGACGCCGGGGAGGTCTGCGATGACGCGAACGTGTTCGTCGTCCTCGTGAATATCGACGTGGGTGTCAGCCCCAAATCCGGCGGGTGTACCAGTATCGACCTGCATATCGACGTTTCCGCCCATCATATCGTTCATCATGCGTTCGATTTCGCGGAAGAGGTCGTCGAAGGGGTCGTCGCGGTCGTCTCGTCGCATGCAGAACAGTAAGCCCCTCCCGGGCAAAAGGTTTTGGACGCCCCCGCGAACGCGCCGCTATCGAACGTGCTGGACGAACTTCGATTCGGCGTCTGAAAAATGAAACCGCGTCGGTTGGTGTTTGGTTAGTTCAGTACCGTGACAAGGAAGTTAGTCCCACCACTGGAACTGCTTGTTCTCGTTCTCGGCTTCGGAGTCAGCGTACTGGACGTTGATGTTGGCCTGCTTGTTCGCCTGAGTCGCTTCTGCGTTACCTTTCACAGCGATGGCGTAGTTGTCGTCCTGCTTGTTGAAGTTCTGCTGGTTCACGTACTGCTTCTGGTCAACGTCGGAGTCCGCGTACTGCCAACTGCTCTGTTTCTGTTCGTCGTCTGCCGCGGCCATGCCCGTGAACCCGACAGCGAACAGGCTTGCCACAACGGCCAGCGCAATCGTGATGCGAAGTGCTTTTTTCATTGTTTTCTCTCCGGGCGGGAGAGACTGCATGTCGAACGTGCACGGATGCCGTCAGTTCCGAAAGCGAACCTCCGGACTTGTATCCGGCGAACCGTGCTGTTCGCCCCACCCATCTCACGCCATCGCCCGATGTGTAAATGAATGGCCACCACCGTTGAGTCCGTTCGCTCGTTTCACGAACGACCGAATTTCGCCCTAATCGGGAGTAATACAGAAAATCGGTGGTACGCACTCGAATAAGTGCAGATAGGACTACCGAAACGAGCGCATTGTCTCCCCTTTCGAACGACCGAATTGACGGATGCGGAACCGTAACGAAACATACGAACGACTCATGTTACCGTCTCACATGCTGGAAATTGGCGAATACCGGTCTTGAATGCGGTTGGTCTTCGCAGTAGTTCTGTAGCCAGAACGGTTGTCGAACCGGCGAATTGCGCGATAAACAAAATGAGAAAACGGAATCCGAGAAGATCCGCTCGGATGCCCGGTTAGAACCCGATTTCAAGCGCGTCGTTCGTCGTCTGGATGCTCTCGCGGGCGTCCGCGCTGTTCGTGACGGCGCGAATTGCATCGACGTTTTCGGGAACCACGTCGCTCTCTTGATGAATCGCTTGGAAGAGGTAGAGGTCGTTGCCTTCCATCGACACCGACTCGCCCCAGAGGCAGTTCTCCCAGAGGTCGGCCCGCGGCCGCCCTCTGTCCATGGCGTACTCTTTGAGTTTGCCAGCGCCGTCGATGTCCATTCGCTCCGGAACGACGAAGATGCGCGACTGACTTTCGAGCAGTTTACGAACTTCCTCCGCATCCGGTTCGGATTCGAGCGAGACGTTGACGCTGTGCATGTGCATCAGCGTCGCCGGAACCTTCAGTCCGAGCGTGTCGATTGACAAGTCGGGGAAGATGGTTTTCACGTCCGGGCCGTGGTGCGACGGCAGTTTCACCGGATTCGGCACGATGTCGTTGATTGGGCCGCGACCGGTCTGGGCCGGGTCGCCACCACGTCGGACGAGCGTTGCACGAACCTTCTCGACGCCGTACTCCTCACGGAGTGGCGCAATGAGACGCGATAGTCCGGTCGTATTGCACGAAACGACGCGGACGTGCTGTGCGTCCACGGCTTCCTCGTAGTTGGCGCGCGCGTTGAAACTCACGTCGGCAACGTCCGCGTCCTCGCCACCCTGATAGAGTGCGGGCGTGTCGTACTCTTCGTACAGCGATTTGTTGTCCGCGCCGATGCCGGACGGGCAGGCGTCAACGACCACATCGGCCTTTTCGACCATCTCTTCGACCATACCGGCCAGTTCGATTCCTGCTTCGTCGAACAGTTCCGCGCGCTCCTCGATTGCGGCGTAGAGCGAATAGCCGTTTTCGACGGCTCCCTCGGCTTCGAAGTTGGGTCGGGTTTTTGCGACCCCCACGACCTCCATATCCGGTTGCGCCCGGACAGCGTCAGCGACTCGTTTCCCGATAGTCCCGTACCCGTTGATGCCGACCTGTAGCATGTACATCCGCAGGTCCAACGCCCGCCATTAAAACCGTTTCGAGCCATTCGTCTCGGAATCTAACTCACACGCGAGTAAGATAGAACGGAAAGAAAGGGAACATCTAACCACCTTGGAAGGCAATCCTCAGCACATGAGTTTGGACGACGCGGCGAAGACGGCCGTGGAGCAGTGTATGGCCCTCCAGTCGGACGAAAGCTGTGCAGTCATCACCGACGACAAGCGGTGGGACATCGGCAAGGCGCTGTACGACGCGGCCAGCGAAATCACGGACGATGTCGTCATCGTGCGCTACCCGGTCGGCAATCAGCACGGCGAGGAACCACCGGAACCCGTCGCCGCCGCGATGGCTGGCGCGGACGTGTTCCTCGCCCCCACCACGAAAAGCCTCAGCCACACTCGCGCACGCGGCAAGGCAAACGAGGCGGGCACGCGAGCGGCAACCCTCCCCGGAATCACGGAAGAAGTCATGGTTACGGGCCTTTCGGCCGACTACGAAACCATCGACCAACACTGTCAGGACGTGCTCGCGCAGGTCGAAGGCGCGCAGGAAATCCGCGTCACGACCGACATGGGAACCGACATTACCTTCGAACCCGGCGACCGCGAATGGTACGACGACACCGGCCTCTGTCACGACCCCGGCGACTTCACCAACCTCCCCGCTGGCGAGGTGTTCGTCAGCCCCGAGAACGTGAACGGCCACTACGTCGTGGACGGTACGATGCGCCCGCACGGATTACTCGAAGACGGCCAGACGCTCGAATTTGAGGTCGAAGACGGCTACGTCACCGAAATCAGCGACGACGAAATTCGCTCGCAGGTCGAAACCGCCGCGGAGGAAGTCGGGCAGGACGCCTACAACCTCGCCGAACTCGGTATCGGGACGAACGTCGCGGTCACGGAACTCGTCGGTTCCGTCCTGCTGGACGAGAAGGCTGGCGGTACGGTTCACATCGCAATCGGCGACGACGCGGGAATCGGCGGCGACACGGACGCTCCGCTCCATCTCGACGGCATCATTCGTGACCCGACAGTGTACGCAGACGGTGAAGAAGTCGAACTGCCGCGGCCCTAAAATCGGTCAACAGATGCCGACTATCTACGGAACCGAAGTTCACGGCGTCGAAGTAGACGAAGAGACACGATGCTCCCATTACGACACGGAACGAGACGTGATTGCGATTCGGTTTCCGTGCTGTAACGACTATTATCCCTGTTTTCGGTGTCACGACGAAGTGGCCAACCATCCGCGAGAGACGTGGCCGGAAAATCAGCGCGATGCGGAGGCGGTGCTGTGCGGAGTTTGCGGTTCCGAACTGACGATTGCCGAATATCTGGGCTGTGAATCTCGGTGTCCCGAGTGTGGTGCGGAGTTCAATCCGGGCTGTGCGAACCATTACCATCTGTATTTCGAAGGGTAAGTTCGGCGGTCAAACTCGACAGGACGAACACTCGACTCGAAAGCCGCAGTAGTCGTTTTACTCACCGCAAAAGCATTAATTCACGACAGACGAATAGTTGGTATGAATCGTCGTGTCCTCCTCGCAGGACTCGCCGTTCCGCTCGTCGGCGGAACGGCCGCCGTCGCTCAGCGACTCGATTATCGCCGTAAGAAGGAGTTCTCTGTCCGGACTGAACCGCCGATAACCGGACACCGATTCGAACTGGTTGACGCCCACGACCGATTTGGTGACGGGAGCTACGACCCCGACGAGCGGTTCGCCCACCGCGCTGAAGTCGAATTTGATACGGTCGGAAAGCAGGTTGGTGTACTCGGGCGGGTCAAAAGCGGCAGTCGGTCGTGCAAGGAGACGAAACTCAAATCGCTTCGCTACGACGAATCAGCGGACACGCTCACAGTTGTCGTCTTCGACGATTACACCCACCAAGACATTTGCATGCTAGAAATCGCAATCGTTCCGTACACAGTCTCCGTGGACTTCGAGTCGAACCTCCCGTCGAAAATCATCGCTAAGCATGTCAAAGATGGCAGTGGCGTCGTCTACGAAGAGACGTTCCACAAGTAGTGCCCTCCCAATCGTTCCCCGAACTCCACGCACTTTTAGGGCCTGAGTCCCTACACCGGAACATGAGCGAAACAGCGGAACGTGTGGCAGTGGTTTGCCCATCCTGTTCCCCCAACGCCGAAACCGTCCACGAGGTCCTCAAACCGGGTGGCCAAGCGACGGTTCGTTGTACCGAGTGCAGTCACGTCCACAAGACGAAAATCGAACGCGTACAGACCGAGGAAATCGACGTTATCGTCTCCCAAGAGGGCGAGTCGTTCTCCGCGAAGGCCGACGTGCCGGTCGAAGAAACGCTGGCGGTTGGCGAGGAGTTCGTCCTCGAAACCGACGAGGCCATCTTCGTGGTCAGAATCACGAGCCTCGAACAGGACAAAAACCGCCGCGTCGAGGACTCGGTGGCGGAGGATGTCGAAACCATCTGGACGCGCGCAGTGGACAACGTCTCTGTCAACGTGACGATTCATCCGAACGACGGTCGCCGAGACAACTCCCGCGGGGTCAAGGTGAACATTCCGGGCGACTACGAGTTCGTCGTCGGCGAGACCGAGGAGTTGGCGAACGAGGAGTTCACCATCGACGGCATCCTCGTCACGGACGACGCGAGCGGCTACAATCACGACCGACTGGATTTCGACGGCGACACGGTCATCGCAAAGGACGTAAAGCGCATCTACGCCGAGGACGAGAGTTCGACCGCTTGGTCGGCGTGGTAACGTGTCCGACCGCGGTAACGGCGGGTTCGAAGACGAACGAGAAGTGCTCGTCGCCCAACTCGCCGACCGCGACAGAATCCAGCAGGAGACGACGCTTTCGGCACTTCATTCTACTCCCCGTCACGAGTTCGTTCCCCAACACCGACAGCGGGAGGCCTACGACGACCGGCCGCTTCCGATTGGAGAAAACCAGACCATCAGCGCGCCGCACATGGTCGCGGTTATGACCGATTTGCTAAACCTGTCGCCCGGTGACCGAGTCCTCGAAATTGGAACCGGGTGTGGCTATCACGCCGCCGTGACCGCCGAAATCGTCGGTTCGGAAAACGTCTTCAGCGTCGAATATCATGAATCGCTGGCGCAGGCGACACGCAACCGATTTCGACGGCTTTCACACTCCGACCGATTCGACTACGATGACATCTCGATTCGCGTCGGCGACGGACACGACGGTTGGCCCGAACACGCGCCCTACGACGCCGTCTATCTGACTTGCGCCGCATCGAATTTCCCGTCTTCTCCCGTCGAGCAAGTTCGTCCCGGCGGTCGTCTCCTCGCACCGCTCGGAGACGACCCGCAGGTACTCGTCCTCGCGGAAAAGCAAGACAATGGCTCACTCGCCCGCGAATCGCACGGCTTCGTCCGGTTCATTCCGATGCAGGGAGAGTAGTTTTTTAGCTCCCACACGAGCAGTCGATATGGACTACCGCGAACTCTGTCTGTTGTGGGCGGCCCGCGAGACGGACATCATCGAGACGGTCATGTTCGACGCAGGGACAGTTGAGGAAATTGCCGAGGAAACCGACATCACCGAGCGCGCCGCGAGAATCACGCTCGAAGCGATGGTCGAGATGGGCTTTCTCGAACGATTGGGCGAGAAGTACGAGGCGACAAACCGCGCGCTCGGCCTCTTTGCGAAAACCGGCGTTCGCTCGATTGGGAGCGTTCCGCACCAGATGGACTGTCTCTCTCGGTGGGTCGAACTGCCGGAAACGATGCGAACCGGCTCACCGCCCGAAACGCCGGAGAATTGGACGCAAAATTTCATGGGCGCGATGGCAACCGTAGACGAAACCACGGTTCGGTCGTGCGTCACCGAGGCTGTGCACGAATATCCCGACGCAAACCGGGTTCTCGACGTGGGCGGCGGCCCCGGAATCTTCGCCAAGGAGTTCGCCCGGCGGGGATTCGAGGTGACGCTAATCGACCAGTCCGACGTTATCGACATCGACAGTAGATTTCTCGAACACGAACCCATCGAACTGGTTTCCGGCGACGTAACAGACGCACTCCCGACGGGATTCGACCTCGCGTTCTGCTCGCGGGTTGCCCACGCGCTCGGGCCGGAAGAAAACCGGAATCTCCTCCAGAACGCTTTCGGAGCACTGGAACCCGGCGGAGTCGCGGTTTTCATCGACCAACTTCGAGGGCGCGCGGAAGAGGCCGCACTAATGGGTGCGCACATGCTCGCCCAAACCGATAACGGCGACACCTACACCGCGAACCAGTTCGAAGACTGGTTCGCGGATGCGGGGTTCGTAACCTTCGAAATCCGCGACGTTCCGGGCACGAATCAGCAAGCAATCGTCGGGCACAGGCCGCGCAATTGAAGCACGTCCGAACCCAACGCGGTGTATGGAACCGGCGGTACTGCGCGACGATATGGTCGCCAGTTTGGAACACGAAATGAAGGGGTTGGTGCGGAGTGACAACGTCGGTCTGGCGCTTCGAACTGTACCCCGCCACGAGTTCGTGCCGATTGACGCCGAGCAAGGCGCGTACGCAGACAAGTCGTTCGACCACCGCGGGACGCGAATCCTCGCGCCGAGCATCGTCGCCAGACTTCTCGAAGCGCTCGACGTGCGGGAAGACGATTCAGTTCTCGTCGTCGGTGCAGGTGCGGGCTACACGTCCGCAGTGTTGGCGGAAATCGTCGGCGAATGCAACGTCCACGCAATCGACATTACGCGAACTATCGTCTACGAAGCCCGAGAAAACCTCGAAACTGCGGGCTACGGCGGCGTCTTCGTCGATTGCGGCGACGGTGCCGATGGCTTACCGGAGTACGCGCCGTTCGACCGAATCCTCGTAGAGGCGGCGGCTATCGAACCACCGCGAACGCTCGTTTCGCAACTCGCCGATGACGGCAGACTGGTCATTCCACTTGGAAGCGGCATCCAGCGACTCACCGCCGTCGAACCTTCCGATTCGGATTCCGGCACTCCCGAAACCGTCGGTGAGTTCGGGAAAACCGCCTTCGCGCCGCTTCTCGTGGAAGGCGAACAGTCCGATACTCTTGAGCGCAACCGAACCAACCGCGAAGACCGTGAATTTGCAGAGCGCCACGCTCAAACCCGGCGCGGATGGGAACACGAGTGGATAGATTGGGACGGCTACAGCTAGGCTGGTTTCTGTTTCCCTCAATCGCTGACGACCAGTATTCGAGTGTTTTCGCGCTTGTCGGCAAATTCGCTTCCGGCAGGTGGTTTGATGTCGATATCGAGCGTTCCGTCGTCCTGATTCGCCCCGAGACTGGGATGTATCGAGAGATGCGCTCGACCATCGCTTTCCGTCGTGGCGGTTTCGATGTTCTCCAGTCTCGCCGAATCGCTTTTCACCACGACGGTTGCGTCCGCCACGGGGTTTCCATCCGCGTCGATGACGGCGATTTCGACCGCCTGCTGTCCCGGTTCGATGACTTCGGGTTCGGGTTTCGCATCGAGTTCGCTCACGGCCAAGCCGTTGAGTCCGGACAGCATGTTCATCATGACTGAGAGACTGGCGACGCCGACGACGAGCGCGATGACCAGTCGAATCGGAAGCCCTTCGATTGCACGATTGTCGGAGCGAAATCGCTGACGTATGGACATGAGGCGGTCTGGTTTCGGTTTGAGATATAAACCTTCGTCCGAGAGTTTATCCGAAAAGCCGGAACCAGTTCCCGCCATGACGGAGGTTTTGGGACGAACTGGCGACGACGGAATTTCAGGACACCTCGGACACTACCGCGCCAGAGATGGCAGTGCGGGTGCGTCAGTGCGAATCGACCTCGATAGTCCGCACGTCGCGCTGGTGGTCGGAAAGCGAGGCTACGGAAAATCGTACACGCTCGGCGTGCTGGTCGAAGAACTCGGGGAAGCAGATGGAGTCGCGCCGGTCGTCGCCGACCCGATGGGCGCGTTCACCACGTTTGCGAAAATTTCGGGGTTCGAGGTGATTTCCACGCCACGCGTCTCCGCCAACGCACTCCCGCCGCGGGCGTGGTGCGATTTGCTTTCCCTCGACCACGAACGTCCGACTGGGTCGCTGGTGTGGCGGGCGGCAACCGAATCCAAAGCGCTGACGGAAATGAAGGATTTTGTTGCCGAGGCCGATGCGAACCGGGCGACTCGCCGTGCGGCGCGAAACCACCTTGCACTTGCGGAGTCGTGGGACATCTTTTCACCGGATGGCATTACTGCGGCGGACTGTGTCGAACCGACATCCGGCATCGTCCTCGACTGTTCGGGCTACGACGAATCGGCGATGAACGCCGTCGTTCGGGCGGTTGCGGAGGATTTGTACCGCGCCCGTATTGTCGAGTCGGTTCGCAAACTGCCGTGGTTGGTGGTGGACGAAGCACATGCCTTCTTCGGCGGCGTCGCTAACCCTGCGCTCAGAACCATCATCACCAGAGGACGGCGTCCCGGCGTGAGTTTTGTCGCGGCGACACAGCGACCTGCCGTGCTACCCGAGGTTGCGGTTTCCCAATCCGACTTGCTCGTAGCCCATCGGTTGACCTCGCGCAACGACCGGGATGCGCTCGCACATGCCCGTCCGGCCTACATGCAAGGGTCGTTTGCCGATAGAATGCCGGAAACCCCCGGTTCCGCGGTCGTCGTGGACGATGCGACCGAAAGCGTTCACGCGGTTCGGATTCGAAAACGGCAGGTCGAACACGGCGGCGGCAGTCCGAGCGCGAGCGGTGCCTGTTCTGGCGAGAGTGAACCGAATTCGCCTGCGACCGAACTTCGAAAAAGATAGGGGACGCTGTCGATTGCAGTCGAACACGAGCGATGGGCCGCGATTTCCGACCTGTCGTCGAAAATCGACCGGAAGTCTCTCGCTGGAAAGCGGTTCTCCGATGTCGGTACAACAATCACGCGCGCTGAAGCGTCTCGAACCAGTTTTCCTCATCGCAGTCGGTGGCTTCGTCGGCGCACTCCTGCGGTACGCGGTGAGCGACGCGCTTCCCGGCGGATTTCCGTGGGGGACGCTCGTCGTCAACGTTGTCGGGAGTTTCGCGCTCGGTGTGTTGCTGTACGAAGCGCATCTGGCGGATAGGCTCTCTCCCGAAACCCGACTGGTCGTCGGCACCGGCTTTCTCTCGTCGTTCACGACTTACAGCACGTTCGCGGTGCAAACCACGGGGCTGTCGCCGATGTTCGCCGTTCTCAACGTCGGCGCGAACTACGTCCTCGGATTTCTGGCCGTGCTTCTTGGCCGCCGGGTCGTCGGGGGTGTCGTCTCGTGAACCCCGCTGTTCTCGTCGGCGTCGGCGGAATGTTTGGCGCGTTGAGTCGTCACTTCGTCGGGCAGAGATTATCCGGTGAGGGTCACGGAACCTTCGCGGTGAACGTCCTCGGAAGCTTCGTTCTCGGCGCGTTGACTGCTGGACTGACGAGCGACCCGACTCTGTTCGCGCTGGTCGGAACCGGATTTTGTGGCGCGTTCACGACGTTTTCAAGCTTTGCGTTCGAGACGGTTCGACTGTACGAACGCGGGAAGCGCCGGAAAGCGGTCGCCAACGCGATGATCAATCTTCTCGGCGCGCTCGTAGCGGTCGGATTCGGTACTCTCACGGCCAGCACTATTTCGCTCTGAATATCAGCTCGATGCAACATATCTATCCCACAGAACGATGGCGGAGGGCGTCACGAAGATAGCGGCGAAATAGGAGTAAAAGATGCTCAGGGCAGTCACGACGCCGAACTGCCCCAAAACGGGCGTGATTGCGAGGACGAGAATTCCCGTTCCCGAAATCGTCGTGAGCATGCTCCCCGTCAGCGCGCCGCCGGTGCCGCGAACAGTTCGGGTGAGTGCGGCGAACACGTCGCCTTTCGATTCTACATCCGCCATTTCTTCGCCCAAACCTTCGTACTCGTCGGTGAACCGGTGGACGACGTGGGCCGAATAGTCCACGCCCAACCCCAACGCGATTGCAAGAACGGTTGCGGTCAGGGCGTTGAACGGAATCTCGAGCAGGCGCATCGTTCCCGCGAGCAGGGATACCGCGACGACGATTGGAAACAGGTTGATGACGCCGAAGGCGATTCGTCCCACGATGATTCGGTAGAGAAGTACGAGGAAAACCGCGGTCGTGGCCAACGCCGTCGCAAGGCTTCGTATCGCGGAGCTGAAAATTGTCGCCGCGATGGACTGAAACACGACGATTTCGCCGGTCGCAACCGCGTCGAAGCGATACCGGTCGGCGACGAGTCGAGCATCCCGCGTAATCTCGTCCTGTGACGCACCGCTCTTCGTGGAGTAGACGACCTGCGTGCTTCGCCGGTCGTCCGATATATATTCCAGTGCTTGCTCGCGGGCGGGAGAATCGAGCAGTCGGTCGTAAATCAACGCCAGATTGTCGTCCGGCACGCCGTCGTCGTCTATGTCGTTCCGTGCGACTAGCCGCCGGAACTTTTCCGATTGTTGGCTGTAGCCCTGAATGACTGTGATGATGCTTTCCGCATTTGCCTGCCGGTCGGTTGCGAGAAACGAATCCGGCGGATTCCGATTGGCGTGTTCAATCGATTCGAGGGCGTAGTCCTCTCGTAACGGCCCCTCGACGTAAATCGTCACCGTGTCGTCCTCGGCGGAAGCAAACTTCTCCTCCAAGAAATTCGTCACTTCGGTTACGGTGTACGTCTCCGGCGCGAACGGTTCGGGGAGCACTTCGAGATACGCTGGCGTCTCCTCCGGCGGAAGGAAATCCTCGTTCGAAAACGTCGTGTCGATGCCGGTTGCGTAGATGCCCGAAACGAGCGTCAGGGCGACTGCAACCGCGACAACGACAGTGGCACCTTTCCGGGCGAGAACGACACTACTCGACAAGGTTTGGCCCAGCAGCGAGCCTTCCTCGCCCAGCGGCCGCTCGCCGAACGTCGGCAGGTCGAACCGAACGCGAAGGTCGTCAGTGACGACCTTCGCGGCCGGAAGGAAGATACCGAAGATGAGGAAGGTAAAGACGATGCCGATGGCGGCGACGATTCCGAACTCCCGAATCGGTTGGAGGCGACTCGTCGCGTTCGACGCAAAGCCGAGAACCGTAGTTCCGGTGACGATGAAGAAGGCGACGAGCAGTTGGTCGGTCGCGCGCCGCATCGCCGGTTTGACTTTTGCCCCGATGACGCGTTCCTCGCGGTAGCGATTGATTGCGTGGATTCCGTAGTCGATTCCCACGGCGAGCAAAAGCGGCGGCACGGCGACCAACAGTTGCGTGAACGGAATCCCGACGATTCCCATGAACCCGAGCGTCCAGACGATGGTCATCACCAGCGAAACGACCCCTAAAACGAGGTCTACCGGGTCGCGATAGGCGAACAGCAGAAAGACGAAAATCAGTATTCCGGCGGCGGGGATGACGATGATGAGCGAATCGAAGGTGACGCTCGACAACTCGTCCGTGAGAATGCCGCTTCCGAACAGTCGGATGTCGCTATCAACGGAACTGACGACCGACTGCGACCGAATCTGTATCCCCGCGAGGGGGTCTGTTTCCGGCGACGCTTCCGCGCCCGCCTCTTGTGAAACACCACGCGGAATCACGTGTTCGACGATTCCAATGGTCGCCGAGGCAGATGCCGACCGGCGATTGAAATCCCTGCTCAACAGCACCCGAAACTCGGGATTTTCCGCGGCCTGCCGAACCGCGACTTCGATTTCGGTCGGCGTCGCCCGCTCCAGCGTTCGAACCTGGGCTTCGAGCGTCGTCGCGTTCGGATCGAGTGTTTGCGCGACGATTCCGGCGGCACTGGCCGTGGACGCGACGCGAAGTTCTTCCCGTTGTTCGAGTCGGTACTGCGCCCGCAACATCGCCAGCAGTTCGGGTTTCGACAGCACGTTGCGACCGCTTTGAATCAGTTGCGTGCTTCCGTTTTCCGCTTCGAACGGTTGCGTAAACTCCTCGTTGACGCTTTCGAACGCTTCCAGTGCGGGACTATCCTCCGTGAACTGACTCGTCCCTGCCTCGGTCGAAACGCGGGTGAGGCCGACGCCGAACACGGCGGTCAGAACGAGAAAGGTGAGGAGAACGGTTTTCGAACGGCCGACGATCCACTCGTCGGCCCAGTCGATGACTGCTTGGTAATCAACCACCGCCGTCACCTCGTCTTCTCCGACTTCCTCGCGCGGCCCGCCACCGCCGGAATGCGACGAATCCGCCGACGCCCACGAGAACGACGCCGAGGACGAGAATCAGCGGAAGTACGATTCCCCCGCTCAAGAACGAAAGAAGGCCGTTTCCGTCCGGTTCGGCTACTCGAACCGGAACCTCGTAGGTGTCCGAAAGTTGGCTCTCTCCGTCGGGCGTTTCGTACTGGAAATCAACCGACATCGGATACGTTCCGGCCAATGCCTCGCCCTCCGCGCTCAAGCTGAACGCAATCGTCGCCGATTCGTTCGGTTCCAGTCGCGTGATAAACGCTTGGTCTTCTTCGAGCGTGAGCGGACTATCGACGAATGTACGCGCGTCGATGTTCCGCAGCGTCCTGTCGCCGTTGTTCGTGACGACGAGCGAAATGGTCGAACTTGACCCCTGTTCCACCGACGCACTTTGTGGTTCGATGACGAACTCGTCCCGTTGAGGCCCGACGCGAACCGCCGTTTCGAGCGGTTTGCTCTGGCGTGAATCGCCGTCCTGATTCTCGTAGCGCACGACGAACGAGAACTGTCGTGGCCCGCGGTCTGCGCCCTCGCTCACGTCGATTCGATAGCGAACCCGCTCCGACTCCCCCGATTCAAGGGTTTCGAGGGCGTACTCCGTTTCCCGTGGGAAGGCGTTGTCGCCCTGCGACTGAAGGACGAGCACCGCGTTTGCCGCGGCTTGCGGCCCCTCGTTGGTAACCTGCCCAGTGACGACTCCCTCGTCGCCGACGCGGAGTGTGCTGTTCACGTCGGTGAGCGAAAACGATTGCTCCGGGGCCGGGATGATGCCGATAAGCTGTGATTGAGTTTGATTCCGCGACCCGTCTTCCCGGTAGGAGACGGAGATACTGAATGGGTAGCTGCCGCCGACGGTGTCGTTGCTCGCCGACACCTGATATTCGACCTGCACGTCCTCGTCGGTTGCCCATTCGCTGACGAACTGGCTTGCGTTCCGCGACTCTCCGAGTCGAAGTTGGTCGTTTTGAGATTGCAGAGAGATGACCGCGTCGCTCACGTCTCGTCCCGTGTTTTCGAGCGTGAGCGAGACGGTTCCAGTATCGCCAGCCTGTACGTTCGAGGAGATATCTGTCACCTCGAATCGCTCCAACCGAATTGGCTGTGTGGGCCGGACGTTGAACGTGTACGGCCCGGCCCGTTCCCGGGAACCGTTTCTCGTAGTGTACGAAATAACGGCCTCGAACGGGTAGCTTCGAACCTCCGCGAACTCCTCCGCGAGCAGTCTGTACGTAACCGTTCGCCGTTCACCCGAAGACCAGTTGCCGACAGATTTGCTGGCGTTTTGCGAGTCGCCGAACCGAACGCTTTCGTTCGGCGACTGGACGGCGATTCGCGCGTTCGTGATGTCCGCTCCGGTGTTCTCGAACGTCAGCGAAAGGTTCCCAGTTCCATCCACCGGTACGTTCGACGCGACGGAGACGAGTTCGAAGTCCGCAGTTACCCCTGCGTCCGCCGTTTGCGTCTGCTGTCCGATGTCTGCCTTGGAGTGGCCTTCGCCCATCACCATCCCGCCGCCGGTCGAACCCTGCACGACGAGAAGAATCACGACGAAAATCGGAACGAACGCTTCCCGGGTCATCTTCGATAGGTCACCCGTCGCTTCGACTGCACCATTCCCCACTCGTCCCGCGTGAGGACGGAGCGTTTCGAAACGCTCCGTCCTCTATCTGGCGTCATTTGTCCCCCTCCCCTATCGTGTCACGTCACGATACTTCCTATAGATTTGCCTCCTCGTCGGTATTTTCCCGAGCGTTCGTATCGGTAGAATGATTGTTTGTGGCCGAGAACTGTGTCGTATGCTTGGTTCCGAGCGCCCTATTTTCGAGGGGAGATGGCCGTGACAACCGCGACGGGTTTGTTCGAGCGAGCACTCGGTGAGGAGTGGACGCAACTCCACCCAAAAATCCGTAAACGATACGGCCTCGTGACCGACGACGACCGAACGGCAATCGGCCGGGGTCAAATGACACGCCTCTCCCGCGGTGCAATCGCGCTTCCCGTGCTGTGGTTCGGGACGACCCAAAACTTCCTCTTCCCGGAAGGTGGTGACGATGTTCCGTTCGAAATTCGCTCCGATGCCTTCGTGGATGCCCGAGGATATGAAGCACTAACGCTTCGGCGTCAGTTCCAAACCGACCCCGTCCGTCGGTTCGACGACACGATGCGCTGGAATCCGGAACGAAACTGTATCACCGATTTCTTCGGAACCGACGGCAGAATCGTGGCCGACATCCATCTCTCGGTCGAAGACGGCGGTCTCGCTATCCGCCTCGGCGACCAGTGGATTCGCGTCGGCAACCGATACGTTCCGTTTCCAGAACCGCTCACCGCCGACGCAACGCTTCAGGATTGGTACGACGACCACGCGGGGCGATTCCGCGTTGCCGCGACGGTCACGAATCCGCTCGCGGGTCACATCTTCGGCTATCAGGGCACCTTCGATAACGACTGGCAGGAGGCGGACGGAAGCCGCCTCACTGACTCGACTCTCCGCAGTGTTCAGCTTCCGAGTTCGTCGGGATCGTCCGGTTCCTTGGATTCGTCCGGTTCGCCGGGTGCAAGTCGATGACCACGGTAGAGGGGCAGAGGAGTGTCGATTCTCTCCACTTCACCGATACCCACCCCACTATCCGCGGATTTCGAATCACCGACGCAAACACCGTGTTCGGTGCGGTTCTGTGGTCGATGCTGGTCGCCGCGGATATTCTTTCGACCGTCGAACTGTTCGTCGCGCTCGCGGTTCTCGTCATTCTCCCGCTCGGACTTGGCGTTGCGATGACACCTCGGCGTTCGGGCGGGACACCGCTTGTCTACCGTCTCGCGGTGTTCGGACAGCCTCCGGCGGCAATTTTGGCCGTTGCGTCGTTTACTTTCCCTACCGGTTCCGTCGGTGCAGTCGCACTCGCGCTTCCGTGGGTCGCGGTGACAGCCTGCGTCGCACTGTTCGGTCTGTGGCGTCTGCTTCCTCGCGGTTTCACGCCGCTTCCGGAACTCGCAATCGACGCCGTCTTGCTGTACGTTCCGGTCGGTGCGGTCGCGCTTTTCCTCTCCCGCGCCGGAATTTCGTTTCATTTCAAACCGATTATCATCCTGCTCACGGTGGTTCACTACCATTACGCCGGATTTGCACTCCCGCTTATCGGGGGGACGGCTGGCCGACTCGTCACGGACGACAGGGGTCGATTCGGGTCGGACTTCGTTGGCCGTGCGATGGCCGCGACGACGCTGATTATTATGGTAAACCTCGCGCTCATCGCCGTCGGAATCACGTTTTCGCCGCTGGTCGAGGTCGTCGCAGTCGCATTTTTCACCGTCGCAGTCGTCGTCTTTGCGCTCTCCATTCTGGGCAGCGTCGTTCCGCGAGTTGACCGAGTTCGGGGCGTCCTGCTCGCGCTGGCGGCCGTCGCCGTCGTCTGGACGATGGCGCTCGCGCTCGCCTACGGCTACTCCGCGTATCCCGGAACGCCACAACTGGTCACTATCGACGAGATGATTGTCCGGCACGGAAGCGTCAACGCGTTCGGATTCGCGCTTCCCGCACTGTTAGCGTTTCGACTGGAGACACCGGAATCGACCGCCGTCTGACCCACGCCTCCTGTTTCTCGACTCGTTTCCCGTGGATCCGTCGGGACTGACTTCTTCGGAAAAACGAACTGTTCGCCTGCCACGAGGTGTTTTCGCTGGGGCGGTCGCTCGTGACATTCAGTATCGGAGTACGCGAAAGTAGGAGCAACAGACGCCTCTTTTAGAAGGTGAATTCGGAAAAAGCGCCCGAGGCGGGATTTGAACCCGCGTCACAACCGTGACAGGGTTGTATGATGGGCCACTACACCACCCGGGCCTGTGACGCAATTACTCCTTTCTCCCGCCATTATTAAGGGGTGTCGATTTACACCACCTTTGGCAATCTATACCATAAACATGATACAAGCCATCTTCTCCCCTATATTTCTCCATCAAACTCGTAATCCTCTGCCCAGTTAATCGAAGGGTGATTTATTTTAGCGTTGAATCGAAGTTCCATTTTCTGCTCAGTCGCTTCCTCAATCTGTATCCAATAGAGTTTCTCGTTTTTTGGGTACCGAACGAGGAAGGCATCTACTTCGCCGTGATACGTATTTTCGTGATATTTTCCCTCTTTTGTAGTCTGGGTGTGTGTATTGAATCGCATCGTCCCCTCTTTGTTCGTCCAGCTTGTCTCACATTGGACTCGATAGAGTGACCCATTGTCATCTACTATAAGATCATATTTGTCGTTGTCTCCGAACGGAATCGAAACACTGTATCCGTGAGAAATCAGCGTGTGAATTATTTTCGCCTCCGTTTCATCACCTTTGTCTTTCGTGTTCACCGTGCCGCTCTCCTCTATGCTATTACTGTCGAATGTGCTATTATAAAAATAGTCTTTTGTAGCAAAATAGTCAACTATGGTTCCACAAGCCTTGGTATGCCGCTTCCAAGTGGTCGCTTTCTAGTACTGTTCTCGGAAAGAAATCAAGCTCTCATCAAACAAGTAAATCCATCAAAAACGCCCGAGGTGGGACCAAGCGAATGCAGTTTATTCGCGAAGGTCGAAAGAGATGGAGCGCCTTTCGAGATTTGAACTACGCCAAGACGTTCTGCTCGCACGGAAAGAAACAAGTTCTTCCCTGCTCTCGTTCGCTCCCTTGTCACGCTCGGCAAAGCTGACCGCTCACTGTTTTGAAAGTTGAAAAAACGCCCGAGGCGGGATTTGAACCCGCGTCACAACCGTGACAGGGTTGTATGATGGGCCACTACACCACCCGGGCCTGTGACGCAATTCATGCTTTCTGGCTTGTACGCTTAAGGCTTTCCAAACGAAGACAGTGTGTCGGGGCACCCCGTGCTATGGTACGACTCCCCACATGCCAAAATAATTTATACCAGAACGAAGTAGATACTGGCGTTAGAGAACTGCCCGCATGGTGTGCGGGGTGCGATAGCCGGGCGTGTGCGCGCTACTTAGCAAGTCTTAAATGAGTGCCACCTGTAATACCCTGTAGTATCTCGTGATAGCCATTTCTCCCGCTGGTCAGAAAATCGCGCACACATGGTAGACGTAAGCCAACACAAGATGGTTCCGGAGCACTCCATCGTCGATGAGGGCAAGCTCGACGATGTGCTCGAGGAATACGAAATCAAGAGTACAGACTTACCAAAAATCAAGCGGACGGACCCTGCGTTGCCCGACGATGCGGAAATCGGCGACGTTATCAAAATCGTTCGTGACTCTCGGACGACTGACAGGGCAGTCGTATACCGACTCGTGGTGGAATAATGCAACGGGAAGACCGACGCGCACTATCGAGGCAGTATTTCTCGAAAGAACGACTCGCAGAGCATCACTACCGCTCGTTTAACTCCTTCCTGACTCGCGGCATGCAGGAAGTTGTGACCGAGAAGGGCACTATCGACACGGACATCGGCGACAAGGAGGGCGAAGAACCGGTGTTCGTGGAACTGGGCGACGTTCGCGTCGTCACTCCGCGCGTGCGTGAAGCGGACGGGAGTGAGGAACTCCTCTATCCGCAGGAAGCGCGCCTCCGCAACATCACCTACGCCGCGCCGGTGTTCATGGAGATGACCATCGTCAAAGGCGAAGGCGACGACAAGCGAGTCGTCGATACGACCGAGACGAAGGTCGGTCGGATGCCGGTCATGGTCGGCTCCGAGAAGTGTAACATCGCCAACTTCGAGGAAGAGGAATTGGTCGAAATCGGTGAAGACCCGGCCGACCCCGGAGGCTACTTCATCGTCAACGGTTCCGAGCGAGTGCTGATGACATCAGAAGACCTCGCACCCAACAAGATTCTCGCCGAGTACGACACGAAATACGGCGACGAAATTCAGGTGGCGAAAACGTTCAGCCAGCGCCGTGGATACCGTGCGTTGGTGCTGGTCGAGCGAACCCGCGACGGCCTGCTCGAAGTGTCGTTCCCGTCGGTGTCGGGGAGCGTCAACTTCGTCACTCTCGTTCGCGCGCTGGGACTCGAATCGGACGAGGAAATCGTCCACCGCGTCTCCGACGACCCGGAAATCGTGAAGTTCATGCTGGAAAATCTGGAGGCCGCGGAAGTCCAGACCCAAGAGGAGGCAATCGAGTCCCTCGGGAAACGGGTCGCCTCCGGACAGGGCAAAAACTACCAGTTGAAACGAGCGAACTACGTCATCGACCGTTATCTCCTGCCGCACCTCCACGAGGACGGCGTCGAAGAGGAGGAAGTTCGCATCAACAAAGCGTACTACCTCGCGCGAATGGCCGAGGCATGTTTCGAACTCGCACTCGGCCGACGCGATTCGGACGACAAAGACCACTACGCCAACAAGCGCCTGAAGGTCTCTGGCGACCTGATGAAAGACCTGTTCCGCACGGCGCTGAACAAACTGGCGCGGGACGTGAAGTATCAGCTCGAACGTGCGAACATGCGTAACCGGCAGTTGTCGGTGAACACCGTCGTTCGTTCCGACGTGCTGACCGAGCGACTCGAACATCCGATTGCGACCGGAAACTGGGTCGGTGGCCGCTCCGGTGTGTCGCAGTTGGTTGACCGGACGGACTTCATGGGTGTGCTTTCACACCTTCGTCGTCTGCGTAGCCCGCTGTCGCGGAGTCAGCCCCACTTCGAGGCGCGTGACCTGCACGCGACCCAGTGGGGTCGCATCTGTCCTTCCGAGACGCCGGAAGGGCCGAACTGTGGGCTGGTGAAGAACTTCGCGCAGGCGATGGAACTCAGCCAGAATATCGAGGACGAACAGGAACTCAAACAGGAACTCTCGTCCATGGGTGTCGAGGGCATCCCCGGAATTGAGAGCATCGAAGGGAGTGCGGACTGAATCATGAGCCAGGGACGAGAAGCGAAAGTGTACGTCAACGGGAGTTTGGTCGGGACGCATCCCGACCCGGAACAGCTCGCAAACCAAGTACGGGAGGCGCGCCGACGCGGCGACGTGAGCGAGATGGTGAACGTCTCGGTCAAAGATCGAACCCGCGAAGTCATCATCAACGCCGACGCGGGGCGTGCCCGCCGACCACTGCTCGTCATCGAGGACGGCGACCCCCTCATCACCGAAGAGGAAATTGAAGCCGTCAAAGCGGGCGATTTCTCGTTTGAGGAACTCGTCGAGCGCGGCAAAATCGAGTTCATCGACGCCGAGGAAGAAGAGGACATCTACGTCGCGGTTGACGAGGGTGACCTCAACGAAGACCACACTCACCTCGAAATCGACCCACAGCTCATCTTCGGTATCGGTGCCGGGATGATTCCGTACCCGGAACACAACGCCAGTCCGCGTATTACGATGGGCTCGGGGATGATGAAGCAGTCGCTCGGCCTGCCCGCGGCGAACTACCGGATTCGCCCGGACACGCGCCAGCACCTCTTCCACTATCCGCAGTTGTCGATGGTGAAGACGCAGACGACGGAGCAAATCGGCTTCGACGACCGCCCTGCGGCACAGAACTTCACCGTCGCAGTCATGAGCTACGAAGGGTTCAACATCGAGGACGCACTCGTGCTCAACAGCGGGTCGGTTGACCGCGCGCTTGCGCGCTCGCACTTCTTCCGTACCTACGAGGGTGAGGAACGACGCTACCCCGGCGGACAGGAAGACCGATTCGAGATTCCAAGCGACGACGTGCGCGGCGCTCGCGGCGAGGATGCCTACACGCATCTGGACGAGGACGGTCTGGTCAACCCCGAAACGCGCGTTGACGAAAACAGTGTCTTATTGGGGAAGACGAGTCCGCCCCGGTTCCTCGAAGAACCGGACGACATGGGTGGCCTGTCGCCACAGAAACGCCGCGAAACCAGCGTCACGATGCGCTCGGGCGAATCCGGCGTCGTTGACACGGTGACGCTGATGGAGGGCGAGGACGGTTCGAAGCTCTCGAAAGTGTCCGTTCGTGACGAGCGAATCCCGGAATTGGGTGACAAGTTCGCATCACGACACGGTCAGAAAGGTGTCGTCGGCCACATCGCGCCGCAGGAGGACATGCCCTTCACGCAGGAAGGTGTCGTCCCCGACCTTATCGTCAACCCGCACGCGCTCCCGTCACGCATGACGGTCGGGCACGTGCTAGAGATGATCGGTGGCAAAGTCGGCGCGCTGGAAGGACGGCGCGTTGACGGAACGGCATTCACTGGCGAAGACAAAGAAGAACTCCGCTCGGCGCTCGAAGAACGCGGGTACAAATCCTCCGGGAAGGAAATCATGTACTCCGGCGTGACGGGCGAGAAGATTGAAGCGGAAATCTTCGTCGGCACCATTCTGTACCACAAGCTGTACCACATGGTGTCGAACAAGCTCCACGCCCGGTCGCGCGGCCCGGTGCAGGTGCTGACCCGACAACCGACCGAAGGACGTGCCCGTGAGGGTGGCCTTCGTGTCGGGGAGATGGAACGTGAGGTTCTCATCGGACACGGTGCCGCACTCGCACTGAAAGAACGACTTCTCGACTCTTCCGACCGCGAGTGGATTTACGTCTGCGGTCAGTGTGGAATGAGCGCAGTCGAGAACATCGACCAGAACCGCGTGTACTGTCCGAACTGTGAGGAGGAGACGGACATCCACGAAATCGAGATGAGCTACGCGTTCAAGCTCCTGCTCGACGAGATGAAGGCGCTCGGAATCGCCCCACGACTCGAATTGGAGGACGCAGTCTAACATGGCAACGAATCAAACTCCCAAGGAAATCGGCTCCATCAGCTTCGGCTTGATGGACCCGGAGGAGTACCGCGAGATGTCGGCGACGAAAATTATTACCGCCGACACGTACGACGACGACGGGTTCCCAATCGACATGGGACTCATGGACCCCCGACTGGGCGTCATCGACCCCGGTCTGGAATGTAAGACCTGTGGGCAACACTCCGGGTCGTGCAACGGCCACTTCGGCCACATCGAACTCGCCGCACCGGTCATCCACGTCGGCTTCACGAAACTCATCCGCAGATTGCTTCGTGGCACCTGCCGTGACTGTTCCCGACTCCTCCTGACCGAGGAAGAACAGGAAAAGTACCACAGTATGCTGACCCGGACGCGGGAACTCGGCAACGACCTTACCGACGTGACGAAGGCAGCGATTCGAGAGGCCCGCAAGAAAGACCGCTGTCCGCACTGTGGCGAAGTTCAGTACGACATCAACCACGAGAAACCGACGACCTACTACGAGGTACAACAGGTTCTCACGAGCGAGTACTCGGAGCGCATCGCGTCGGCGATGCAAGGTCGGGACGAGGAAGGCGAAGAAGACGAAGACCGCGACCCAATCGCGCCGCCGGAACTCGCGGAGCAGACGGACATCGACCTCTCGCGTATCAACCAAATAATTTCGGGAGAGTTCCGTCCACGAGAGGAAGACCGGAAAGCCATCGAGAAGGCACTTTCCATCGACCTCACCACCGAGGACATGAACAAATTGATGCCCTCGGACATCCGCGACTGGTTCGAGGACATTCCGGATTCGGACATCGAAGCGCTCGGTATCGACTCCGACCGCTCGCGTCCCGAGTGGATGATTCTCACCGTTCTGCCAGTTCCGCCGGTGACGGCCCGTCCGTCGATTACGCTGGACAATGGCCAGCGTTCCGAGGACGACCTCACCCACAAACTGGTGGACATCATCCGCATCAACCAGCGGTTCATGGAGAACCGTGAGGCTGGTGCCCCACAGCTGATTATCGAGGACTTGTGGGAACTGCTCCAGTACCACGTCACGACGTTCATGGACAACGAGATTTCGGGAACGCCACCCGCCCGCCACCGCTCCGGGCGTCCGCTGAAGACGCTCTCACAGCGACTGAAGGGTAAGGAAGGTCGCTTCCGTGGTTCGCTGTCCGGAAAGCGTGTAAACTTCTCGGCGCGTACCGTCATTTCGCCCGACCCGACGCTCTCGCTGAACGAAGTCGGTGTGCCACAGCGCGTCGCCCGTGAGATGACTCAGACGATGAACGTCACGCCGCGCAACATCGAGGAAGCGCAGCGATACGTTCAAAACGGACCGGAAGGTCATCCGGGTGCGAACTACGTCAAACGACCCGACGGACGACGACTCAAAGTTACGGAAAAGAACTGCGAGGAACTGTCGGAGAAGGTCGAACCCGGATGGGAAGTCAACCGCCATCTGGTCGACGGCGACATCGTCATCTTCAACCGGCAGCCGTCCCTGCACCGGATGTCCATCATGGCCCACGAAGTGGTCGTGATGCCGTACAAGACGTTCCGGCTGAACACTGTCGTCTGCCCGCCGTACAACGCGGACTTCGACGGGGACGAGATGAACATGCACGCCCTTCAGAACGAGGAGGCACGCGCGGAGGCGCGCGTACTCATGCGCGTGCAGGAACAAATCCTGTCCCCGCGCTTCGGTGAGAACATCATCGGCGCGATTCAAGACCACATCTCCGGAACGTATCTGCTCACGCACGAGAACCCGCAGTTCAACGAGACGCAGGCACTCGACCTGCTTCGTGCGACTCGAATCGACGAACTGCCGGAACCCGATGGTGAGGAAGAGGACGGAACGCCGTACTGGACTGGCCGGACGCTGTTCTCGGAACTCCTGCCTGACGGACTGGAACTCGAATTTACGAGTTCGGCTGGCGACACCGTCGTCATCGAAAATGGCCAACACGTTAGCGGAACGATTGACGAGGACGCAGTCGGTGCGTTCGGCGGGGAAATCGTCGATACCATTACGAAGGCGTACGGCGAAACCCGCGCCCGTCACTTCATCAACGAAGTCGCAACGCTGGCGATGCGTGCCATCATGCACTTTGGCTTCTCCATCGCTATCGACGACGAAACGATTTCCACGACGGCCCAAGAGCAAATCGACGAAGCAATCGACAACGCCTACGAGCGCGTCCAAGACCTCATCACGACCTACGAGAACGGCGAACTCGAATCACTGCCGGGGCGAACGGTGGACGAGACGCTCGAAATGAAAATCATGCAGACGCTCGGGAAGGCCCGCGACTCTGCTGGTGACATCGCGGAAGACCACTTCGCGGACGACAATCCGGCAGTCATCATGGCCGAATCCGGTGCGCGTGGGTCGCTCCTGAACCTGACCCAGATGGCTGGCTGTGTCGGCCAGCAGGCAGTTCGGGGCGAGCGAATCAACCGCGGCTACGAAGACCGCACGCTCAGCCACTTCCAAGCGGACGACTTGTCCGCGGACGCTCACGGCTTCGTGGAGAACTCCTACACTGGCGGCCTGAGTCCGCTTGAGTTCTTCTTCCACGCGATGGGTGGCCGAGAGGGACTCGTGGACACGGCAGTTCGTACCTCCAAGTCCGGGTACCTCCAGCGCCGTCTGATTAACGCGCTGTCAGAACTCGAAACACAGTACGATGGTACGGTGCGCGACACCAGCGATACCATCGTTCAGTTCGAGTTCGGTGAAGACGGAACCTCGCCGGTTCGGGTGTCCTCCGACGAGGAGAACCCAATCGACGTGGAACATATCGCGGATAAAGTCATAGACGAGGAGTTCGACAGCGAGAACCGCAAACTGGAGTTCCTTGGCGAGCGTCAACCGCCGACGAATCTCTCCGAACACGCCGACGCACGGCAGGTGGAATCAGATGACTGAAGTTACGGACGACATGGAGGCAATCGTAGAGGACACGGAGCTTCCGCGACGCCTCAAAGACGAAGTGTACGAAACCATCGAATCGCGCGACGGGATTTCCGTCGAACAAGTGGACGAAATCGCACGCGCGGTCGAAACGCGCTACTTCAACACGCGAGTTGACCCGCTCGACCCGGTCGGAACGGTGAGCGCCCAATCCATCGGGGAGCCGGGAACGCAGATGACGATGAACACGTTCCACTATGCGGGCGTGGCGGAAATCGACGTGACCCAAGGGCTTCCGCGACTCATCGAACTCGTGGACGCTCGGAAGACGCCGGATACACCGATGATGACGGTGCATCTGGACGACGAGTTCGCCGACAACCGCGAACGCGCCCACGAAGTCGTCTGGCAAATCGAGGCGACGAAGATTCTGGCGCTCGGTGACATCTCCACAAACGTCGCCGACATGATTGTCTCGATCAATCTGAACGAGGACACGCTCGAAGAGCGGATGATTACTCCGGACGAAGTCTCGGGCATCATCGAAGACAGTCTCGGCGTCGAAACGAATCAGCAGGGAACGGTTATCGAATTCGGCCCCGACCAGCCGAGTTACCGCAAACTCCTTCAGTTGGTCGAAGAACTCCGCGAAATCGTCTTCAAGGGAATCGAGGACATCACCCGCGTTGTCATCCGCAAGGAGAAGATGGACGACGGAGGCGAGGAGTTCGTCCTCTACACCGAAGGCTCCGCGTTCGGTGACGTTATCGAAATCGACGGCGTGGACGCCTCGCGCACCACGTCGAACAACATCCACGAGATTTACCGCAACCTCGGCGTCGAAGCGGCCCGTGAGGCCATCATCGAAGAGACGATGGACACCCTCGAAGAGCAGGGGCTTGGCGACGTGAACGTTCGACACCTAATGTTGGTTTCGGACATCATGACCAACCGGGGCACCATCGAATCCATCGGTCGCCACGGTATCTCCGGAAGCAAGGAGTCCGTGCTTGCCCGCGCGGCATTCGAGGTGACGGTGAACCACCTGCTCGATGCCGCCATCCACGGCGAAATCGACGACTTGAACGGCGTCATCGAGAATGTCATCGTCGGCAAGCCAATCAAACTCGGCACGGGTGACGTTGACCTCCGGATGGGTTCGGTCAGTCGCGGCGCAGAGCCTTCGGACTGATGACGGTCACTCTTTCCGACACGGCACGCCAGTACATCGCCCTTTTCGAGGACGAAACGGGCGCGACGGCCCGTGATTGCATCGTGTTGACCGAAGAGAACGAAGAAACCGATGGCGAAGATACAAATCGCATCATCTTCGTCGTCAAGTCAGGCGAGATGGCGCAAGCCATCGGCCCCGGCGGCGAGAGCGTTCAGGCGGTCGAAGATCGTCTGGACGCAAACGTAGAACTGGTGGAGGACGCGGACAGCGCGGACACGTTCGTCGCAAATGCGCTCGCTCCGGCGGAAGTCCGCCATGTCACCATCAGTGAGAACGACGACACGGTGGCCTACGCAGAAGTCGCGCAGGCCGACACCGGGGTCGCCATCGGTGCTGGCGGTCGCAACATCGAGGCGGCGAAACTGCTGTCGGAACGTCATTTCGACGTAGATGACATTCAGTTGACCTGATTGAAATCGTTTCTGCGTTTTCTATGGATTTTCGTTTTTCTATTCGTTGAAATTGGTGAAGTACGCTCGACGTCGTCCAACGAACCCATTGGCTCTGCTTAGACTCAATGAAACGTGCTCAGATTGCTTTATCAACCCCTTTCGAGCGACCTGCGGGCGTAACGCCGAACCCAAAAGACACCGTTTAAGTAGCTCCATCGAATAGTCCACAGCATAATGGCGAACGGTAAGTACGCGGCTCGGAAGCTGAAGAAAGACCGCCAGAATCACCGGTGGTCTGACTCCGATTACGCCCGACGAGAGCGTGGTCTTGGTGAGAAATCCGACCCTCTCGAAGGTGCGCCGCAAGGCCGAGGTATCGTGCTGGAAAAAGTGGGCATCGAAGCGAAACAGCCCAACTCCGCAATTCGAAAATGCGTCCGTGTCCAGCTTATCAAGAACGGTAAGCAGGTGACGGCGTTCTGTCCCGGCGACGGTGCAATCTCGTTCATCGACGAACACGACGAGGTCACCATCGCAGGTATCGGCGGTGCGAAAGGTCGCGCGATGGGTGACCTTTCCGGCGTCAACTACAAAGTCGAGAAAGTCAACGGCGTGAGCATGGAAGAACTGGTTCGTGGCAATGCGGAAAAACCGGTGCGATAAATCATGAGTGCAGACGAAGAACAACCAGAACCCGACGCACACGTTGGAACGGAAGGCGAAGGTGCCGTTGCTGAACTGTTCGGCACGTGGGACGTGACGAACATCGAATTCAGCGACCCGAGCACGGAACGCTACATTTCGGTGACGCCCGTTGCGCACACGATGGGCCGCCACGCTGGAAAGCAGTTCCAGAAGAGCGAAGTCAGCATCGTCGAGCGTCTCATCAACCGTCTCATGCAGACGGAAGAGAACACGGGCAAGAAACAGCAGACGATGAAAATCGTCCGCAACGCGTTCGACATCGTTCACGAGCGCACCGAGGAGAACCCGGTGCAGGTGCTCGTCCGCGCAGTCGAGAACGCCGCCCCGCGTGAGGAAACCGTCCGCCTCAAATACGGTGGTATCTCCGTCCCGAAGGCAGTCGACGTTGCGCCCCAGCGCCGCGTTGACCAGTCGCTCAAATTCATCGCGGAAGGTGCCCACGGTGCCTCGTTCAAGACCGCGACGGACGCCGAGGAAGCGTTGGCACAGCAACTCATCGGTGCCGCGGATTACGACGTGCAGGCCTACGCGATTAACCAGAAAGAAGAGAAAGAGCGCGTCGCTGCTGCGGCACGCTAAACTCCGTTTCCTTCTCTTTGGACTCGATTTTCGTTTTTATTTTCTGTTCTACGAGCGGCCGCGTTTTCGATACGAGGTCGTTTTATTAGAGATGTCACTTTATTCACGGTGTAAAATCGAAACCAATCACTCAAACAGTTGTAGAGGTATATCGCTAACAATTCACGACTCTAAACGAACCGCCTCCGCCACCGCACCGCAACGGCCACGTGCCTCTCCAACCGATTCCCGTCGTCGCTTTCGTTCCTCCGATCATCCCTCGCGTGATAATTCGCAAGCCCTCGGACGACAAGTCCTCGGGCTTGCCAACGCACGCGCCATGTTGTTTGTGTCGATAGCAGGTGTCTTCGAAATCGGGGGTTCAGTCCGCGGCTTGTCCGTCTTCGTTCCCACCGAGAACGTATTCTTCGGCGGCATCTACGAGCGCCTTGCGGTATTCGCTCTCGTCGGGGTCGTCTGCGAGCGAGAGAAACCGGTATTTGAACCCCTGAACGTCAACGTTCGGGGCGTCGCGGGATGCGGTGCGGGCGAGGTCGTAGAGGCGGTGGTCGCGGGGAACGAGGTCGTGGCGTTCGACCAATGCGAGGGCGAAGGCGGCGTTCACGGCGGTCATTTCGGAATCGGTGGTCGCGGTCATTCGCCTCCCGCGTGGGTGGGTTGGCCGGTCTGCAATCGCCGTGGCGAGCTCGGATTCGAGGAACGCGACGAGTTTGTCGCTCGGGCCGACGCGGAGGGTGATGTCGTCGGCGTAGATGTCCTTCATGTGATTCGCAATCTGGTAGCAGTGGGTGAGCTTTCGTCGTTCGACCGACTTCCCCGCGAACGCGAGAAACAGAGCTTCCGCGGTCGATTGGGTGTGCGAAGGGTGTGACTGCTCGTTGCGGGCCATGTGTGAGTATTCGTGGAGCGCAAGTTCGCGGGCCATCGCACTCGTCGCGGCCTGCCGTGAGATGTTGAGGATGTGGTGGTCGCCGGGATGAGACGTCCACGTTCGCTCGTCCGGGTCGTCACGGACGCGGACGTGAACCGGCCTGTCGAGGTCGTGTTCTGTTTGGAACAGGTCGGAGGCGCTAAGGAACGGGGTCGGGGGCGTAGACCCATGCACTCGTATATCCATGTGTGTCGTTGACACGCTCTGGGTGGCTATTACTCTTGTGCCGTATGCGACTATTTGGCAGGGTAATGAACCATTTCCAGCCGCTGTCCGGACGCGAAAACACTACGCTTTTCAACCTCGTACAGGTAGGAATAGCCATATATGGGTAGACGAAAGAAAATCGTCGAAAAGTGCGAGCGGCTCATGGACAAACCGGAGCAGATCCGGAACATTGCGATTGCCGCCCACGTCGACCACGGTAAAACGACACTGACTGACAACCTTCTCGCTGGTGCGGGCATGATCGCCGACCAAGGCGAAGCCACCCAGTTGATGATGGACACGGAAGAGGACGAGCAAGAACGCGGTATCACCATCGACGCGGCCAACGTCTCGATGACCCACGAGTACGAGGACAAAGACCACCTCATTAACCTCATCGACACACCGGGCCACGTCGACTTCGGTGGCGACGTCACTCGTGCGATGCGTGCCGTTGACGGTGCGCTCGTCGTCGTGGACGCCGTCGAAGGCGCCATGCCACAGACGGAAACCGTTGTCCGACAGGCGCTCCGCGAGGGCGTTAAGCCGACCCTGTTCATCAACAAGGTAGACCGACTCATCTCGGAACTCCAAGAGGGTCCCGAGGAGATGCAACGCCGCCTGCTCAACGTCATCGACGACGTGAACGAGCTGATTCGCGGCATGACCAAGGACATGGACGACGTGGACGACTGGACCGTCTCCGTCGAAGAGGGAACCGTCGGGTTCGGGTCGGCACTCTACAAGTGGGGTGTCTCCATGCCGTCGATGCAAGCAACGGGCATGGACTTCGGGGACATCATGGAACTCGAACGCAACGGCGACCGTCAAGAGCTTCACGAGCGGACCCCGCTTTCGGACGTTATCCTCGACATGGTCTGTGAACACTTCCCGGACCCCATCGAGGCTCAGCCCCGCCGTATCCCCCGCGTCTGGCGTGGTGACGACGAATCCGAACTCGCCGAGCAGATGCGACTCGTTGACCCAGACGGCGAAGTCGTCCTGATGGTCACCGACATCGGTATCGACCCACACGCTGGCGAAATTTCCGCCGGTCGTGTCTTCTCCGGAACACTGGAGAAAGGACAAGACCTCTACATCTCGGGAACTGTCGGAACGAACCGCGTCCAGAGCGTCGGTATCTACATGGGTGGCGAACGTGAGGAAGTGGAACGCGTCCCCGCCGGGAACATCGCAGCAGTTACCGGTCTGAAAGACGCTATCGCCGGTTCGACGGTGTCGAGCGCGGAGATGACGCCGTTCGAGTCCATCGAACACATCAGCGAACCCGTCATCACGAAATCCGTCGAGGCGAAGAACATGGACGACCTGCCGAAACTCATCGAGACGCTTCGACAGGTCTCCAAAGAAGACCCGACCATCCAGATCGACATCAACGAGGACACGGGCGAACACCTCATCAGCGGACAGGGTGAACTCCACCTCGAAGTCATCACTCAGCGTATCGAGCGCAATCAGGGTATTCCGGTGACGACTGGTGAGCCTATCGTCGTCTTCCGAGAGAAGGTGCAGGGAGCAACCACCGAAGTCGAAGGTATCTCCCCGAACCGCCACAACCGGTTCTACATCACGGTCGAACCGCTGTCGGACGAAATGGTCGAGAAACTGAAACTCGGAGACATCTCGATGGACATGCCCGAACAGGAGCGCCGTGAAGTGCTCCAAGAGACGGGCATGGACAAAGATACCAGCCAGAACGTGGAACACATCCACGGGACGAACATCCTCATCGATGATACGAAGGGTATCCAGCACCTGAACGAGACGATGGAACTCGTCATCGAGGGCCTCACAGAGGCGCTCGACGACGGGCCACTTGCTGCCGAACCCGTCGAGGGGACGCTCATCAAACTCCACGACGCGCGCCTCCACGAGGACACCATCCACCGTGGTCCGGCACAGGTCATCCCCGCGGTTCGACAGGCTGTCCACAACGCGCTCATCCACGGGCACGTCAAACTCCTCGAACCGATTCAGAACGTGCGCATCGACGTGCCGAACGAGCACATGGGTGCCGCGTCCGGTGAGATTCAGGGTCGCCGTGGCCGCGTAGACGACATGTACCAAGAGGGTGACCTCATGGTCGTCGAAGGTATCGCACCCGTTGACGAGATGATCGGGTTCTCCTCGGACATCCGCAGTGCGACGGAAGGTCGTGCATCGTGGAACACGGAGAACGCCGGGTTCCGCGTCATGGCGGACAATCTCCAGCCCGAAACCATCATGGAAATCCGAGAGCGCAAGGGTATGAAGCTCGAACTGCCACAGGCAGTCGATTACTTCTAAACGACGATTCCTATTTTGCGCATTCTTTTTCGGTCGCTTACATCCACAGCGGTTGCTCTGTGAAACTCCACGCCGCTGTCAATTTATGAAAAGCGAACCGGTGGCACTGCCGACGATAGCGATATTATCGTTCCCCTCTGTGCACTATTTCGGCATCGCACACGGGGCACATTCGGTCGCGGCTGTCGAACGCCGTCTGACAGAACGCACAGACGTGGTCTTTCGCTATACTGTCATTGCTTGCACCGACTGCATCTGTGAATCGCATCGTCTATCACCACTCCCTCCTTTTTCCTCCAAGGGTATTACTACGCGCTCGTTAACGAGTCGCATAGGAGTTGGTTAATTCGGGTTGCACACAGTTTTGCATTCGTTTCATCCCGTTGCCGTCCCCGTGTTGGAGAATTTTGTGACCGTCTGAAGGTTTATTGCCACCCACGCCCCAATCCTGCTATCATGGCCGACCACGATGGGCACGTGCAAGCGTACACGGTTCGGTTGGAACTCGCCGACGAACCGGGCGAACTGCTTCACGCCCTTGAACCGATAGCCGAACACGGCGGTAACTTACTAAGCGTCTTTCACGAACGCGGTTCGCTCACGCCGCGGGGACACATTCCGGTCGAAGTCGATCTGGAATGTCCGCCCGACCGATTCGACGCTATCGTTTCCGCACTGCGCGAAGCGAGCGTGAACGTCATCCGCGCCGGAGCCGAGCGATACGACGAAGAAATAACCGTCGTCTTGACAGGGCACATCATCGACACCGATATTTCGGACACCCTTTCGCGGATTACGACCGAATCGAACACGTCGGTCGTTGATATTTCCCTTTCCGCGCCCGAGGGAACCAGCGACGTGTCCAGCGCGCGACTCCGACTTGCCACCGATTCCGCGGACACGGGAGACGTTCTCGATACGGTGGCACAGATTGCGGACGAAAAGGAACTGCGCGTCATCGCTCCGCTGACGGAACGTGAGGTGACGGCATGAAACTCGCAGTGCTCGGCGCGGGTGCGGTCGGTCGCTCGGTCGCGGAACTGGCGGAAGACTACGGTCACACGGTGACGGCGTTGGCCGATTCGACCAGTGCCGTCGTCGATTCTGATGGAATCAATGTAGACGCCGCAGTGGCCCGGAAAAACGACGATGAAACAGTTGGAACGGTCGCCCCGGGCGCCGCTTTCGAGAGCGAATATGACGTGCTGGTCGAAGCCACGCCGACGACGCTCGGCGACGCACAACCGGGATTCGACCACGCGCGTGCGGCACTCGAATCAGATCATCACGTCGTGCTGGCGAACAAAGGGCCGGTCGCCGAGCGATACGACGACCTTCGAGCAATCGAAGCTGAAAACGATGGACGTGTGCTGTTCGAAGCGACGGTCGGCGGCGCAATTCCCGTCCTCTCGACTATCGCGGATGTCGGCTCGGACAACGTCACGGCTGTTCGCGGCGTGCTGAACGGTACCGCGAACTTTATCCTCTCACGGATGGCCGCGGAGGGACTGAGTTACGAACACGTGCTCGCGGAGGCCCAAGACCTCGGTGTCGCGGAGGCAGACCCCTCATTTGATGTGGATGGTACCGACGCCGCATTGAAATGCGTCATCCTTGCGAACGTGCTGTTCGACGGACAGTACACCATCGGCGATGCGGAGGTTGCGGGTATCCGTGACCTTCCCGGAAGCGCGCTCGAACTGGCGAGCGAAGATGGCTGGACGATTCGATTGGTCGGTGAAGTCGCGCGCGATGGCGTTCGAGTCGGGCCGCGACTCGTGCCGGAAAACGGAACGCTCGCGGTTTCCGGCACGCGCAACATCGTTCAGTTCGAGACGAAACATGCAGGCCGACTCAATATCAGTGGACGCGGCGCAGGTGGCCCGGAAACTGCGTCGGCAGTGCTATCCGACGTGACGACGTTAGCACGGGAGGAATGAGCCAAATAGTCCGATTTGTTTCATAGTTCGCCCATGTCAATTGTTCCCACTAACCGCCAGACGGCGGGAAGATGCCCTGCAAGACGTATCGAAATGGTTTTAACCGCTTCTGCCAAATAAATCCGACAGAGCGCGTCTTCGCGTGAGATACCAATGAGCGACAAACCACACCAGAACTTGGCCATTATCGGCCACGTTGACCACGGTAAGAGCACGCTGGTCGGGCGACTCCTCTACGAGACGGGGAGCGTACCCGAGCACGTCATCGAACAGCACAAAGAAGAAGCCGAAGAGAAAGGCAAAGGTGGATTCGAATTCGCCTACGTGATGGACAACCTCGCAGAAGAGCGAGAACGTGGTGTCACCATCGACATCGCCCACCAAGAGTTCGACACCGACGACTACTACTTCACCATCGTCGACTGTCCGGGTCACCGTGACTTCGTGAAGAACATGATCACGGGTGCCTCGCAGGCAGACAACGCGGTTCTCGTCGTCGCGGCAGACGACGGTGTCGCGCCCCAGACCCAAGAGCACGTCTTCCTCGCTCGTACGCTGGGAATCGACGAGCTCATCATCGCCATCAATAAGATGGACGTCGTCGACTACTCGGAAGACTCCTACAAGGATGTCGTCTCCGAGGTCAAAGACCTGCTCAAGCAGGTTCGATTCAACACCGACGACGCCGAGTTTATCCCGATTTCGGCGTTCGAGGGCGACAACATCGCAGAGGAAAGCGACAACACGTCGTGGTATGACGGCGAAATCCTGCTCGAGGCACTCAACAACCTCGAAGCACCGGAACCGCCAACGAATGCCGACCTCCGTCTGCCAATTCAGGACGTGTACACGATTTCCGGTATCGGTACAGTCCCAGTCGGACGTATCGAGACTGGTGTCCTGAACACGGGCGACAACGTTTCGTTCCAGCCAAGCGACGTCGGCGGCGAAGTCAAGACCGTCGAGATGCACCACGAAGAGGTGCCAAAAGCTGAACCCGGCGACAACGTCGGTTTCAACGTGCGTGGCATCGGCAAGGACGACATCCGTCGCGGTGACGTGTGTGGCCCAGCCGACAACCCGCCAAAGGTCGCAGAGACGTTCAAGGCCCAGCTCGTCGTGATGCAGCACCCGTCCGTCATCACGGCTGGCTACACGCCGGTCTTCCACGCCCATACGGCACAGGTCGCCTGTACCGTCGAGGAAATTAACCACAAGCTCGACCCCAAGACGGGCGAAGTCGCCGAGGAGAACCCAGACTTCATCAAATCCGGTGACGCCGCCGTCGTGACGGTTCGACCACAGAAGCCACTCAGCATCGAGCCGTCCGGCGAAATCCCGGAACTCGGTTCCTTCGCTGTCCGTGACATGGGTCAGACCATCGCGGCCGGTAAAGTCCTCGAAGTCAACGAGAAATAAACGATGCAACAGGCACGAGTCCGACTCGCAGGAGCCAACCCCTCGGACCTCGACGACATCTGCGACGATGTCCGCGAGATAGCCGAGAAAACCGGCGTCTCCCTGAGCGGCCCGATTCCGCTCCCGACGAAGACGCTGGAAATCCCAACTCGCAAGTCCCCTGACGGAGAGGGAACCGCGACGTGGGAACACTGGGAGATGCGCGTCCACAAGCGCCTCATCGACTTAGACGCCGATGAACGCGCGCTTCGACAGTTGATGCGCATTCAGGTTCCGAACGACGTGAGCATCGAAATCGTTCTCGAAGACTAAGCGACACGGTCGCTTCTTCGACCTCAATTTTCCACTTTCTCATGCCGACCAGCGACAGCGTCGTCAAAACACGGTTTTCGGCGGGATTCGATTTTTGTAGTTTGAGTCGCAAGTAGACGCTATGCGTCTTTCGCGCTCTCCTACGATACAGACGCTCATCGTTTTCTGTATCGTGTACGTCCTCCAGTCGGTGATTCGGCTCGTCAGTCCTGCATTGATGGTGAGCCTGTTCGCACTCTCTCCACCGGTGGCCGTGCATCCGTGGACGCTCCCACTGAGCGTCTACTCCCACGTCAGCCTTGGGCATCTGCTTTCCAATGCGATTGCCCTAGTGTTCGCTGGCGTCCTCATTGAGCGCGTGACGACGAAATTCCGATTCCACGCCTACTTCCTGACGGTCGGAATCGTGGCGGGCGTGGCACAGATTTGGATTGGTGGGCTGTTCTCTGCGGATCCTATCGGCGTCCTCGGAGCCAGTGGCGCGGTATTCGGCCTCTTTGGCTATCTCATCGCCGGAAATCCGGTGGCGGATGCAGTGTTCGGAAGGCTGCACCTCTCACGGCGTGCGCAAATCGCGGTCGTGTTCGGCCTCGCCTTGCTCGCCACCTTGATGACGGCCTCGCCCGGCGTGGCCCTCATCGCCCACTTCACAGGCTTCGCGGTCGGTCTTATCGCGGGACGACTTCACATCCTGCGCGTCGAAACACAAGCTACAAGTAACGACCGGGCGGTACAATAGTTCGAGGGCTCGTAGATCAGTGGCAGATCGCTTCCTTCGCAAGGAAGAGGCCCCGGGTTCAAATCCCGGCGAGTCCACTACTTTCACTCCACTGCGTTCCGTTCAAGTAGTGGACTCGCCGACCTTCGCAAACAGACCGCCGTTTGCTCAGTCCCGGCGAGTCCACGACGAACGCAGTGAGGGATGGACGAGCAGGATTTCAATTAGACAAGACGCGTGACCCAGTCATTGGCTAACTTGCCTATCGCTCATTTCATTCGCTATCATTCAATCATCACCTCGCTAATCTCCCTCCGATTTCCCCATCTCAACCACCGTTTCATACCGAATTCAACTCCAAAAACCCACCTAAACCCCCGATTCCAACCAAACAGCCTATTCCAGTATATCCAACCGTTTCACACCGTTCGGTCGGGCTCCGTCCCCGTTATTCGGAATATAATGAAGGGGGTAGCGGTCTTCGTATGAAATACGCCCGGAGCCCGGGTGTGACAGACCCGGCACGTGTTCGACGGCGCCGGAGGCCCTGGTGGCGAGCTGGCCTCTCGCCAAGTTTCGGCCATGCCTCCCACGAAAGTTTGTCATCTCGAACTCATGCCGACTTTTTCGGACAGCAACCAACAACCAACAGCGACGATTTCAATATTCACCATTATGAGCAAGGATTCACTCGATGACGTTGACCGCGGCATTCTGCACCTGCTTCAAAAAGACGCGCGTAACACGACCACGACCGAAATTGGCGAAGCGGTCGGCGTCTCGGCCAGCACGGTCGGCAATCGGCTGCAGCGACTCGAAGACGAAGACATCATCAAGGGGTATCACCCGCAAATTGACTATCACAACGCCGAGTTCCCACTTCGTGTCCTCTTCATCTGTACCGCGGCGATACCCCGCCGCGAGGAACTTTCGGAACGCGCGCTCTCCGTAGATGGCGTGGTAAACGTTAAGGAGATTATGGCTGGTGTCGAGAACGTTCACGTCGAAGCGGTTGCGCCGACTCGTGAGGAAGTCACGGCCGTCGGAAAGACGCTCGACGAAATCGGATTGGATGTGGTCAACGAAGTGCTCGTGAAAGACGAACGTGTACAACCGTTCGACCATTTCGGTCAGGACGAAGTCTCCGAGTGACTGATAGTCGGAATTATTTCGTATTTGGGAAATTACGGTGTTTATAATTGGATTTGGACAGATTCATCCGTCATACTTATCTGCTGACGAATCCTCCTCAGCAGTACCGGAATGGACCGAACTTCCTACCGCTTGGAGGACGATGAACGCCCAAGCACTGCCGTCATCAATGCGATTGCAGACTACGAAGGTTTGTCGCCGGACGAAATCCGTCCGCAACTGTACGACGCCGTAGACCCGGATGCACTGGATTCGCTGTTCCAACCGCGAGTCGATGGTAAGTTCAGACGCGGCGGAAGGGCTGTCTTCACGTACCGAGGCTATCGAATCACCTACGAGAGTGATGGGTGGATACACGTACACGACAATCAGAGCGCCGCTTCGGGAACCTCCGAACACACTCCTGCTGACGAATAGTTAGCGGAGTTTTGCGAGTTCGTCCCCGATGGCGGTGACGTACTCCGCTCGGTCGTATCCGAGTCGTCCAATCCAGATATTGTCGTACGATGGGTGCAACAGTGGTAACGACATCACGCCGAGCCGTTCGCATTCAACCGGGGAGAGAACACAGTCGAGAAAGCCGTCCAACCGAATGGATTCGAAATCGAACAGGGCTTTGGTGGCGTGTTTTCCCGTCGGAACGACGACATCGGGGTTCACCTGCTCGATTTCCGCTCGCAGGTGGGCGAAACAGTTGTCGAGTTCGCTTTTGCGTGGTTCCCGATTCGAACCGTCTTCCCCTTCGGGAAAGCATTTAACGGCGTTCGTAAAGTAGGGTTCGTAGCCGAGTTCGGCGAACAGCGAGCGAATTTTTCCGCCCGAGTAGCGCGTGGTGTACGCCATTCCTGTCCAGTTACCGCCTTGCCACTGTTCTGCGTCGGGGTCGCCGTAACCGGGTGCTTCACCGACGACCATCACGTCAGCATTGAGCGGCCCGGTTCCCCACGAAATCCGATTTCGACACGAAACGAGTTCGGGACATCGTGAGCAGTTCGGCGAGAGAACGTTGCGCGAGTCAGGAAACGGCGGCATTCGATTTTCGATTGATCGTCGTTTGTCGTCTTAGTCGTCTTCTTCGACAATTTCGATGCCGCGGTTGTTGACCGCGTTCGGGTTGAGTCCGACTTCCTCCAAATACTGTTTGTACTCGCGTTCGCAGGCCTCGGCGTCGGCCTGTTTGTCGCTGGCGCGGTCACAGAGCGCAACGAGGTCTTCCGGAACGTCGTTCGAGTAGACGATCCAGTGGTTGATGAGGTCGGAGAGGCGGCGAATCGGACTGGTGAAGTGACCGTAAATCTCGAAGTTGAGCGCGTGATGCCCGCCGAACGGGTCGCTCATGTATCGCGCTCGCGGCATCACCTTCATCACGGCCCACTGAATCTTGTCGAGTTGTCGGCGCGGTGCCTCTTCGAGCGTGGCGTTGACCGCTTTTCGTGGGTCGTCCCACGTACTGCCCGGAATCGAGACGCCGTCCAAATCCTGTATCTCCCGAAGCGCCTTGCTCCACTCGTCCGGCGTCGGTTGCGGGTGGACGCGGTACATCGCCTCGACCCCTCGGCCCCACATCAGTTCGTGTGTGACCGCCTTGTTCGCCTTCAGCATCGACTCCTCGATGAGGGTATGTGCGCGGTCACGCCGCGGGTTGAGGACGAGACTGCCGTCCTCTTTGCGCTGTTCGTGCATCTGGTCTGCGAGTTCGAACGACAGTTTGCACTCCTCGTGAAGTGGAGCGTCTTCGTCGTCGATGCGTTCCTCTGCCTGCGCGTAAGTGAGTCGCTCGTCGCTCTGGATGACGGATTTGTAGATGTCGATGGTTTCGTAGGAGAGGTTCTCCTTGTCGAGGTGCATCTCCACCGTGTGCGCGAGTCGGTCTTCGTTGGGCACCAGAGAACAGACCGTCTCCGCCAGCATCGGCGGGAGCATGTGAATTGTGTAGGACGGCAGATACACCGTGTTGCCGCGTTTGACCGCTTCCTCCCACATGTTCGTCTCCGGGTTGACGTAGTGAGTCACGTCGGCGATGTGCACCCACAAAACGTACTCGTCCTCGCGCTCTTCGACGGAAATCGCGTCGTCGAAGTCCTGTGCGTCGATGGGGTCTGTCGTCCACGTCGTCATGTCGCGCAGGTCTTTGCGCTCTTCGGCTTCGTCTTTAATCTCCTGTTGGATGCCCTCGGTTCGCTTTTCGGCCTCGGTCATCACGGCCTGTGGAAATTTGTCCCGAATCTCGAACTTTTCGAACAGTTTCTCCCGCTTGTCTTCGAGTCGCTCGGCGAGTTCCGGCGAAATTTCGACCGGCCCTTGACCTTCGGCGGTTCCCGCCTCGGCCTGCGCGTCGCTTGTCATGGCCGAACCTAGGAGAGTCGGGCAGTTAGTCGTATCGACTGGTCAGCCTTCCCGCTCTTCCAGCGGGCCATAGCGATTTCGAACAGCGGTTTCGTACCGGGTGAAAAACGTCTCCTGTTCGATGACTCCGGCGTCGATTTCGACGAGGAGGGTTTCTAGTTCGTCTCGCGGTTGGTGACAGAGGCCGCGGTGACACGCTTTACAGAGGTGCTCGAAGGACTTGCCGTTTCGCTCCCAGCGGTTCCCCTCTTTGTCGTATTCGCGGGCCGCGCTACGGAGGACGGCGTCGCCACATGCGATGCAAACGACGGTCTTCTCCCGGTTCCGCCGGGAACCCCACATACTGCTGCGTTCGCCGTGCTCCCACTTCTCCTTTTTGTCACTATTTCAAACTGAGAACTCGAAGAGGTCGTCACCGACGTAATGAACCGACTCAACTACTTTTCCGGAATCTCCGACCATGTCGTCGCCGGTCGTCTTCGCGCGTCCGATGGCGAGTACTTTGCCGTGGGTTTCTTCCGCGATGGCGACGAGGTCGCCCGATTCGATGTCGTCGTCCGCTTCGACGATTCCCGGGCGCATTACGTCCGCACCGCTACTGACGAACGACACGGCACCGGAATCGACCGTGACGACTGCGTTCGTCGGCGGATACGCGTTTGCACCTTGTACTGTCAGGAATGGTTCGTCACCGACGTACACGACGAACTGCTCGCCGTCCACGAGGACGAGGTCGAACTCGGTTCCTTCCAACTCCACGAGTTCGTAGGTGTCCGCATCGAGTTCGACGCCGACCGTGTTTTCGAGTGCCGTTTCGATTTCTCTGACCTCGTCGCTTCGAAGGTGATGACGAGATTTGACCTGCATATCCGCAAATGCGTCGTTTTCCGGCATAAACCCACCCGTTTGTCCTGCAAGGGACGAACCGAACGTGGAACCACCGATTCCACCGCCTATTGATACTTCGTTGGAACAGTTTGAAACGGAGAACTCGCCTACCGTCATAAAAAATGCCAGTGGTACCGTGCTCAGAAGCTGAACGTTCGTGATGGTGCTTCCGTTTTTCCGTAGGCGTTCGTGAGGACGGCCCGATATTCGTAGGTCACGCCGCTTTCTTCGCCGATTGGGTGTCCGGTGTACGTCTCGTATGGCCCGACCTGAAGCAGTTCCGTGTCGTTCGGGAAGCCAGTACCTTGTTCTCCCCACTCGAACCACGCATTTCCGCCGTCGCCGTTCGACCAGCCGCTCAGTTCTACCTCGCCGTTGGAGACGGTGTAGTGCCCTGTTCTCGGTGCCGCTGGTGGGCTACCGGTACCACCACCACCACCGCCGCCGCCACCGTCGTCGCAGTCGGGGCACGGCATATCCGCGCTTGCGCTTCCCATCACCGAAAGGCCACTCATCGCCGCGAGAGTCGTTCCGGACAGTTTGAGCACGTCGCGTCGTGATGTACGGTCGTTTTGCTTATTCATGGCTTTGTTAGAACGAGAACGTCCTCGTCGCGCCCTCGGTGCGTCCGTATGCGTTGAACGCGACGGCGCGATATTCGTAGGTTACTCCACTCACTTCGCCGACCGGATTTCCGGTGAACTGCTCGCCCGAATAATCCACGACGCGGAGTTCGGTGTCGTTCGGGAATCCGTCGCCCACTTCGCCCCACTCGAACCACACGTCGGCGTCGGCCTCGGATGCCCACCCGTGGAGTTCGACCTCACCGTTTTCCACGAGATACAGTCCCGTTCTCGGTGCCGACGGAGGACTGCCGGTGCCGCCACCACCGCCGCCTCCTCCGGGGTCACATCCGTAACACGGAACGTCCGCACTTGCGCTTCCCATCATTGAAATTCCACTCGCGGCCGCGAGGGCAGTCCCCGATAGCTTGAGTACGTCCCGCCGTGACGCACGTTTGTCTTTCTCTACCATACCGTTAGTAAAATACTACGCCAGATTATATAATTTTCTATAGTGGAAATTTAAAACAATAGTTGCATATCTATTTACTCTATTTGTAACAACGGGAAAATGAGCAATTATTGCCGCGAAGATTGGCGCTATGACTCAAATCAGGAGTTGCTCGTCGGAATGGATTTGCGGCCGTCCGGTGCACACGTTCCGCGGATTCCGAACCCGGCCAGTAGTTGTTCGGGTTCTCGCGGCGTCTGACGTAAGAACTATACTCGTTCGCTTGCCCCATCATGCTATGGGATTCATGAATAAGATTCTCGGCGAGGGTCCATCTGGAAGCACCGAGGATTACGTCGAACTCGATTTGGACGATTTCGAAGCTGCACCCGACGAAACGCGGGTGAGCGTTCACATCGCCGAAATCGGCGGCCAACAGGATGTTATCGCCATCAAAGACGCCGTCTACGACGGCGACATCGTCATCGCGGACATCACTCGACTTCGAACCGAAGATACCACTGTCGAGCGAATTACCGACGAACTGCAGCAGGTCGCTCGTGAAGTCAACGGTGACATCGTCCAGAAAGGCGACGACCAACTCATCGTGACGCCGACGGGCGTCAACATCAGTCGGAAGAAACTCGGGCGTAATTAGACGTTGTCGGGCGTGTCCGCTTTGTCTTCGACGGTTCGTTTTAGAGAGTCACGACGCGCTTTCGCGTCGCGGCCAGTCGCTTCGAGAAGGAACTCGTTTTTCTTGCTGACCGCGTCGGCGGCGGCGTCCGCGTTCCCTTCCGCGATGACATCCTCCGCGGGGCGCTCTTGAAAGTCAACTGCGAGTTTGTCCTTCTTCCCACTGTACGATGCCGCGCCTGCGATAATGCGCTTGAACACTGGGTTGTCCGGTTCCTCGACCACGTAGAGTTCGTGTCCGTCGAACTCCTCGGTTCCGGTAATCGGGCCGAAGTAATCCTCGATGCTGGCTTTCAGGTCGGGCATTCGGTCCTCGAGATGCTCACCGCGTCGCATTTTGTACTGTTTCATGGGTTGCTCCGTGATTGGATGGGTGGATGTTTACTCTTTTCGCGTCGCGTTTACTCTTGTTCGCTTAGATAACCTCGCCGACATTCGGGACAGATGTCCCCTGCGCGGAGCGACGACCCGGTCGCTGCGCCGCCGAGTTCGCCACATTCGGGACAGATGAGGTCTGCGTTCGGATTCGATCCCGAGGCTTGGTCGGGTTTCGGGGCCTCGCGTGCACGAGTGAATCCGGTTTCGGTCTGCGGTTCCGGTCGCGTCGTCCTGACGAATCCGGTGTCCTCGCGCGGTTCGGCTTCGACGACTTCCGTCCCGTCGTCCGTCTCCGGCGCGCTTTCCGGCGTCAATCCGCCGCCGAAGTCCACGTCGGCGCGGCCACCGTCGCCGACTTCGGCGTCGAAGCCTTCGTCTTCCATTCCCGTGTCGGGCCATTCCGTCGCTCCGCTCCCTGCACCATCGACGTTGGTGTCTTCGGGGTCGGGCCACTCGCCGTGTCCGCGTCCGGTGTCGTCGTCGTCCGCTTCCTCGTCGTCATCAAGGATGACGCCGTCGTCTTCTTCGGCACTCTGTGGCGGTTCGAAATCGTCGTCGTTGAAGCTCACCGGTTCCTGCGCCGATGCCGCCTCTGCTGGCGGTTGCGTCTCGGAGACGATTTCCGCCTCACCGTCTCCCGATTCGGACATGCTCACCGGTTCCGCCTGTCCTCGCGGTTCAGACTGCCGTTTTGGTTCTGTCTGTCCACCCGATTCTGCCTGTTCCCGACTCGCTATCGGTTCCGGCGTCGGTTCCGGTTCCTCGATTGCGGTTATCTCTTTGTTCTCGCTGACGACCTGCTGGTCGCCACAGCGAGCGCACTCTTGGAACTCTCTGACCGTCACTACCACTTCGTTGCCTTGTTCTTCTCGCTCGCGCTCGATTTCGGACTCGCCGTAATCGTGCCCCAGCAGCGAACACCTGAGACCCATTGGGTGTGGGTTATTTTCACGCCGTAATAAAAGGGTACTGCTTTCTTCGGTTTAGCCGAAATTTTCACTTTTGGCGTCATCTGGCTCGTGACCGGTCGCCGTCAGCACTGTATTTGCCTCCTCCAAGAAATCGGCGAAGCCGTAGACGAACAGTTGCCCTGACGCGCTTTCAAGTGCGTCCGTCACTTCCTCGCCCTCGGCCAGCGGTGTGGCGGTCACTACGACTGTTGCACCCGCGGCTTCGAGTTCCCGAAGGCGCTCTTCGTGCGCCGGGTCGTCGTCCTGATAGATGACCACGGCCTCGCCGCCGTCGGCAATCGCGCGTTCTGCGATGCCGACGGCTGGTCCGACGCCCGGCCCGCCCGCGAGGACGACGACGCTTTCTTCTCCTTCGTAGTACGACCGGCCGAACGGGCCATCGACGGAGACGGTGTCTCCCGATTCCAGTTCCGCGAGCCACGGACTCAAATCGCCGTCGGGGTCGATGCCGACCGTAATTTCGAACGTCCCGTCGGTGTCCGGCGACGAGAGCGTGTAGTGGCGCGTGATTTCCTCGCCATCTACTTCGCCGCGAACCTGCACGAACTGTCCCGGTTGGGCGTCGAATTTTGCCGGAGACTCCAGTTCGAGTGCAATCGTGTTGTTGCCGACCGTTCGTACCGCTCGCACGATAATTTCGGTGCCTTCCATAGCTATCTGTTTGATCTTTTCCGCCAAAGTGTTTCGCGTGCTGGCGGGTCTGCTTCAGAAGGTTTTTGATTTGTCACCGGGTAGCGTAGCAGTGATGCAAGACCTGAACTGGGCCATCGGCGGCGAAGCCGGCGATGGAATCGATTCGACCGGGAAAATTTTCGCGCAGGCACTCTCCCGCGCGGGGCGACACGTCTTCACGTCGAAGGACTTCGCGTCCCGTATCCGAGGAGGATACACCGCGTACAAAATCCGGTCGTCTACGGACCAAGTCGAGAGCGTCGTCGATAGATTGGACATTCTCGTGGCGCTCACCCAGCGGACGATAGACGAGAACTTAGACGAACTGCACGAAGACAGCGTCATTATCTACGACGGGGAGCGCACGGAAATGGAAGACGTGGACATCCCCGGTGAGATGATCGGGCTGTCCGTTCCGCTTCGCCGACTCGCCGAAGATGCTGGCGGTGCCATCATGCAGAACACAGTCGCACTCGGCGCGGCCTGTGAAGTGGCGCAGTTCCCAATCGAGAATCTCGACAGCGCACTGGACAAGAAGTTCGGTGCCAAGGGAGAGGCAATCGTCGAGAACAACAAAGAAGCCGCCCGTCTCGGCGAAGAGTACGTGCAAGAGGAGTACGACCACGACTTCGCCTACGACATCGAGACGACGGACAACGACTACGTCCTACTCAACGGTGACGAGGCAATCGGTATGGGCGCTCTTGCCGCCGGATGCCGATTCTACTCGGGCTACCCCATCACTCCCGCGACCAACGTGATGGAGTACCTCATGGGTCGTATCCAGCACTTCGGCGGCACCGTGGTACAGGCCGAAGACGAACTGTCCGCCATCAACATGGCGCTCGGCGCGGCACGCGCAGGAGCGCGCTCGATGACGGCCACGTCCGGCCCTGGTATCGACCTGATGACCGAGACGTTCGGCCTCGTCGCACAGAGCGAGACGCCGCTCGTCATCGTTGACGTGATGCGCTCCGGCCCATCGACCGGGATGCCGACCAAGCAAGAGCAGGGCGACCTGAACATGACGCTGTACGGCGGTCACGGCGAGATTCCTCGATTCGTCGTCGCACCGACGACCGTCTCGGAGTGTTTCCAGAAGACCATCGAAGCGTTCAACTTCGCCGAGAAGTATCAGACGCCGGTGTTCCTGCTGGCCGACCTCGCAATGGCGGTCACGGAACAGACGTTCTCCCCCGAGGAGTTCGACATGGACGCCGTCGAAGTTGACCGCGGCAAAATCGTGGACGAGAACGACATCGAGGCGTGGACGGACGAACAGGGTCGTTTTCAACCGCACTTCCCGACCGCGGACGGAATCAGCCCACGTGCCTTCCCCGGAACGACGGGTGGCGCACACATGTCCACCGGTTTGGAACACAACTCGCTCGGTCGCCGTACCGAGGACACGGAAACCCGCGTCGAGCAGGTTGACAAGCGAAACCGCAAGGTCGAGACGGCCGAGGAAAAAGAAGACCTGAGTCCCCGCGAGTTCGGTGACTCGGATTCGGATACGCTCGTCATCTCGTGGGGTTCGAACGAAGGGCCGATGCGCGAAGCCCTCGGCTTCCTCGAAGACGACGACGTCAGCGTTCGATTCCTCTCGGTCCCGTACATCTTCCCGCGTCCCGACCTGACAGAAGACGTAGAGGCCGCGGACGAGGTCATCGTGGTCGAGTGTAACGAGACGGGGCAGTTCGCCAACGTCATCGAGCACGACACCCTTACCCGCGTCGAGCGAATTAACAAGTACAATGGAATCCGGTTCAAGGCAGACGAACTGGCCGACGAAATCAAGGCGAAACTCGGAGAGGAGGTAACAGCATGAGCTCAGACGTTCGATTCACCGACTTCAAGTCGGACAAACAGCCCACGTGGTGCCCCGGTTGCGGGGACTTCGGGACGATGAACGGGATGATGAAAGCGCTCGCCGAAACCGGCAACGACCCGGACAACACGTTCGTGGTCGCCGGTATCGGCTGTTCCGGTAAAATCGGGACGTTCATGCACTCCTACGCCATCCACGGCGTTCACGGACGTGCGCTTCCCGTCGGAACGGGCGTCAAACTCGCCAACCCAGACCTCGAAGTGATGGTCGCGGGCGGCGACGGTGACGGTTACTCCATCGGTGCTGGTCACTTCATCCACGCGGTTCGCCGCAACGTGGACATGTCCTACGTGGTCATGGACAACCGCATCTACGGCTTGACGAAGGGACAGGCATCCCCGACCAGCCGCGAAGACTTCGAGACGAGCACGACGCCGGAAGGCCCGAAACAGCCGCCGGTCAACCCGCTCGCCCTCGCGCTCTCCGCCGGTGCGACGTTTATCGCCCAGTCGTTCTCGACTGATGCGCGTCGTCACGCCGAAATCGTGCAGAAGGCAATCGAGCACGACGGCTTCGGCTTCGTAAACGTCTTCTCGCCGTGTGTCACGTTCAACGACGTGGACACCTACGACTACTTCCGCGACGCTATCGTTGACCTCGCGGACGAAGACCACGACTCGAACGACTACGACGCCGCAAAGGAGAAAATCCTCGACGCGGACAAGGAGTACCAAGGCGTCATCTATCAGGACGAGGATAGTGTTCCGTACAGCGAACTCCACGGTATCGAGGGCAACATGTCCGAGATTCCCGACGGTGCGCCCGAGGACGCGATGGACCTCGTGCGCGAGTTCTACTGAGCGGCACACACGCAGTAGCGTACCGTTATTTTTGTTTCGTCTGTATCCTCTCGCCCAGAGCCACGACGATCTCTTTCATCTCTCCTGTCTTTCCCAGTTCGATTCACGGACTTCGTGATTGATTCCCCGTTTTTAGCCGATTTCTGCCCTCTTCCATGCGACTCATTCGCTCATTCTCGGGGGCGTTTGCGTCTGTTTTTTATGATATGGACAGTAACACCGTGTCAAGATGACTGCGGAAACATGCGACATTGCCATCGGTGGCGTGGGACGCCATTTTGCCGGGTCGGTCGATTTCGACTTACCGGGGCGAGTTCCCAGAATAGAACGGAAAACCTCCTCTTTCTGTGACACTGAGGGACGATTATGACCGAGCATTTCGACGTCGTCGTTGCCGGTGCTGGCCCTGCCGGTGCGCAGTGCGCGCGGGATTTGGCCCAGCGCGGGCACGACGTGGTCGTCCTCGAAGTCGAGGGCGAAGACGAATTCCCGAAACAGAGCAACAAATCCACTGCGGGAACGTTCTCCTCGATGATGGCCGCGTTCGGGATTCCAGACGATGTGGTGATGAACTACACCGACAACGTCGTCCTCGAATCGCCGAACGAACATTTCGTGCAAGAACAGCCCGGAGCAGTCCTCGAATTCGCTGACTTCAAGCGATTTTTGGTCGAGGATAGTCGAGAAGAGGGGGCCGAATACTGGTTCAACTCGCGCGTCTCGAAGCCCATCATGGAGGGCAACGACATCGTCGGCGTTCGACACAGCGGGAATCACGAAGTGTACGGCGACATCATCATCGACGCGACCGGCCCGAGTGCGCCCCTCGCAAAGAGCCTCGGCGTGAGCAACCTCAAACGGGAAAAGCAGGCTATCGGCATCGAGTACGAACTGGAAGGCGTCGATATGGATTGTGACGGCTACGCAGACCTCACGGACGCGATGATGCTCCGCCTCGACCACGAACTCGCGCCGGGCGGATACTCGTGGATTTTCCACACCGGGGAAGACACCGCGAAGGTCGGCCTCTGTTACATCCAGAACGAGAGCCACCACGATTACGCGAAGGAGGGCATGGGCATCGACGACTACATGCAATACTGGCTCGACAACGACCCACGATTCGAGAGTGCCGAGCGAATCGCGGGCAAACAGCACCGCGGGTCGGCACACATCCAGATGCCGGGCGGCCTCAGCACGGACAACTTCATGGCAATCGGGGATACGGTTCCGACCGTCGACCCGCTCTGGGGCGAGGGAATCCATACGGGTATGAAATCCGGCCGCGCCGCCGCGATAACCGCCGACCGTTGTTTCATGACCGCCGAATCCGACACCTCCGCCGACAAGATGTCCATCTACAACAAACTCTGGCACGGCGACGTTGCCCCGCAAATGCGCACCCGTCTGCTCATGACGCAACTGCTCTACCTCGCCGAAAACGAACGCTACGATACGCTGGTTCGTGACCTGAAACGAATCGGCGACGATGTGCGAAGCAAAGCAAATTCCGGGAAGATTCTCGGTATCTTGGAACTGCTTCACTGGGAGGACATTCCACTGCTGAAGCGATTCGTCAAAGAACAACTTCCTGTCTGAGTATCGCTTTCTGTGTCGCGGATTTTAGTGGTCGAGGGTAGAGATTGTGGCGACGATTTAGATTTTCTCTACCGTGTTCGAGAATACGAATACATGACTTCGGCGGTCGCAGTCGCTCTGGTTTTCGAGGCACCAACGTTCATCGAACCACGATTTGCTATCAAAACCAACCCATTCTACTTCGTCACAGCCGTCTCCTGAAAATCGTCGGCTTAGTCGCTAAATATCTCGAATCGCGTTTTCCGCTTCTTTCAGCGCCGTCTCGCGGTCGAAACCTTCGACAATCGCTTTCAGTTCGTCAGGAGACGCATCGGCAAGGTTGCGCGCGTGGGCGGTCATGTTCGGCACCGCTCGCATGATGTTGTCGATAATCGGAATCGCGGCGGTTCGCGGCGAGCGCGAGAGTGGATTCAGGTCGATGACGAGTTCCGTCTTCCCCATTTCGGCGAGCGCCTCGGCGCGGTCACCGTCTTCCAGCGGAACCAACACTACGTCCGCGCTGTAGATTCCGTCCTCGTCCACCTTTCCGCGTTCGTGTTCCAAGCCGGGGATTCGGGCGTCCGCGGTGAGTCCTTTGACCTCCTCGGCACCGTGTTCGCGCAGATGGTCGGCGATAGCCTGCATCCGCTCGTCCGTGCGATTGAACAGGTTCACTTCGATGTCCGCGCCCGTCGCTTCGGCGAGTTCTACGATTTCGCCGGGAACCAGCGCCGCGACGTTTCCATTCACGGAGAGAACGGCGTGCTCCGCGAGAAGCAGTTGGGCTGACGCCGCCCGTTCCGCTTCGTCCGCACTCGGAAGGGTTTCTTCCCCCAACAAGTAGTCGAACGACTCGCCGCGGCCCTCCGCGATGAGGCCCTGTTTGCTCGTGATGCCTTTTTCGACACCCTCCTCGATTCGATGGCGCGTGAGAAGCGATTGGTAGCGCGGATGATCTTCCGGAATCTCCACCTCGTCGGTCATACCCTCTTCTGCGAAGTGAGCGCTAAAAACGGACATGGTTTTATTTCCGGTTTCTTCGTGAGGGTTGCGAACCGTGTTTCTCGTGACTGAGTTTGTGGCGGTATGTGGAGTCGGCAACTGCTCGCACTTTTCAACTCTCTCTACTGGTTGGCAGTTGCCGACTCCAATCAAACCGCTCCGCCTCCGCACTGCCTGCTCGCGGTTGCACCGTCGTCTCGCGGCTTCGCCGCTCGACTGTCCGCGGGACTGCGTTCCGCGCTACTCGCGTTCGAGATTTCGAAGAAATCTCGTTCGCCACCCGCCTCCCCCAACCGATTGCGTTTTTCACTCCGGAAGCGCAAGCTCTTCGTGCTCTCGTTCACTCCTTCGCCGCTCACGAGAACTTCGTCGCGATACCTGCGGGCCACGGCCACAGGTCAGCGAGTCGTTTCGCGTCTCGCAAGCCTCATCCCTCGTACGCTTCAGCGAGACAATTCGGACGACGTGTCCTCACAGTCTCGGCAGCGCGCGCCACATGGAAATCCAAGCGCCAAGTTAACCGAGGAAATTCACTATCCGACAACAACTCAGTCCAGCAGTGTCGCTCCGGCGTGGTGGGTTTCGCAGGTTTCTGCGTCGTATCCCGCATCGGAAAGCCCAGTTCCGATGGCGAACACGGTTTCGCCGAGCATGGCCATCGAGGCCTGTCCTCCGGCATCGTGGACGTCCTCGATTACCTCGCGCACTTCGTCCGTGAGCAGGCCGGTTTCCTCGGCGAAAATCCTTGATTGGTTCATAAACGTGTCCAGCGTCGGTTCGTTCACCAGCGCGACGAGAGACTCCACGCCTGCCTTCGAAAGTTGGTCGGTTCTTCCCGAAAGCACCTCGGCGGTCGAAAGTTCGCCGAGCGAGCAGTATTCGATTCGTGTTCGCATCGGAATACCGTCGAGGCGGTTGTACTCCGGTGCGCCGGGTTCGAGTCGGATTGGGATTCCGCCGCGGGCCTGTGCTACCACGTCTCCAAGCCCGGTACCGGCTTTGACTTCCGCCCCGTGTGCGAGCGTTACGAGTTCGTTTTCCGACCGTCCGCGGTCGAACGCATCGTTCGCGGCGAACGCAGTTCCGAGTGCGAGCGCGCCGGAAACGCCGAATCCTGCGCCGAGCGGCAGGTCGGTTCGCGCCGAAACTCGCGCCGTTACATCCAGTGCGTCGAGAACTCGTCGCCCGGATTCGACCGCCGCAAACTCCCCGTTCAGTTCAATGCTCGCCTCTTTTGCGGGTTCGACGGTCACAGTTACGCCTTCTGAAAGCGTCAGTCCTGCTCCACGCGACCCGGCCTGTTTGGGGTCGTCTGCCTCGTGGATGCTGAAAAACCCCGTGACGTGTCCGGGTACGAACGCGCGACCTGCCTCGTCGCTCATACACCAGTTTTCGGGCGACGGCGTATAACGCTTAAAATTCGTACTCGCCGTTCGGCAGTGTCATGTTCGTCGAATTGAAGACCGCAAAAAGTCGATTTCGCGTCGGAGGTGATTTCGTCTACGGCGAGAGTCGCTGTCGGTCGCGCGGGAACAACACCGCTTCGCGAATGTTGTCCAGACCGAGCATCGTCATGATGAGACGCTCGCCACCGAGTCCCCATCCGGCGTGCGGCGGCATGCCGTATTTGAACATCTTCGTATAGTAGTCGAACGCTTCGGGGTCGAGTCCCTGCTGTTCGAAGCCGTCCACGAGTCGCTCGTAGCGGTGTTCACGCTGACCACCGGAGACGAGTTCCATACGCGGGTGCATCATGTCGAACCCGGTCGAGAGTTCCTCGTCGCCGTCGTGGTCTTTGATGTAGAACGGTTTGATTTCGCTCGGCCAATCCGTGATGAAGTAGTGGGTTCCAACGTCTTCTCCGAGCGCTTTCTCGCCCTCGGTCGGCAGGTCGTCGCCCCAGACGAGCATCTCGTCCAGTTCGCCCGTCGCGTTGATTCGCTCGATTGCCTCCTCGTAGGTGAGACGTGGGAAGTCGCCCTCTGGCACTTCGAACTCGACGCCGAGTGCGTCGAGTTCGTCTTGGCAGTTCTCGGCGACTGCTTCATAGGCCGCTTTGACGACCGATTCGCAGGCGTCCATCGCTTCGGTGTGGTCGTAGAACGCGCTCTCGAAGTCGATGCTGGTCGCCTCGTTCAGGTGGCGCGGCGTGTTGTGCTCTTCGGCGCGGAAAATCGGGCCGATTTCGAAGACGCGCTCCAGACCACTGCCGACCATCAGCTGTTTGAACAGCTGTGGCGACTGGTTCATGAACGCTTCCTCACCGAAGTACGTGATTGGGAACAGTTCCGTTCCGCCCTCGGTTCCCGTCGCCACGATTTTCGGCGTGTTGATTTCAGAACAGCCGAGTTCGCGGAACTGCTCGCGCACGGCGCGAAGCACTTCGCCGCGAATCTTGAAGACGGCTTCCACGTCGCCTTTTCGTGCGTCGAGGGTTCGGTTGTCCAGTCGCGTCGAGAGGTCTGCGTCGACCTTTCCGCTGGGGTCGAGCGGCAGCTCGGGTTCCGCGGCCGCGACGACTTCGACTTCCCTCGGGACGATTTCTACGTCAGTCGGTGCGCGTGGCTCCTCTTTCACATCGCCCGTAATCTCGACGACGCTCTCGCGGTTGACGCCGAGGCCGGTTTCCACGAGGTCGTCGTCCATCTTGTCCTTCTCGAACTTGACCTGAATCTTGCCGGTCGTGTCGCGGACGATGATGAAAGCGATTCCACCGAGGTCGCGGATTTCGTGCACCCAGCCAGCCACGGTGACTGTGTCGCCGGGTTCTGCATCCGCGGTGTAGGTTCGGTTCTGCATACGCCGCTTTTCTTTCGGGGCGGTCTTAAACACGTTCGTTTCGCTCCGCCATCGGCGTCAATTGCTCCCGCATCCGTCCTGATTTGTCAGTCCTGTGGCATCAGTCCTGCCGCGATGGTTTCGATGAGCATGTCGCGGATAATGGGGTAATACTCCTCGCCTATCTGCTCGCGGTACGGGACAAGGAACTTCACCGATCCCATCGTGCCAACGATGGCAACCGGGTCGTCGTCGCGGAGTTTCTCTTCTTCCTGCCACTGTTCGATGTACGGCAGTACGTGAGCGAACGACTCCGCACGTCGTGCATCCATCTCCTCCTCCGAAACTTCGTCCACTGTCCGCATCATTTTGTCCCACTCGTCGCCGACCATCAACCGTTCGAACAGCGGATTGGTTTCCATCGTCTCGACCAATGCACGGAGGAACTTCCGAATCGCGCGCTCCGGGTCGTCTTCGGCGGCGAGTGAATTTGCGATTATTTCCTCGGCGATTTCGTGGCCTTCCCGTTGAACGACCTCGAAGTACAGCAGTTCCTTCGAATCGAAGAACTGGTAGAAGGTTCCGTTGGCGATGCCGACAGCATCAGTCAAGTCGGCAATCGTCGTCTTCTGCAGTCCGTATTGGGCGAACAGGTCGCGCCCCGCCTCGATTAGCTCGCTGCGGATTCGCTCCCGTTGGTTTTCGTCGAATCCCCTCATCGAACGTCTCTCCGCTTGAAGGCGATTGCGCTGACGGCCACGAGCGCGACAGTTGCCCCGAGCAGAACGAGCGCGCCCATCCAGTCGTACTCGCCACTCACGAGAATCGCCGTCGGGTCGTAGTAGTGCGTCGGACTCAGTCCGCCGACCCATCCCATTCCCGCCGCCTCAGTAATCGAATCGAGCAGGAACAGGCCGAACACCGCCCCCAGTCCACCACGCTGTGCGAGGTCGGCCTTTCCGGCGACGACCGACAGCAAGAGGCCGATTGCGGCACAGGCCAACAGATACGGAATCGACAGCAGGTGAACCATCGCCAGATTGGTCAAATCGATGGATTCGCCGACCAGCATGACGCCCAGAAAAACGGCGAGCGGGACGGCGATGTTCACCACGACAATCGGCGTGATGAGCGAACAGAACTTTTCTACGACGACGCTCACGCGGGAGACGGGCGCGGCGAGCAGAACGTCCATCCGGTCGCGCTCCTCGTCTGCCGCGATGAGCGCACCTGCGACGTAGGCGACGTAGACGCCGAGGAGCAGGAGCCAGAAGAACTGGTAAATCTCTATCGCCAGAAAGCCCTCTATCGTCGTCAGCGAAGCTTCGCCGAACGCCGCCTGAAGTGCGGGCGGCATGCTCTCCATGTAGGCGTCCAAATCCACACCGGAACTCGTCACCGAAGGGAAAAACCCGATGAATGCGAGCGACATCACGGCGAGTAGACCGCCCAGCACGAGTGACCCTTTCACCCGTTTTCTCCCCTCGTAGCGGGCGACTTCAAGCATGGGCCTCACCGCCGTAAAATCGCATGAACACTTCGTCTAACGGCGCTTCCTCCACATCCAAATCGACCAGACTGTACTGGTCGAGATGGTCGATGAGCGTGTCGTAATTCCCGGTGAACGTGAATCGAACTTCACCATCCACACTCAGGTCGTGGACTCCTGCGAAATCGAAATCGCTCGGCTCTACGCTGTTTTCGGTTCGCACTCTGACGCGCTTCCCGCTTCTGTCGAGCAGCGTCTCGACATCCTCGGTCGTCACGAGTCGTCCATTGCGGATGATGCCAACCCTGTCACACACCTTTCGCACTTCGCTCAGGATGTGGCTGGAGAAAAACACTGTTTTGCCTCGCTCCTGTTCTGACTGGACGAACTCGTAGAATCTGTCCTGCATCAGCGGGTCGAGGCCGGAGGTCGGTTCGTCCATGATGACGAGGTCTGGGTCGTGCATGAACGCCGAAATGATAGCGAGTTTCTGCTTGTTCCCGCGCGAGTACTCCCCGATTTTCCGCTCGATAGGTGGGTCGAACAGTTCAACCAACTCGTCGCGTCGTTCGTCGCCCTTCAGCGACGCTTGATAGTCGAGAAATCTCGTTCCGGTCGTCTCCTCGTCGAACCCGGGGTCGCTCGGCAGATAGCCGATGTGATGTTTGGCCTCGATGAGTTCCCGTTCCTCGCAGGCGTTCCGGCCAAGCACGCTCGCGGTCCCCTCCGTCGGGGAGATGAATCCGAGTAGCGTCCGAATCGTCGTCGTCTTTCCGGCCCCGTTCGGGCCGAGGAAGCCGAATACTTCGCCCTCCTCTACAGCGAGGTTGAGGTCTTCGATACCCCGCGTCTCGCCGTAGTATTTCGTCAGGCCGCTTGTTTCGAGTACGGACATGTTGTTTCCCGTCTGTATCTCGACTCTATGAACATATGAATATTTCGTTCATTCATTTTTGAATTGGCTACCCCCGAATCTCAAGCTCTCTATCTGCTCTGAACGGCATTTGAGGCGTCGGAGAAGTAACTGCTATTCGAGCTACCACCAACGTATTATACTGCGTCAGAAACGGTTTCCCTACGCCGATTCCGCGTGCGCCTTCTTCGCGTCCTTTGCACCTTCGACCGTTTCCCGAACGGCCTCTACACCTTCGTCGTGGACCAGGTCACCGACGACGATGGTGTCGGCGTGTTCCGCCATCGTGTGCGCCGAGTCGTAGTCGTGGATGCCGCCGCCGTAGAACAGCGTCGCCTCATCCAGTGCTTCCTGCGCCGTCTCCACGACTTCCGGGTCGCCAAAGGTTCCGGAGTATTCGATGTAGACGATTTCTTGGCCGTACATCTGTTCTGCGATTTCGGCGTATGCGGCAACGTCTTCCGCCGATTGGTCGCAGTCCGCGTCCGTGAGCTCCGCGACGCTCGCGTCCGGATTCATGACGATGTACGCTTCCGTAGTCGTCCTCTCCCAATCGACGTCGCTCATCTTCACCCACTCTTTGTGGAAACCGGTCATCCACGCGATGTCACCTGCGTTGAGCACGATGGGAACGAGATAGCCATCGAGTGCCTCGTCGTCCACGACGACCGCCGGATTGCTCGGTTCCTGATAGAGCGACACGTCGTACTTCGCGCAGGCGTCAATGACGGATTGCATCTTTTCCCGCGTCATGTCGAGAGTGCCACCGATTTCGATGGCGTCGGTGCCCGTCTCACAGACATCCTCGAAGGTATCGTCACCCGCGAGGGTCTTGTCCGGGTCGAGTTTGATGATATGGTTCCAGTCGTCCCAAGGCGCAGTCATAGCGTTCCCTTCAAAACTGTCGGCTAAAACTGCTTCGAAACCACCTTTTGCTGCGTTCGCGCGGCGAAGCCGCGCTCTCTGGCAAAATCTGGACCAAAAGCCTCCTCACCCCCTTCGGGGGATTCGTCGGCCCGCTCGCTCGTCGCTGTCGCTCCTCGCTCGCGGTGAGTGTACTGCTCGTTCCGGCTGTGTCGATTGCCGATTCTCGGCGGTTGCGTCACCGGCCTATCGCGCCCTCGGAGACGCAAAGCCTCTCCTCGGTTGCTGTCGAGTGTTCTCTACGGTTTCCGCTCGTCACCGACAAGAATCGAAAAATCGCGCTTCGTTCCTCAGTCCGCCTTCGCCTGCCAGCCACGAAGTCGGTCTTCGCTCACGCCGTTTACCTGCTCCGCCACCGACTCGACTTCCGCGTTTTTCAGGTCGTCGATGTTCTCGATACCTGCTTCGGCCAGTTTCTCGGCGGTTTTCGCGCCGATGCCGTCGATGACTTCGAGACCGCTCTTTTCTTCGCGCTGTCTGAACTCCTCGTAGTTGCAGATTGGACAGCCGAGTTCCCACGGTTCGTCGTCGTCGTTGTGAACCACGAGTTCCGGCAGGTCGTGCTCCTCACATTTCTCGTCCGTCACTTCGATGTCCCCCCGGCGCGGGAGCGGAAGCGAGTAGTCGCAGTCCGGATAGCGCGTACAGCCGACGAGTCGGGAACCGGTTTGGAGCTGTTTGATGGCCAGTTCGCCACCGTGTTCTGTACCACAGTCGGGGCATTCCCCGATAACGCGGTCTTCCGCTTCTTCGGCCGCTTCGGCCTTACACAGCGGACAGCCGTGGACGAAGGTACCTCTTCCGGCGAGAATCTTCACCTCGCGCAAATCGTGGTCGTCACACGTTTCGTCCAAGATGAGCGGTTTGCCCTTGTTCGGCAGCGGAAGCGTGTACGTGCAGTCGGGATAGCCGTCACAGCCGACGAAATGAGACCCTCTGCGACTCTGGCGAACCAGCAGGTCTTCACCGCAGTCGGGACACGGCCCGAGCGTTTTGTCGGCTTTCAGCGACTGTTGGAGTTGCTTACCGATTTCCTCGCGCGATTCTTCTAACTCGTCGAACACCCGTGCGAGAATTTCACGGGAGGAGTCCGCCACGTCGTCCAAATCCGCCTTCCCTTCCGCGATGGCGGTCATGTCCTCTTCCAGTTCGCGGGTCATGCTCTCGCTCACCACGAGGTCGGCGTAATCCTCCGCGGCGGAGACGACCGACTGCGCGAGGCGCGTCGGTCGCGGCGGGTCGCTTTCGAGGTAGCCGCGGTCGTACAGTTTTTGGATGGTGTTGTGGCGGGTCGATTTCGTTCCGATGCCCATCTTCTCCATCTTCTCGATGAGCCGAGATTGGCCGTACCGGCGCGGCGGTTGGGTCTGCTTGTCCTCGATTCGCGTGTCGGTCACGTCGAGAACTTCGCCCTCCTCGACGTTCGGGACGAAGTTCTCGGTCGTCTTGAAGTACGGATAGACGGCGTGGTAGCCCTCTTCGAGCAGTCGCTTTCCGTTGGATTTGAGCGACAACTCGGACACCATTGCCACGACTTTGAGGTGTTCCCATTTCGCACTCTCTGCAACCGTCGCAAAGAACCGCCGAACGACGAGTTCGTAGATGTCCCACTCGTCGTCGCTCAATTCGCCCTTGGTCGGAATGTCCTCGGTCGGATGAATCGGCGGGTGGTCGGTGGTTTCCTCGTCACCTTCGGTCGGTTCGATGTCGTCCCGTTCCAGCAGACTGTCCGCATCGTCGCCGAAATGGTAGTTCCCGACGAACTCATCGAGCAGTTCTTCGGGGTCTAAATCGTCCGGATACACCGTGTTGTCGGTACGTGGGTAGGTGATGTACCCGGCGGTGTAGAGGTCTTCTGCGATGCTCATCGCGCGCTGGGCTGAATGACCGAGACTGCCCGCCGCGCGGATGAACTGTGTCGTGTTGAACGGCGCTGGCGGGTCGTCGGTTCGGGTTCGCCGTGAAACACGTTCGACGGTCGCTTGGGTCGCCTCTCGAAGCGTTTCGTAGGCTTTCTCGGCCGTCTCCTCGTCCCACACGCGTTCGGCCTCGTTGCCGTCCTCGTCGCGGTAGAAGTACTGGGCTTCGAACTCCTCTTTTGCCTTTTTCAAGTCGGCGAACATCTCCCAGTAGTCCTCCGGGTCGAACGCCTCGATTTCGCGCTCCCGGTCGACGATGAGTTTCAGCGCCGGACTCTGCACCCTGCCGACGCTGATGAAGTCGTTGCCGAGTTGGCGGGACGAAAGCGAGAGAAATCGGGTCAGCGCGGCACCCCAGATGAGGTCGATAATCTGGCGCGCTTCGCCCGCCGCGGCGAGGTCGAAGTCGAGTTCGTCGGGGTTCTCGAACGCCGAGGTGACCTCGTTTTCCGTAATCGAGGAAAATCGAACGCGGTTGATTGGTACCTCGTCGTTCACCTCACGGACGAGTTCCCACGCTTCTTTCCCGATGAGTTCTCCCTCGCGGTCGTAGTCCGTGGCAATCGTTACGCGACTCGCGTCCCGTGCCAACAGTCGAAGCGTGCGGACGATGTTTTCCTTTGTCGGTTGTTTCTCGATGTCGGCGTCGATGAGTTCGACGGGTTCCACGTCGCGCCAGTCGTTGTATTCCGGCGGAAAATCGACCCCGACGACGTGCCCTGACAGGCCGATACAGCGCTTTCCGCCCCATTTGTAGACGTTGACGCCGTTTTGTCGGTCGGCGTCTGCGCTCTCGCCGGATAGGATGTCGGCGATTCTGCGCGCGGCATTGTCCTTCTCGGTGATGATGAGTTCCACTCACACACCACCCCGTTTCGCGTCGGTCATCGCCCTCGGCTACGGCCATCGCGCTGGTAAACGTTTCGCCAGACGAAGATTGCGCACAAAGTCCCTTTGAGTCGCGTAGCTAACACAACGACCAGTCTTCGCCCTCGATTGCGGTTCGCGCACGGCGTGACGAGGATGCGATTCGCGTCGAAATCGAGGACGACGGCCCCGGTATTCCGGACGAGATGAAATCGGCGGTGTTCGACCGCAACGGTACCTCGGAGTCGTCGGGTTCTATCGGGTTTGGCCTCTACTTCGTCCACGTAATGATGACCCAGTACGGCGGAAACATCCGGTTCGAAGACGCCCTGAAACATCTCACAATCCGGCAGAGGATGGGCTGAACACGTGTGTTTAAGGGTCATTCGACCAATGTGACGACGCACGCATGTCCCGACGAACGCAGAGTCGCGTCGATATGACCACCGGTTCGATTTCGCCGAAACTGGCGAGTTTGGCGTGGCCGCTGGTCGTCGGGAATCTTCTCCAGACGTTTTACAACCTCGCGGATATGTTCTGGGTCGGGAGAGTCAGCACCGAGGCCGTCGCCGCCGTCTCGCTCATGTTTCCGACTTCGTGGCTGTTCGTCTCGCTCGCCATGGGACTCACCGCCGGTTCTGTCGCTCTCGTCTCACAGCACGTCGGGGCTGGCAACGACCGGGCCGCGGACAACGTCGTCGCGCAGACGACGATTCTGGGAGTTCTACTCGGAACCGTTCTCGCCACGCTCGGCTACCTGTTCCGTCGGCCACTGCTCACGCTCGTCGGTGCGGAGGGGCAAGTGTACGTCGAAGCCCTCCAGTACATCGAGGTGCTGTTTTTCTCCATTCCGTTTACGTTCCTCTTTTTCGTCTTCCGGGCCGTGCTTCGCGGCGCGGGCGACACGCGAACCGCGATGTGGTTGATGGTGCTTTCGGCGGGAATGAACGTGATTCTCGATCCGATTCTCATCCTCGGTTGGGGACCGATTGACGGAATGGGGACGCAAGGTGCGGCCGTCGCCACACTCATTGCCCGCGTGTTCGCGGCCGTCGTCGGCGTGTACGTGCTTCTCCGCGGCAACTGGGGGATTCAGCTTCGACTCGAAGACCTCTCGCCGGACTGGCCGGTGTTGAAACGACTCGTGGAAATCGGTTATCCCGCCACCATCGACGGCGCGGCCCGCAGTTTCGCCGCCGTGGCGATGGCCGCATTGGTCGCTCGATTCGGTGCAGTTCCGACCGCCGCCTACGGCGTCGGCGTTCGACTGATGTCCGTTTCGTGGACGGTTTCGGGTGCGGTCGGACAGGCCACCGCGACCGGCGTCGGGCAAAACCTCGGGGCGGAAACCCCCGAAAGGGCCGCGGAGGTGACGTGGAAAGCCACCGCCGGAACGTTAGCCGTCCTCTTCGCGGCGGGTGGCTTGATGGTGGCGTTTCCCGACGTCGCCATGCGAGTGTTCACGGACGACCCCGCAGTAGTTGCGGAGGGCATCAACTTCCTCCACATCATCGGGCTGTTCCTCTCGTTCTTCGGCGGCCTGATGGTGATTCAGGGTGGCTTCCGCGGCGCGGGTGACACCCGCGTTGCGATGGCCCTCTCGTTTCTCTCGCGTTGGGTGTTTCGCCTTCCCATCGCGCTCATCCTCGCCTACGGATGGACGTTCCAACTCGGCCCGCTCACCCTCTCGGGACTGGCGTGGGGCGTCGATGGACTCTGGTGGGCGTGGTCGATTTCGGCCATCGTCTCGTTCGTCATGGGCGTCCTCTGGTTCAGCCTCGGCCGGTGGCGACATGGCGTCCTTGAGGATGAGAAAAAACCGGCAACCGCGGACTAACACGAACGAAATTACTTCTATCCGCCGAAAAACGATGAACTGGCCGTCTATGCGTCGGTGAGGTACTGCTCGACCGACCAACCCCACACGTTCCGGTCGAGCCAGTGGACGCCCCACCACGTGTAGCCGCCCTTCGTGGTCGGGCCGTTCATGATTTCGCCGACTTCGCCGGGCGAAATCGTGGCGACGATTGGCTGGCCGGTTCCGGGCTGTTCACGGGTGTTCAGGTTGGCAGTCGGCGTAATTCGGTCGCCGTCGGCAAACCCACCACCGCCACCTCCACCGTACTGGTTGCGGTAGTAGGCGGCGGTGTCTTTCACGTCGTTGACGTAGCTCCAACTGTGGTTGTAGGCGTACAGCGCGTCGTCCCAGTTCTCCGGCGCGCCAGAGGCCGTCAGGTAGTTTGCGGCGGCTGGAATCGCGTCCTGATAGTCGCAGATATTCGCATAGCCGTCGCCATTACCGTCAACGCCGTAGGCGTCCCACGTCGCGGGCATGAACTGCATCGGACCACGTGCGCCCGCCGACGACTCGTCGCAACCGGGCTCGTACTGGCCGTGCTGGGTTTCTATCCAGCCGACGCCCGCGAGGTACGTCCAGTCGATACCGTAGTTGGCACCGGTCGCCTGATACTGATCGAGATAATGCGACGGAATGGAACCGGGTGCGGCGGATGCAGACCCGGACAGTCCCGTCACCGTGATTGCTGTCGCTCCTGCTGTACTGACTTTCTTGAGTATGTCACGTCTGGATGGCATGGTGCATTTATTCCACGCGCACAGAGTGCAATATATTTTTTCGAAGAGAAAAATAATAAATCAATAAACTAGTATGGAAACTCAAACCAGTTTGGAATCGCGTTCGACGATGCGACCCTCGTTTTGGGAGTTCCTCCGCACTCACTCTTCTCCGGGGGAAATCGTCCAGACGTATTCGTTTCGACACGGCGCGCCGAGTGCATAGGAAACGCGTCCCGCCGCAGGGTCGGCGATACACGACCAAAACGTTGCGAGTCCGTCTTCGTGGCCACAAACCGGTGCCTCGTGGTCGCGGAGACGGGTTTGTACGTCCTTCGCAGTCGGTTCTGAAATTTCGGCCAACCCTCGCAACGTCTCCCGTCGCCGGACGGAGTTGTCCCACGCCGGTTCGTACTCCTGCATTGCGGGATGGACGAAGTGATTCGTAGCGACGAGGACGCCGTCTTCTGGTTCTCTGACCGCAGTTTCTTCTGGGTGTGCTTCCACGACGAACGCCGAACTTTCGTCCGCGAGCAGGTAGCTTTTCGATTCGCGCAGTGGCAGGTCGCACAAGGTATCGCGGGCCTCCGTCGCGGTTTCACAGTTCTCCAGCAGATAGCGAACCACGAGGTGGAACGGCATTCCGACACGGGAATCGTCGGGTTCGCCAGCACCATTGAACTCCACGAACAGTCCTGCTTCGTTCAGGCCGTCGAACCGCCCGCCGATGAGTCCCTCGTGGGTTCCGACGTGGGCAAAGCCATCGTCCGGATTCGTATGAATCAAGTGGCGTCGAGACTCGAAGTAGAAGAAATCGTAGTTTCGTCCGATGATGAAGCCATCCTCCGTTTCTACTGCAACCGCACTGCATCCACCCTGCACACCCGGCGCGAACTGCCACAACCACTCGTCGTCGGTCAAATCGAGGGCGTCGGCGTAGCCTCGAAATTCTTCGACCGCTTCCGGAAACACGGATTCGGTGATTTCTCTGGATTCTTCGGCCACCTCGCGCGCTTCGTCAGTCAATTTCGTTCCCGATTCGATGACAGACTCGCTTCGTTTGGCTGTCTCGACGCCGATTTCGTGATGACTTCCGGTGAGGCTGTAGCACTGGTAGTTGGCGGCTAACTCGCGTTCGAGGCTCTCGTCGTGTTCCGAATTCACGGGGTTTGTCATAGAATCACAATCACTGAAACCCGTGAAAAATGGTTCGAGTTGAAAACAGAATTAAATCATCGTCCGACTTTGCAAAGCCGTCTACTCGCCTTACTCGTCCAGTTGCTCCCGAAGCATGCCATTCACGGAACCGGGGTCGGCACTCCCGCCGGTTTTCTGCATGACCTGTCCAACGAGGAAGTTGATTGCGCCGCCCTCTCCGGCGTGGTAGTCCTCCACCGTGTCCGGGTTCTCCTCGATAGCCTCCTCGACTGCCTGTTCGACTTCGCCCGAATCTGCCTTGCCGAGTCCCTCCCGGTCGATGACTGTTTCGGGGTCGTCGCCCTCGTCCAGCATCTCACGCAGGACGGTTTCTTCGGCGTTTTTGGCCGTAATCTCGTCTTCGGCGACGAGACGGATGAGGGTCTTGAACTCGCCCAGTCGGTCTTCGACATCCGTGATTTCCATGTCGCGGTAGTTGAGTTCTCCGAGGAGACTGTCGGCGACCCACGCCGCGGCGAGGTCGGGGTCGAACTCCTCGGCTACCTCCTCGTAGAAGTCTGCGACTTGCTTGCTGGAGGTGAGTTTGCTCGCGGCTTCCTTGCTCAGGTCGTACTCGTCGCGGAATCGCTCTCGGCGGGCGTCGGGCAGTTCCGGAATTTCGAGTCGCTCCTTCCAGTCACTGACTTGGAGCGGTGGCAGGTCTGCTTCGGCGAAGTAGCGGTAATCTTTCTCCTCTTCCTTCGAGCGCATCGAGACGGTCGAGCCGTGGGTTTCGTTGAAGTGGCGCGTCTCCTGCTCGACCGCCTTTCCACGCCGAATGAGATTCCGCTGGCGACTCTCCTCGTAGGCGAGCGCGCTTTCTGCGCCCTTGTGACTGGAGATATTCTTCACTTCGGTTCGGTTCGCGTCCGCCAGCACCTCGTCGGAAATCGTCCCGTCGCCGTCTACGTCCTCGCCGGGAACCAGCGAGAGGTTTGCGTCAACGCGCAGACTGCCGTCGCGGGTCGAATCGAAGATGCCGAGATATTCGAGTACCTCCTCCAGTTTTTCGAGGAAGGTAACCGCTTCGCCCGGTTTGCGGAAATCGGGGTCGGTGACGATTTCCATCAAGGGCGTCCCGGCGCGGTTGTAGTTGACCAACGTGTAATCCGCACGGTCGATGCCGGTAGTTCGGGTGTCAATGTTTCCACTGCCGTCGCGGACGTGTCGGAGACTGCCGGGGTCTTCTTCTAAGTGCGCGCGGTGGATACCGACGGTTCGGGTTTCGCCTTTGTGCCGGAACTCCAATTTCCCGTCTTGACAAATCGGGGCGTCGTACTGCGTAATCTGGAAACCCTTCGGCAGGTCGGGGTAGAAGTAGTTCTTTCTGTGGAAGCGGGTTTCTTCCGGAATATCGGCGTCGATAGCTTTGCCGACTTTGACGGCGAATTCGACGGCCGCCTCGTTCAGCACCGGGAGAGCACCCGGAAGGCCGAGACAGACCGGGCAGGTGTAGGTGTTCGGTTCGGGGTCGTCTTGGTTGGTCGAACAACCGCAGAAAATCTTCGTATCCGTCTCCAGTTGGACGTGGATTTCGAGGCCGATAACGGCCACGTGTTCGCCCTCTTGGACAGCCTGAGCAGTCATTGCTAACTGGTTGGTTCGGTACAAGTTAAAAACCTACGGGATGGGTCGTATCGCGGGAATGAGTCCAACAGTCGGCGTTCAGTGGGCGTTCGTTCCCCAACGGATGTTGTCCACGGACATGACGACCGCCGAAATCCCGTGCACGTCGTGACTGCTCTTTATTGTGAACGTCTCCGTCGCCGTCGTGCCACCCTGTATCGAGACGCTGATTTCGTACTCCACGGAACCCTGACTCGGAACGGCCAGTGCGTCCTCGAACGTCACCGCGTCGTTTATCGGAAGCGTGATGGTTTCGTCCAGCACCGACGACCTTCCCTCCGTTGCCGTCACCGTCACCGTGTGCTCACTGCTTGCGTAACTGCTGACTGCCAACAGAACCGGGTGCGTGTCGGACGGGCTAACTCCGTCTTCGGTGTTCGAGTCTTCCGTTTCGTCCGAATCTCCTGTCTCGTCCGAAGTCGTTTCCGTCTCAGTTTCTGTCGTCCCCGTCTCGTCATCCGATTTTCCGTTTTGTTCGGCTTGTTGGTCGCTTTCGCCCGACACACACCCACCGAGCGCGGCGATGCCCAAACCGAAGTACCGGAGGGCTGAGCGTCGTGTCCAGTTGTCTCTCCCCATCTCGTTCGTTTCCACTCGTCCACGATAATATGTTTTGTGTATCCGTTCTCGAAGTTCGATAGTTCGGAGGAAAATGTAGTAGCTCGACCCGTATTTCGCCCGTGTCTGCCGCATGTCTGACGCACCTTTATGAGGAAACCGTGACGCATACGTGATATGACTAGCCAGCGCGACCGAATCGCAAACTTGGAATCGCGGGTCGAAGAACTCGATGCGACGATTCGCGGACTGACGGAGGAACTCGTGGACGCCAATCAGCGACTCCGCGAGTTGGAGGCCGAGCAGGAATCGAACGAATCGACCGAGGTCGAAGAGGCTAAAACCGAGGAGTCCAAGGACGAAACAGACGATAACGACGAGGGTACGTCCGGACTGGGCGACGACATCATCGTGGCGTAGGGGCTACCCTCTCCTACGAGCAACCCATGCACATCAAAAAGCTCGTCCTCGATAAGTTCAAGAGCTTCGGCCGGAAGACCGAAATCCCGTTTTACGAGGACTTCACCGTGGTCACCGGGCCGAACGGTTCCGGCAAGAGCAACATCATCGACAGCGTCCTGTTCGCGCTCGGACTGGCCAGAACGCGGGGCATTCGCGCCGAGAAACTGACCGATCTGATTTACAACCCCGGCCACGACGAGGATGAGGGCGCGAAAAACGGCCCGCTCGAAGCCTCCGTCGAGGTCATTCTGGACAACTCCGACGGAACACTCGACAGAACACAGGTCGTCAACGCCGCCGGGACGGACAACGTCGGGGACACCGACGAAATCACCATCAAACGTCGGGTGAAACAGACCGAGGACAACTACTACTCCTACTACTACCTGAACGAGCGGTCGGTCAACCTCTCCGACATTCAGGATTTGCTGGCACAGGCGGGCGTGACGCCGGAAGGCTACAACGTCGTCATGCAGGGCGACGTGACCGGCATCATCAACATGACGCCCTACGAGCGTCGCGAAATCATCGACGAAATCGCTGGTGTCGCGGAGTTCGACGCGAAAAAAGATGCCGCACTCGAAGAACTCGAAGTCGTCAAAGACCGCGTCGAAGAGGCCGAACTCCGCATCGAGGAGAAAGACGACCGACTCGACCAACTGCGCGACGAGCGGGAAACCGCGCTCGAATACAAGGGACTCCGCGAGGAAAAAGAAGAGTACGAAGGCTATCTGAAGGCCGCAGAGCTGGAAGAGAAGCGGGCTGACCTCGAAAACACCCAAGACGACATCGAGAGCAGGAAAGACGAACTCGTCTCCCTCCAGCGCGAACTGGACGAACGACAGGGCAAAGTCGTCCGTCTGGAAGACCAACTGGAAGAACTCAACACGGAAATCGAGCGCAAAGGCGAGGACGAACAACTCGCCATCAAGAGCGAAATCGAGGAAGTCAAGGGCGAAATTTCGCGCCTCGAAGACAAAATCGAATCCGCGGAAGCAAAGATTCAGGACGCGGAAAACCGCAGGCGGCAGGCGTTCGTGGAAATCGACCGCAAGCAAGAAACGGTCGATGAACTAGACGGCGACATCCGCGACATCAAAATAGAGAAG